>JAAEOP010000139.1 GCA_024223125.1 Chloroflexota bacterium
AAATTTGCATGATGAATGGTGGCAGTTGGTGACGCAGTATCTGGCAGATTCTGGCCTGGAAATTCCGCAGAACAACGCCTCGCCAGCCAACGGCCGTCACCAACATACCCCCCATCTAACGACCTTATTAAATGAAATGCAATCTGTCGCCCGGCTCGACCCCCAGGCACGATGGTAGGGGATGATGTATGACGGCCGACTTAAACGAAACCGACATCTGGCAGGCGTTACAAGAGGTAGAAGACCCCGAACTACCCCTGATCTCCGTTGTAGAAATGGGAATTGTGCGCCAGGTAGCCATCTCCGACGATGGGGTAATAGTGCAGATGACGCCCACCTTTTCCGGCTGCCCGGCGTTGGCTGTGATGCAGCGTGAAATCGGAGCGAAGGTGCGGGAATTGGGGTTTACGGCCGTAACTGTAAAAATCGTCTTCCATCCCCCCTGGTCTTCCGACTGGATTGCCGATTCAGCCCGTGAAAAGCTACGGAAACTAGGCATCGCCCCCCCACAGCGTCATGGTGGAGACTTTCAAGCGGTGCCCTTTTTAGACGTGGCCGTTTGCCCCCACTGCGGCTCCAAAAATACAATCCTCAAAAATGCGTTTGGACCCACTCTTTGCAAAACTGTGTGGTATTGCCGCGACTGCCAGGATGGGTTTGAACAGTTTAAGCTGCTTTAAGCGGTCGTCGAATAGACGCTTTGCCAGGTGGGTTGACGGCCGTTTTCCTCTCCCACTTCTTTTCCTTCATACTTTGCCGTTAGCCAACCGGCCAGATCATAAAGGGCGCGGGCTGATTGGGCTGTGGGTTCAATCATCACCAGGGGAACCCGGTCTCGGATGGCTTCATTAAAGCGGTCAGGGTCGGGTGGAATGGCCCCGGCTACCCCCTGCCGGGTGCGAATATCTACTTCCAGAGCGCGAGTTTCCCAACGGGCTGCCTTTTGATGATCGCCGCCACTCATCCCCACTGCCTCCTCCACTTCTACCCGATTTAGTTGGGCATTGCCCCGGCTGCGCTGTGTCAAAACCATATTGGCGCGGTCAAAAAGTTCCCATTGTTTGAAATTTTCTACAATCAGCTGTGCCCGGCTGACAGAAAGCGGGTCCGGTTCGGTTAGCAATAAAATCTGGTCCGACATTTCTAAAGCGGTACGGATACCGGGGTTCAACTGGGCCGGACAATCCAGCAAAATATATTCTGCTTCATGGCTCAAATTTTCCAGGATGGCATCTATATGCACGGCAGTCAACCCCAAATCATTATATGCGGCTGCAGCAGGCAGCGCTTTTAGACCGGAAGAATGTGTAACCAGGCAGCGGGTAATGTTCCGTTTCTTAATCTTCTCTGGTTCCATTCCTGCCAGACTGGTCAGATTTTTTTGCACGGTGGGCAGTTGTAGAAATCGGTTGAGATCGCCGGCACACGACCGTAACTCTACCAGGATGACGGATTTGTTTTGTTGGGCCAGGATGACGCCTAAATTAACGGCAACGGCCGTGACCCCCACGCCCCCCTTCGCTCCAATCAAAGAAACGATTTTGCCGCTGTCTTCCGGTACAATATGCACCCGGTTTAAGAGGGCGCGAATGCGAGCCAGCAGTTCTTTAGAATCTACCGGTTTTGCTAAATAATCATCGGCCCCAGCGTCAAAACCTTTAACCTTGTTGTCCACATCCCCCAGAGCGCTGAGCATAATGATGGGTATATGGCGGGTGGAATTTTGTGCCCGCAGGCGGCGCACCATTTCCATACCGTCCATCTTAGACATCATCACATCGGCGATAATGAGATCGGGTTTGTTTTTGCTGACGGCCGTTAACCCCTTGCCACCATCATTCGCCTTAGACACCTCATAACCGGCGCGGTACAAAAACATGCCAATCATGCGCTGCAATTCGGGGTCGTCATCTACAATTAAAATATGTTTCTTTTGAGTTGTCATCATTCACACTCCAGGCCATTTTTTTATTTCAAAAAAGGTAGCATAGGGGTGTGCTGTCTGACCATGTTGAAGGCGTGAAATATCTATGTCACGTTAGTGGAAATCCGTTTCTAGCAAAATGTTTTATACAGGTCATTCCCCCATCATCATGAGGGCAGGCTCTGCGTAGGCAAGAATCCATGCGTCTGTATACCCGCATTCGCGGGTATGACAGTCGAGAGAGGACTGTATAGTTGCTTTTTTAGTATCCGTTTAGACCCTAAGGGTTTTTCGATCAATCTAACGGGTACTCTCAAGAGTAAAACCCTTAGGGTCTTGGTAGCCCCCTGAATGATTACCTTTTTTGATACCTATAGTAAAACGAGAATTTCTAGGATTTGCGGAAACCATTCACTCCCCCAAGGTGCCCGGCGCTTAAAAACGAGTGTACTACTCCAGTAGACTTGGTAATGAAGTGCCGGGTACCTGAATGGTTACGATTTGCGTTGAACCAGGCAGACGGTCACTGGTTCGCTACTGGTTGTGTTGCCGGCCGCATCATAAGCAATCACTTTGAAGTGGTGGCAGCCGGTTCCGTGTATTGTCCATTTTTCGGTGAAAGGAGACACGGTACTAATGGCAAAGGGGACTTCGGCATTGTCTATAAAGAATTCTACCCGATCAATGGAGGCGTTGTCTGTGACTTGAGCTTGAATGATAATCCACTCTTCATCGGTGAAGATTTGTTGATCGGGCAGGGGGAAAAGGATGTTTGCTTCGGGGGGGGTGTTGTCCACTGTAACGGGGACACTGAATTCAGCAAAGGAGCCATCGTCGTGTACCACCGTCAGCAGCAAAGTGTACAAACCTTCTAACTGGGATACATCCCAGACGGCCAGCGGCTCATTCTCTTTGGGTTCGGTGATGTTGTCGGCCAGGGATTGCAGGTTTTGAGGGGTAAGTCCTTCAAAATAGGCCAGGCGGTAAAAGACAAAATCATCGCTTTTGGCTGTGCCGGTGATGATGATTTGATTGTGGATGAAGGCAAACGGCCGTGGCGCTTGAATCCCGATCTCATCATTGGCGATGGGGGAGGTAATGGTGTCGTATTCAGTTGGTGGTTGTTCAATCTCGTTCTCGCGCACCCAATCGGCGGCCGCTTCCGGGTAAACGCGGAAAATTTCACGTTCAATTAGCTCTGGCGGCGTATTCACTGTCGCCAACCGTCCCGTTTCCCGATTGATGGCGAACTCCTGGTAAATGGTGTCAAAAGTTGCGGGCTGGGTTCCTTCGATGAAAAGCTCAGACACGGTGGGGCAATAAGGCGTAGGCAGCAATCCAGAGATATTGCACACCGCTATCTCAATCAATCCCAACGGCCGTTCCCATACACCAATTCCCTCAGCCTGCAAAGCCCAACTCATGAGAGCGAGCCACACCGGGGCCGCCCCTTTGGAGCCGGGCACATTTTCCATAGGACTGTTATCACTGTTGCCCAGCCACACGGCCGTGACCAATTCCGGCGTATACCCAATTGTCCACGCATCTCGATAGTCATTGGTTGTGCCCGTCTTGGCGGCCGCGGGACGATTATCTGGCAATTCCAACGCATTGGGGCAGCCAAAACCGGCGCAGCGGGCACTGCGATCAGACAGGATGTCATTCATCAAATAGGCCAACTGCGGTGGTAAAATTTCGCGGCGCTGTGGCTGATTGTATTCATACAAAACATTTCCATTTCTATCTTCCACACGCAAAATGGCAACCGGGTCAAGGGTTCGGTAGCCGGGACGCTGCTCGGCTTCGGGGCGGGGCTGCCCCACCATGACACCCATATTATCCATGACGGAAAACGCATAAGCCATATCTACTAGGGTGACTTCGCCGCCCCCCAATGTCAGCGGTAAACCATAGGCGCTGTTGCCCTGATCCAGTGTATCAATGCCCATACTGTGAGCTGTACGCAGCACTTTGGGTATGCCGACCCAACTCATCACCTGCACAGCCGGGACGTTGTAGCTGTTTGCCAATGCCGGCCGTAGCCGCAAGGGGCCATGAAACTGGCGGTCGTAATTTTGGGGCACGTAAGGGACGCCGTTGTAAGGTGTGCCAAAATCGGTTTCCACATCCAATAACATGGTGGCGGCGTTGTGCCCCTGAGTGAGCGCGGTTAGATAGGTGAATGGTTTGAAGGAGGAGCCGGGTTGACGACGACCGTCTACAGCCACATTAAACGAGCCATCAATATCGGCGTCCCAATAATTGACACTGCCCACCATTGCCTTGATTTCCCCGGTGCGAGGGTCTAACATGACGACGGCCGCATTGCTCACGTCGTGGTCTACGCCCTGGTCGGTGGCCACCAGAGGGGGCAAGAATGATAGAGCATCACAAGCGGCCGCTTCATCGGCTGGCAGACCATTTCCTACCGCGCCAGAAAGTCGGGCTACCTGGGCGCGGGCGACACATTCCGCCTGCTGTTGCATCTCTAAATCAAGGCTGGTAAAGACGCGCAGTCCGCCGCCTAACACCAAATCGGGCGGGAACATCTGCTCCAACTCTTGCTGTACTTGCAGGGCAAAATGGGGAGCAATAATATCAAAGCGCTCTTCAATACCGGGGGCAACGGTGATGGGTAGCTGTTTGGTTGTGGCGGCCGTTTCCTCTGAAATCATCCCTTCGCGGGCCATGGCATCTAACACCAATTCTTGCCGCTGCTTGGCCGCTTCGGGGTTGTTGATAGGGTTGAGGGCGGGAGATTGGGGGATGGCGGCCAACATAGCTGCTTCGGAGAGGTTGAGTTCCACGGCCGATTTGTCAAAATACACCTGGGCGGCCGCTTCCAATCCATACGCCAGATTGCCGTAGAAGTTTGTGTTTAGATACCATTCCAGAATTTGTTCTTTACTGAATGTGGTGGCGGCACGCTGCGCCAGCAGCAGTTCTTCCACTTTGCGTTGGTAATCGGCAAAACCGGGTTCGGCGGCCACAATGCGTCGTTCCGGTTCGATGAGATTGTTTTTGATGACCTGCTGGGTGATGGAAGAGCCACCCTGAATGTCACCGCCTTGCAAAACGAATTCGTTAAAGGCACGGCCGATACCAACGGGATCAAAGCCCTGGTTTGTCCAGAAGGTGCGGTCTTCAATGGCTATTGTGGCGTCAATCATCTGTGGTGGGATTTGGGCGTAGGGTAGCCATTGGCGGTCACCACCGAGGGGGTCTATGATTTCGTAGATGAGGGTGTGGCTGCGGCTGTCTTTTTCCCTTTCTGGCGACCAGGCATAGATTTTAGTGGTTTCGAAGGTGGTAGTTTCATTCTGCCCCAGCTTTTCCAGTTCGGTGAAGTCGGGTAGGTCTTGGGTGAAGGCGGCGTACACGGCTGTTACTCCCACTCCCCCTAACGTAATCACAAAGCAGCCCATCAATAAAATAGCAAAGAGGATTACGGCCGAGATTTTGAATACGGTCGTGCCGCTGCGTTGTTTTTTCTGCTGCCGACGGTAACGCCAGTTGATGATACGGGTTGATTTAGGCATTTTGGTAATGATCCATCTCTTTGCTTTGCGTCTGGAATATAAGTATCATAACGCTTCGTGTTAATGAGAATCTGCGGCTAACTCGTTTCTGGTTTCATCAATGAGGCTCAACATGTCACCGTACTGAAAGTCGCTGGCCAGTTCAGATAGGGTGTGAGCAAGAGCAGGGTTAACGGCGCTAATGTCTTCAATGTTGCTGTCAATATTTTCCATGTCTAAATGCTTCACGGCCGTTTTCAAACTCAACAACAATTCAGGTGTTAACACAGGGGGGTTAGTTTTGCTAACGGCCGATGTGGTTGGCACGGCCGTTTGGGGTAAATCTGCATAAAGATAACGAACACCCAAATAGGTAGCCATCTTGCCAAAAATCTCCGCTTCGGCAAATGGTTTGGGCACAAAATCATCCGCACCGGCCGCTAATACAAGCTCCCGTTCCTCATCTAACACACTGGATGACAGTGCAATAACAATCGTTTGTGAGGTCGTGTTGACCTCGGCTTGCTTAATGTGCCTTGTTGCCGTCATGCCATCCATCACCGGCATCCGAATATCCATCCAGATGAGATGGGGCTGCCATGATTTCCAGGTATCCAGCGCTGCCTGCCCATCGGCCGCTTCTTGCACCGAAAACCCAATTGTTTGCAAAAGTGTCTGCAATATGGCCCGATTTTCGGCCACATCATCTACCACTAAAATACGATACACTTCCTGATCATCCGCCAGACCGATAACCTCCCGCGCGGGTTCCGGCTCACTGATCTCCTCTGCCTGTGCCAGCCTGACCTGGATATCAAACGTGAAGGTCGCTCCTTGCCCTTCCTGGCTTTGCACCGCAATGTCACCCCCCATTAAACGCACAAACTGGCGGCTGATGGGTAGTCCCAACCCGGTGCCTTCGCCCGATTGTCGTCCGCTTTTCGTTTGCGTAAAAGCGGCAAAAACCTGACCGATTTCTTCTGGAGCAATGCCTACACCGGTATCGGAAATGGTGAAGGCTAATCGGGCAGTGTCACGGCCGTTAGCCTCAATTAGCTGCGGCAGGGGAGACACACGTAAGGAAACAGTTCCCTGTTCCGTAAACTTAATCCCGTTGTTGAGTAGGTTGATGAGTACTTGGCGCAATCGTTTCTCGTCGCCTTCAATATGGCGCGGTAAATTGGGCGCCAGGTCAAAAACCAGATGCAGCCCTTTTCTTTGGGCGCGCATGTGCAGCATAGCTTCCAAATCATTGAGCAATTGTTGCAGATCAAATTTGCTGTTGTAAAGGCTGACGTGACCGGCCTCAATTTTGGACATATCCAGGACATCATTAATAAGACCCAGAAGATGCTCGCCACTGTCATTGATAATATTGAGGTTTTTCTGACTTTTAGATGACATTGTGGCGTCACGCATCATCAGGCGGGCAAAACCGAGAATGGCATTGAGTGGAGTGCGTAATTCATGGCTCATATTGGCCAGAAAGGCGCTTTTAGCTCGATTGGCTGTTTCTGCTTCCGATTGGGCGTTTTCGGCCGTTTCTTTGGCCTGGCGCAATGCTTCTTCTGTTTGTTTACGCTTGGAAACTTCACGCCGGAGACTCATATTCCAACCGGTAAACAAAAGGACAATACTAATTCCTGCCAGGCCAACGAAAGCTATTTGACGGAAGTTAATGGCCTGGGCTATCTGAATTGTGGCCCATTTTCGGCTGATGGCCTCATGTTCTTCCTGGGCCAGTGAGTCCAATGATTTTTGCAATAGCGCAGCCAGAACAGGCCAATCGCTGCGTGTAGCCAGTGTGAGTTCGATTTGATAAGGCGTCTGGCCAGATACCTTCAAATTTTGATAGCCTCCCTGCCGCAGATAGTAGCCGGTGGTTAAGATGCTGCCGATATAGGCGACTGCTTCTTTCCGGGTCAGTGGGTCCAGAGCGGCCGCCACATCATCCGTTTCTATCAGCTCGATTTCAGGATAATCTCGTTTTAAGAATTCGGTAACTGCAAAGCCTTTCACGGCCGTCACCCGCTCCCCATTCAGTTGGCTGAGATCGCCAATAAAGGAGACGTCTTCATGGGTGAATATAACGGCCGGTAAGGTGAGGTATGGTGAGGTGAAGCTGCTAGTTTGGCGCTGGTCAGGTGTGGGCACGGCCGTAGCAAAAAGGTCAAATTCCTGATTTTCTAATCGGGAAGCCACCTCATCCCAGGTACCTGTCTGTGTGATTTCAAACTCAACACCCAACAGGTCAGAAATCTGGGCCAGATAATCTATCGCCACTCCCTGGAATTGGCCCCGTCCATCTGTAAAAGCAATGGGGGCATAATTTGGGTCGGCCGCGACGCGAATGATGGGATGTTCAGCCAACCAGGCTGATTCTTTGGCTGACAATATTAGACTGTTTGCTGAATTGGACGGGCTTTCTGCGGATTGAACGGGGATCCATTTTTGAAAAATTTGGCTTTTTTGTTCTTCAGGAATCGCTTTAAGCGTTTTTTCGAGAATGGGCGCCAGTTCAGGCCAATCATTGCGAGACGCCAGCCGCTGTCCATTTCCCTGTAGATCGTAATTGGTGGCGATTTGCAAGTTTTGGACGCCATAGTTGCTCGCCAGGTAGAGGTTGATGCCTAAGACGCCAACATACGCATCGGCCGCGCCTGAAGAAACAGCGACCAGCCCTTCTAAAGGATTTTCTACCAGTAAAGGTTCGATAGTGGGATGTTCCCGCAAGACGCGCTCAGATGAGGAGTAGCCGTCTACCAGGGCCACCGTTTTGCCGGCCAAATCTTCTGGCGCTTTGAGCGTGGAATCATCCACTCTGATCATGATGACAAGCGGGGTGGGGATGTAAATCTCGGTGAAATCCAGGAATTGGTCTCGTTCATCGGTTTGCACGGCCGTGATAATGATATCCACCTCCCGGTTGCGAGCGCCCTCTACAATTTCTGGCCAGGTTAGCCCCGGAACCACTTCCAGCGAAACCCCCAACTGCTCGCTGATGAGGTCCACAAAATCCATAGCCACGCCCACATATTGGCCATTGTCATCTACAAAGCTGTAAGGGGCATACTCCGGGTCCACCCCAATGCGGATCGTTGGGTGTTCTGCCAGCCACGCCTTTTCTGCATCGGTCAGGTTAACAACTACATTTTCCTGGGCTGCGATGGGGCGGACGGCCGTTGTGGTAACAACGGACAGCAAGCAAATAAAAATGAGGGGGCGTATGGTCTTGAAAATAAGATCGGTGCAGTTTTTCTTACAATACATGTTGTTGAATGAGATTAAGAGATTGGAGGTAACTACTCAGGTGCGTCGCACCTCTGGTAGCTGAGTGGTTACTATTAGCGATTAGAGATTAGGAGATTTAATCTCCAATCTCAAAGATTAAGATGCAGCCGATAATAACACACATTACTGTATTTCTTTAGAAAAGATTGTGAGTAAATGTGAGGATGGGACGAACGGCCGTGTCCAAATTGTAGAAACGGCCGTGTCAGTAAATTTCTTAACCGGCACAGAAGGCAACTCACTTTCGAGGCTTACGTAAGAATAGCGCCGCAATGCCCAACAACAGCGGCCCAACGGCCGAAAAAATCAGAACTGTGTTATAGGTTCCCATCACATCACGTCCCACCCCAAACAATAGCGGCCCAAAGGCAGTGCCGGCCACGCCAATTGGTGTAGCCAAACCAGTAATACTACCCAAATGGCGACGACCAAAATAGACAGCCCATACCACACTGCCAACAATGCGTGATAAACCGCTGGTTGCCCCTAAAACAACCCCATACAGAAAGGCAACTTCTACACCCGTCAAATAGGGCGCCATCCCTAAACAAATGGCCTGAAGAAAGAGCGCTGTTGCTAATAAATATCGTGGCGCAATACGGTCAATGAAAAAACCGCCACCGAGGTTGAACAAGGCGGTGGTCATGGCAATGGGCACATAGACCGAAGCTGCGGCCGATGCTGAAAGTTGATTATCAGCAAAGATGCTAATCATATGGAAGAACAAGCCGGTAGACAGCATAGCAATAGCTGCCATGCCCAAAGAGATGTTCCAAAAAGCGCCGGTGCGAATGGCTTCACTGGCCGTCCATTCTTCTTCTTTCAGAGAGGGAACGGCTTGCACTGAGCCTGCCAAGCCAGCTGCTCCCATCACCTTTACCTCATACCGCCTACCAACCCCATCTGGTTGTAGGCCATATCGCTCAGGCCGATCACGAAAAAAGAGCATGCCGAGAGGGGCCATAAACAGCAGCAATAAAGCCCCTAAAATCATATAAGTCGCGCGCCAACCAGTGATTGGAATGAGCCAATTGATTAAATTTGGAAAAAGTCCCAAACCCAATAGAGCCACAAACAGACCAACAATGCCCATGATCATGCCCCGGTGCCGCACCCACCATTGGTTAATCACATTTTGACTAACGATAGAGAGACTGCCTTGGCCCAACATACGAATTGCCACAAAACCTACGCCCAGCATGAAAGCATTATGCACAAAACCCATATAGATGCAGGCCAAACCAAAGGCAATTGAGATAAGTAACACCATCAATCGTGGCCCTCGTCTATCAATTTGCCGGCCCACAAACGGCAGGGCAAAGCTGCCGGTTAAGGTGCCAACTGTATAGAGGGTACTTACCAGAGAGCGGCTCAGACCCAAGTCGTGGATAAAATGTTCAATAAAAATAGAGACGGCATAAGTTTGTCCAGGGCTGGTCATAATTAGGCCAATAGCGCCAACGACAGAAATAATCCAGCCATAGAAAATAGGTGATTTTTGTATGAGATAATCGGTGTGGGGGACGGCCGTTTCTGCCAAGCTCTCTAACTGTTTAACAGACTTCATTTGTAACCTAATAATTCCTGGAATTTAGACATAGCCGCCCATCATATGATCATTTAGATATATTGCCCATTCTCTTGATAAGTTGCCGTGACTTGGGGATGGGCTTCATGTAAAATTCAAGGAGTTAAATGGAGCGTAGGTGTTTTGCCTGCGCCTGGCGAATGAGACGTTCGCACTTTCGGGGGGGAACAAGGAGAAAAACGGCTTTAGCCATAAACCCGTTTGAAGAATCGCATGAGCGAGTTAAATGCCTATATTCCCATGGACCGGCGTCAGGCATTGGCCCGTCGTGAATCGTTGCCAGATCGGACGACCGGTACGGCGCTCTTTGCAGACATTTCTGGTTTTACTTCCCTAACGGCCGTTCTTGCTGAGGAACTGGGGCCGCAGCGTGGCGCCGAAATGATCACCCACCATCTGAATGCAATTTATAGTCGTTTGATCCATGTGGTGCATCAATATCATGGCAGTGTAGTCGGCTTCAGCGGGGATGCGATTACTTGCTGGTTTGATGGCGACGATGGTTTGCGCGGCGTTGCGGCTGCGTATGGGATGCAGCAAGTGGTAGCTGAAATGGATGTCATTATCATCCCTTCTGGGCAGCAGATTTTTTTAAGCATTAAAACGGCCGTTGCTACCGGTGCGGTACGCCGTTTTCTGGTAGGAGACGCCCAAATCAACATCATTGATGTTCTGGCTGGGAGATTGCTCGATACCTTAGCCGCCATAGAACAATCATTATCCAGAGGTGAAATTGGGCTTGATATGAGCCTGGCACCTGTTATTGAAGGAAGCAGCCAGGCCGCCACTCAGCGAATGACAAGACAAGGACACCCTTTCTTCTTATTAAGCAGTGCGCCACCTGAAGTTGACGGTCTGCCATGGGCTGATCATATTCCCATTCCCAATGAAGTGGCCGGACAGTGGTTATTGCCTCCCGTTCTCCAGCAGCTAGAGCGGGCACCGGCCGGTTTTCTGGCGGAATTACGTCCGGTGGTTGCCTGTTTTATCAGTTTTTCCGGCATTGATTTCGACAGCGCCCCTGATGCAGAGGAAAAGCTAGGGATGTTTATTCAATCTGTACAAACGATTATGGTTCGGTATGGCGGCTATTTATTAGAATTGACTGTTGGCGATAAGGGCAGTTACATGTATGCTGCTTTTGGGGCGCCCCATGCACATGAAGATGACGCCGACAGGGCTATTAGCGCAGCCTGGGAGTTGAGCGAAGCAAATGAAGCTTTTGATTATATTCATGATTTGCGGATAGGTATCAGCCAGAGTCGAATGCGTGCCGGCGCTTATGGCAGTCCGTCTCGTCGAACGTATGGCGTTCATGGCGTTGATGTAAATTTGGCTGCCCGTCTCATGACCCAGGCCGAACCTGGGCAAATTCTGGTCTCAAAACATTTAGCAGAAGCCAGTCGTTCTAAGCAATATTTTTTTCAGGAATTGGGCGAACTTCAACTAAAAGGATTCCCTAAGCCGGTTACCACGTATGTTGTGTTTAGTCGTGAAGCAAAAGCGCCAGCGCCAGCGGCCGTTGACGGTGATATGATCGGGCGCGATTCAGAACGTTTTTTGCTCAATCAATATCTGTATGCGCTGCGTAAGGGTGAGCGTAATTTGGTTTTGGTGGAAGGGGAAGCGGGTATTGGTAAATCACATCTTATTGTTGATTTGCTAAAAACGGCGCAATCTCAAAATATTATTTACCTTTTTGGGGCGGGTGATGCCATTGAACAAATGACGCCGTATCATGCCTGGCGTATGGTCGTGTACATATTTTTGGATGTCTCTGTGGCCAGCGTTGCGTTAGACAGCGCCAGTAAGCATCGTTTACGGCAACAGGTATTGGCGCGATTGACACACATTGATCCGGAGTTGTTGTTGTTAGCGCCATTACTTAACATATTTTTGCCGTTGGATTTTCCAGAAAATGAATTGACGGAGCAGATGAGTGATGTAACGCGGGCTGATAATGTTCATGATTTGATAATACGGTTATTGCAGGAAACGGCCGTTGTTACCCCCCTGTTACTCATCCTTGAAGACGCCCACTGGTTTGATTCCAGTTCCTGGACATTGTTGCGCCTGGTGCAGCGAGCGGTGTCGCCTTTATTTATCGTTGTCACTACTCGGCCGCAGTCTACGCCTCCCCCTCCAGACTACATTCTCTTGCTTAATCATCCAGATACCCATCACATGCTTTTGAGCGTCCTGCCTGAGACCGCCATCAACAGCCTGGTATGCAAGCGGCTGGGCGTACAAAACTTGCCAGAACCCATAACCCGCTTGCTGTATGAAAAAGCAGAAGGTCATCCTTTTTTTAGTGAAGAATTGGCCTATGCTTTACGGGATGCTCGTATCATTCGAATTGAAAACGGCGCTTGTGTGCTGTCACCAGATGTTGATCAGTTCTCAAGCCTCATATTTCTAGATACAATTCAAGGCGTCATCCTCAGTCGGTTAGACCAACTTCTGCCCCAACAACAAATCACCCTCAAAGCTGCCAGTATTATTGGACGGTTATTTGCTTTCCAAATACTGCAAGATATTTATCCGGTCCATGAAGATCAACAATATCTTATGGATAATTTACTTGAATTAGAGCAGCTAAAAATCATCCTTCAGGAGATACCGGAACCCGATTTAGCCTATATTTTTAAGCATAATATTACACAGGAAGTGGCTTACAATCTGATGACCTTTGCTCAAAGGAAGCAGTTACATCAACAAACGGCCGAGGTTTATGAAACATATTACGCGCATGATTTAAACAGCGCCTATGAATTATTAGCTCACCACTGGAGCAGAGCAGAAGACAGTATAAAGGCTATTTATTATCTGGAAAAAGCAGGTGAACAGGCTGTGAGAAATGCTGCCGATGAAGAGGCCATTCATTTTTTCACGAAGGCGCTTGAATTAGATGAAGCAGCAGGTTTTATTTGTAAAAAGAACCGACGGGCGCGGTGGCATTTGCGAACCGGTGAAGCGTATGTCAATTGGACGCGCTATAAAAAGGGCTTTCACCATTTGACGACTGGCCTCATGTTGTTGAACAAACCAAAGCCGGCTGGTTCTGCTATCAAAAAAGTGGGTAGAGTCATCCAGCAAATTCTACGCCAGGATGTTTATAAAAGACGTCCGCCCAGGTTTGTAGAGAAATCGGATGCAGAACGGGAAGAACTATTGGCAGCCAGCCGCGCTTATTCAAGATTGGTGGAAATAGATTATGTTTTGGGAGATTTGGTGGGGTCCATATTTGACTCTTTTTATGCGCTGAATTTGGCGGAAGAAGCTGGCCTGTCGGCCGAATTAGCTGAAGCGACTGCCCCGGTAGGTTTTTTTTGGAGCATTGTGCCCTGGCGCAGTCGAGCAGAATCTTATATGGAGCGTGCCTTACAAACGGCCGAAAATACAAAAAATATAGAGGCGATTTCATACGCACTGTTGGTACAGGGCACTTATTTGGCGGGTGCGGGTCGTTGGCTGGAAGTAACAGCCCTGTTTGAACGTCTCATTGCATTGAATACACAATTTGCTTCCCGCCGTTTGAATGACGGCTATCATCATCTTTCTCGAGCGTATTATTTACAGGGTTATTATGAAGAGAGTTTGAAAACGGCCGTTTCTCTTCAAAGGGCTGCCAAAAAAATTAACAACCAACGCTTTGAAGCATACAGTATCCAATGTCAGGTATATAGTTTGTTGTATCGGGGACAGTTACATGATGCCCTGGATGGCCTGAATACGCTCTGCAATTTATTCAACGGTGAAAAAAAAATTGACGATGAGCAGATGGAACTAGACACTTATGGCTTACTGGCTCTGGCCCATCTCCGCCTAGATAATTTGAATGATGCGTTCAGATTTGCCATTCTATCCGATGGGCTAACCAGTCCCTTCCCCAATAGTTATTATAATTTGCCCGGTTACGCTAATCCTGCGGAAGTATATCTTGCCCTATGGGTGCAAGCGTATCAGGAGCCATCCTTGCCCAAACTGGCTCAACAAGCGTGTAAAACATTAAATAGTTATGCGCGTATTTTTACGATAGGCAAGCCTCGCGCTTATCTCATGCAAGGATTATACGCCTGGCGAAAAGGTAAAAAGCGGAAAGCACATCAACTTTGGCAAAAAGGGTTGACGGCCGCAGAACCGTTAAACATGCCTTATGAGCAGGGGCGTCTGCATTATGAAATCGGCCGTCATGCAGACGAGTTTGTAGACCAACAAAATTATCTACAAAAAGCCCTCGCCATATTCAAAAGATTGGGCGCAACATATGATCTCAATCAAGTAAAAAAATACCTTTGATAGTAACCATTCAGGGGGTACACGAGATTGGTTCAATTTATTCTTAAACCTTGTCTTGCCCCAGGAAAATTGAACCAATCTTTCCAGGGGAGTGAACGGTTACACATTTTTATAATCGTTTCCACGGATTGAAGCCTAGTTCTTTCGTTTTGTTATATGTCATTCCCACATAGACCAGATTGACAATGAGACCAGCCGCCGCCATGACATTGACCAATGCTAGCAGTGTGAAATTGGCGGCGAAAAAGTCGAATAAATAGGCAAAGATATTGCCTAAAAACATAAACAAGGCAATGTAAAAGGATTGTCCCTCGAGGTTTTTACGAGCATAAAACATGGCAATAAACAGGAGTCCCATCATCAAAGCATCTCCCCAACCTGTATAAACGCCGCCTTGTATGCCCACGACTAGAAAATCTGGAACTTCTCCATTGATTACGGCCGTGTAAATATTTTGCGTATAGATTTGGGCCATGATGAGGTAAATCACAGTAAAGGCAGTGGCAATGCCAAACAAAATCAGCCCATAATAATATTTGTGTACAAACGGTTGTTTGCTGAACTGTTTACGGCCAAATTTCAGAATGGTGAAGAGGATAATGACATCCATCATGGCGGCCGAAAAGGTAAGCGGCTGCAAAATTTTATCTGGACATGTAGACCAGGTGACGGTACAGGCGGGAAAAAGGCCGACGCCTACGATGAATTCCCAGGAAATATTGGCACACATGGCGATGATGGGCATGGCATATGTTTTGTAACGAAACGAATGGTACAGAATCAGAGCATAAGCCCCTAACCAAAATATGGCTTCGATAACAAATACGAGTAAGGTGACAACATCGTGTGAAGACATGGATTTCCTCCTGTGGTTGAAATAGTGCACGGAAAATACTTTTACCATATAGATGATAATAGATGAAACGGCCGTTGCCAACCCGTCTGCAAAATTGGGTGGCCGGATATTTTGTTAATATCAAAGAGGCGTTCACACGTTCGCACGAGGGCGTGTCATACTCCTCACCCCTCAAAATCATAAAGTTGAGGTGCTATTGGGAAGAATTTTGGGCAGCCAACCCTAAACTGGATTAATTGGGAATAAGGATTAAATAAAACCCGAAAGTTGTCATTCCTGCGAAGGCAGGAATCCATCTTTTCTGAGGAGTGGATTCCCGCTTTCGCAGGTATGATAGATTAAAGTTTGGGGGTTAAATAAATCCCCATTCCTTAGGATTGGTTCGTTTCGCTAATAATTTTTATCAATGGCCCATCAACTGGTTCTTGAAAAATTATCAAATCATCAATCAGCCTTAACTGCTCGGTGGCAACGTCTTTCCCCTGCTCTTGCCAGGAAATATGAAGACCTCAATACAACTCACACTGGTCAGATTATAACACACCTATTTTGTGTTATTTCTTCGGCCGTACACCCAATGTACCAGACCAGGTTTCAAACGGCCGTCCCTTGCGCTCATCCTCCTTGAAAAAAGTCAGGAAAGTCATCACATGATGAAACACAAACCGATCATCATGGGCAATGGTCAATTCGTGGACGGCGTGCCAGGTGCCAGAGTTGTAATAAAGTTGGTTAAATGATTCATACCCCATATACACTCTATCCAGGGGCACAATTTCATAATGGTGCGTGTGTCCATAAATGATGTGATGCGCCCACCGTTCCCGGAAAGCCGGTTCATCCAGAGCGTAGCTGGCAAACGAGGTATTGCCGCCCCAGAATTTGTCTTGAATAAAGCGGAGCGCTTTAGACGCTGTGCCTAAAGAAACATTGTCGTACAGATTCAAGATCAATTCCATCGCATCTACAGCATCGAATTGGAATCTTTTGTCTAATTGGCGCACAAAATCCAGCTTGAGGAAATTTTGGGCTAACTCATCCCAAATTTCTTTCACTACGTTTGCTTGCGCCTGGGGAATCTCCATGTTTTGCAGCAGGGTATCAACCCACACCGGAACCAGCAGTGACGGCCGTACATTAGCCAGCTCACTCAACCCATCTAACAGTTCAACCGACAGTTCATCACTCATCCGTTTCCGCACCTCTTGGGGGAAGAGGTTGATCAATTCCACTACAAACGCATCTCCCAACGTAGCTGCGTTGCGCCCTTTTTCTTTGTCATAATTAAAGGGGTCAAAAATATCCCCATGACGGGCAAAGACGCGGTGCACTTTGAAAATGTCCATCAACCAATGGGCATTCTCTGGGGCGTGGGGGAAGGGGCCGCGCGGGTTAGACAGCCCCAATGTTTTCCGGACTGATTTGCGAATATCTTCAAATGCCTTGCCTGGCAGGTGCAGGAACCAGTCATGGTTGCCGATGATGTAGAAGATGCGGGTGGTTACGGCCGTTTGTTCGGCGCTGCCCGGTTTTGTGGGCACAGTGATGGGATCATCGGTCGTAATGCCTTTTAAGATACCGAATGACTTGGCATTATTTTGTAGAATGCCATTGGTAATCTCTTCGATTTTGGCTGCCAGTTTGGGGTCTTTGGGGTCCGTCCACGGCCGTACTGTCTCCCCCTCGTCTGTCCATTTTGTAGATCGGATGATGTCAAACACATCTCCCAACAAAACCAGATCAATGGTACCCACCGGCCGGTAAGTGCCATCTAGGCGGGCAGAGGCATCAACAGCCAGGTCTTGCAAATGGGCGCGGAAATCTTCAAAAGCGCCGGCGCCAATTGTGGTGCCGGTGGTGCCATCGGTTAAATGTAGATCACTAATTATGACGAGCATGAGCTTACCTCCAAATTAAATGGGACATGGATTTTTGCGGATAAAGTAAAAGTCTACCAGGTCCCCATTTTAATAGGCAAAGGGTAAATTGGTCAAAGATTTGGAGGAAATACGATGCGCGGAGGTCTAAATGATGACTGTGAGGCGATTATTAAGATCGCCTTACACAGCCTCTGGCAACTGAAAACTACTCGCTGGGTCTAAGCCAGTTGTCCATGAATCTGCCAATCAATCAACTGCTCTACAGAAACAGACTCTTCTAAAGATTTAACCGTTTTGGCAACCCGTTTGGGGGAGATATTGTGAATACGCATCTCGATCAGGTTTTCGGGAGTGACGTTGGGCAAAATGGTTTGCATGGCGGCCGCGTAATCGGCGCTGACATTGTGGATACGCATGGAGATGAGTGTATTGGCGTCCAACCCTTTGAAGCCAAAGCCACGCATTTCTTTGATGTATTCTGGGGCAACATTGTGGATGCTAAAGCTGACAATGTCATCCAGGTCAAGGTCAGTGTAATCCATGTCGTGCAGCTTTTGGATGAAAGATGGCCGTACATTATGAATTCCCAACTGTACAATCTGGTCCACATTATAATGGGCAAAGCTCAATTTGCGGATTTCATGTACCAGTTCCGGGCGAATGTTGTGAATGCCCAACTGCACTACGTCGTCCACCGTTAGGTCATCCAGCCCCAATTCTCGAATTTCCCGCACCAGACCCGGCCGTACATTGTGGGTGGCTAATTGGACAATATCATCAACGATTAAGTTACCCAATTTCAGTTCTTGCATTTCCCGGATGAAATCGGGACGTACATTGTGGATGCCCAACTGCACCAGGTCATCTACATTAAAGTTTAGCCCCAAGCTGCGAATGTCGCGCACATAATCTGGCCGCATGTTGTGGATGCTGAACTGGACAAGATCGTCCACCGTCAAATCATCAAAGCCGAACTTCATCATTTCCTGGACGTATGACGGCCGTACATTGTGAATCGCCAACTGTACCATGTCATCTACAGTCAGGTGGGTAAAGTTTAACGCTTGCAACTGGCGCACAAAGTCCGGGGAAATATTGTGGATTTGTAGTTGATGCAGGTCATCCTGACTCAAATTGTCTAACCCCGCCTCGGCCATTGCCCGCATATAAGCATTGCTGACATGCGATTGGCGTTGGATGTGGAAGATGCGGGGGACATACGGGATTTGGGGTGCTTTGGGGGGGTGGGGCACGGTCGTGTCTGAATGTACCGCGCTCATTGTCAAAGCATCCAATAGTTGGGCGGCTTCTGCGGCCGTAATCTTCCCTTCGGCCAACATTGTTAAAATCATCTTTCTTTCTTCGTTCATGACTATTTCTCCTAAACTGTATTTGCAATTTGTTCGCTGGTCGGTGGTGTTACCTGACGTTTTATGGCTGTCCCTAACCGGATGAACAGTTCGCCACTGACGAGTAATACTTTTTTGTGGGTTGGTTTCTCTTTTTTGGGGACAACGTTTAGATGATAGGCATATTTTTGAGCGAGATCTGCTTCTTCTCGCCGCAATTTATGCGTTTGATACCATAAATGATCGGGACAAAATAACATGAGTTTCTCCTTGCAGGGGGCAGCTGCGGCCGCACGGCCGTTACCTGCCACACTAAATTTGCTTAATTGAGGGGTGCGATGTTGTTCTAACCAGATTTAATCGCTTTCAACAAATCGGCCGCTTCACCGGCGTTAATCTCGCCTGCGTCCAGCCGGGTCAAAATGTCTTGCCGCTGTGCGTTCAAGTCAGTGTGTGATTCTGACGGTTCCACATTTTTCTTTTCCAACCCCAAGACTTCAATAATTTCATTGATGCGGTTGCGAATCGCCCAATATGATTCACCTAACTCTCGTTCCATCTCTTTTACATTCCCCTTATTCTTAATAAAGACTTCCAGAAAGGTCAGGTTTTCGGGAGAGAGGTGGGCAAAAATGGTGGGTTGAAATTCACCAACTATACCCGTTCCACATCGGATACAGGTTTGTTGGCTGACAATTAATTCGCCTTCGCAGGCAGGACAAACTTCCAAGAGCTTTCGCATTAGTTCATTCTCACAGACTATAATTTGATATTTTTGACAACGGGGCCAAAGTTGTGAGCATAATACACAATAATCCATCATTTGTCAACAAATATTTTGAAATTAAATCAAATATTTTGATAACTGGTCTAAATTGGCACAATTTGCAAAAAAAATTTGAGGATCATTCTAAATCTGTGTATCTATTTGGACTTCTCCGACAACCTGCTAGAGACACTTTCAAGCAATCACGAAACGGAAATGATGCTCTGACCGAAACCAAAGCCTAATGATACAGCACGGACAAATAATAAAAATGGTGATGCCAATGCTACTGCTCGATCTTTTCCCCATGCTTTACGGCCGAATGGCAGTGTTGTCAATAAAAAAATAAATAGGAGGACGGCAGTCACCAGAGCCAGCGTCGTCAGCAAAATCGTACCGGCCAATGAAAGTAAAATCAGGGCGGCCAACCCCATTTGTACTTTGAGACTTTGTGGTGTGTGGGAATCTCGGATAACCCGGTTTGGGTAGCGACGGATGAACTGGGCTTTGTGGTAGCCAATCATATATTTTTTACGGGCATATTTGCGGATTGTGTCGCTGTGAGTGTGGCTGACAACGGCCGTGGGGCAAAACACCATCTTGTACCCCTGCGCTACCAATCGAAATGAAAGTTCCTGGTCTTCCACATAAAAAATACGCTCATCAAATCCGCCCACAGCATCTAACGCCGAATGCCGGTATACGGCCGAGTACGTGTCTACAAAATCAATTGTTTCCTGACCGTGCATCAGGTCATATTTGTCTTCATATTCAATTTGTACAAAACGGGCTACAAGCTGCTGTTGGTTGGTTTCGTAGATGCCTTTGCCGCCACTGATGGAGGGGTCTTGCAACGGCCGTGTCAGTTCTGCCAACCAATCTGGGCGGGGTACACAATCGGCGTCGGTGAAGCAGATGATGTCGCCTGTGGCGGCCGTTAAACCCAGATTACGGGCAGCGGCGGCGCCTTTGTTGTGTGGCTGGCGCAGGAGGGTGACATTGGTTTTTTGGGCGCGTGCGGCCGTGTCATCCGTCGAGCCATCATCCACCACAATCACCTCATACTCAGCGGCTGCTAATGTTTGATTTTGCAGCGCCGCCAGGCAGACATCAATGGTACGGGCGGCATTGTAGGCGGGTATGATAACTGAAATCATCTGCTTTCTGACCTGCGCCACTGCCAGCCAGTGCGGGAAGCGGCAATGCTGCCCAAGATGATTAGTGGCAACACGGCTACCAGGTGAAAAATGATGGTGAACCCGGCAATCGTAGCTTCATTTTCCAGGCCAAAGCGAAGCAGTAGAAAAGCAGCCACGCCATCAAAAATGCCAATTTTGCCGGGGGTGGTAGGCGGAACCAGGGCCAGGGTGATGGCAATATTGATGACGGCCGCTTCCACCCAGCCAAAGGGGATATGGAAGGCAGCAAAGAGCAGCAGCGGCGTCAAAAGAGAAATAAGCGCGATGACGGCCGAACTACCCAACAAGATCAACGCCAGACGCCGGTCTCGCAAAGCAGCCAATCCTTCCAACCCGGTAATGGTCCAGTGGGTTAAACGGCCAGCCAGAGACGGGGGCAAATATTTGAATACGGCTTGCATAAGGCGGATGATCCACTCAGTTTTAAGGGCGATGAGAGCTAAAACAAGCAGCACAATTAGTGCCGCACCGCCGAGGATCAGGGTGCTGTTGGTTTCGTTAAGAAAGTCGGGAATGACAACGGCCGACACCACAACTGCCAGCAATAAACCCAACATCATCATATCCAGCGTTTTTTCCAAAACCAACGTTCCCAATGTGCGAGTTTTGCTCATGATGGTCAGCCTATCCAGAGCAAAAATGCGGGCCAGCTCACCCAGCCGGAAAAACGGCACCAAAATGTTGACGTAAGCGCCCAACAGCAGCGCCCAAAATAGAGGCATGAAGGGGGGGGCCTGCTGTCGGGGAGGGAACATTAACTGCCAGCGCCAGGTTTTTAATAACAGAATAGAAAGAATGGTTAAGAGGCTGAGGAGGATGTAAAACAAATTGGCTGCGACCAGAGCTTGCCACAACGCCGCCAGACTTACACGGCCGACTAGATACAAAATGCCGGCAGCCAAGAGCAAGATGGTCAGGGCAATATTCAACCAGGCCCAAATTGAACCCATAGGCGGTCTTGTAGGTGGCGGCAGTTCATGTTTGTCGCTGCTGAGATTACTCTCTTTCATAGTTGATTATCCTGACAGTTCAATGAATAGGCTGGTGTTTGGTCCGGTTTGATTTGGGCGTGGCATAACGGCCGTATGCTACCATTTCTCCGTTCAAAGACAGCTAAATCGTCTGTCTGAGGTAGATAGAGATCAGGATATTCTGTTTGTAATTGGTCACGATACCAGTCAAAGGCAAATAAATGTGTGTCTACCAGGATGGTATCCGGGCGCTGTCCCTCAGCAAAATGGAAATACCACAAACTGAATGTGGTAGCCGCATCGGAGGAGAGGATGAGGGCGTTGGTGGGGGCGGTGGATAGCAGATTTGTTGCCAACGGCCGCAGCCTATGATCATCGCTTAAATTTTGCGTCTGGAAGTTTAGCAATAACAGGAACAGAGGCAAACTTAAAGCTATCCAGCCAATGCGGCGTAACCCAATTGTCAACAGAGGAGTCAGCAGTAACAGAGTCGGTAAAATCAACACAATGGCGTCATCAGTGTTGTAGGTGAAGGCATAAATAAGATAGATGACGGCCGTAAACAACAATCCAAACGTAAGACGGCGTAAGGGGTGCAAATCTGGCTGGCGACCAATTTGCCAGACTCCAATTCCAAGAACAATAAAACCAATCCAGGCAAACTGTTGGGATAGCAGCCAGGTCCAATCAGACAGGCGCAGCAGCAGTTGGTCTGGAGGTAGGCTAAAGAGATTGGGGCGGTAAATGTGGCCGCTAACCAGCCACCACCAGCCGCTTAAAGTAGTAGGGTTGCTCCAAATAATTGGACTGCCGGATTGGGCAATGAAGGGGATGAGCAAGAATGGGAGCAAGCCAATCCCCACGCCTACGCCCAATTTGGGGAGATTTCGTCGCTCAATGCAGAGAATTGCTAATGGCAGCATGAGCAAAGAGGTGAGGTGGGTAGTTATACTTAAGCCCAAAAATAGGCCGGTGAACCACGACGGCCGTTCACCCAATAATGCCCATAGAAATAACGATAGGCACAACAAATTCAACCCGTACACTTCGCTGATGGTGGCCTGGCCCCAAACGAGCGGAGCCAGCGCAAATGTGAGTCCGACGGCAACGGCCGTGCCCATTTGCTGCTTTTGGTTGAAGTGGTTGGTCAGAAGATGGAACGAGGCCGCAGTGGTGAATCCGGCCGCCAGAGCAACGGCCGTAGCCGAAAGCAAGTTTAAGCGATAGGCTACCTCCCCCCAGGGAAGCAAGCTGAACAATTTACCAATCAATATGTAAGTGGGGTAGCCGGAAGGGTGGGGAACGCCTAAGGTGACAGCGGCCGTAATCAATTCACCGCCATCACTGCCATAGTTGGCCCAGGTTAAATCGGGAGCCAGGGTAAGATTGTATACTGCAAATGCCAGACTGGTTGTTAGTAGCGCTGCGGCGGCTGTTTCAATACGCACCAGTCCCCCTGATGACGGCCGGAATTGTGCGTAGAATAATGAGCAGATCACCCCGCAGCGTGATGTGGCCGATATAGGTTAAATCTAGTTGCAGACGCTGTTCGGTTGATAGATTTCCCCGGCCAGCAATTTGCATGGGGCCGGTAAGCCCTGGTTTTACCAATAAACATTGCCGTTGCTGTTCGTTGTATTGGGCCACAATGTGGATGTCTTCGGGGCGAGGGCCAACCAGACTTATCTCACCTTTTAACATGTTCCAGAATTGGGGCAGTTCATCCAGACTCCAACGACGTAAGAAGCGGCCAATTCTGGTTATGCGGGGATCGTGACGGTTTTTGGCTATGATCTTGGTCGTTGCTGTCTGGGGATTGTGGGACATGGAACGAAATTTGTAGGCGATAAACGGCCGTCCTTCTAGTCCAGCGCGTGGCTGCCGAAACAAAATGGGACCGGGTGAATCCAGCCGGATGGCTGTGGTGATGAATGGGGTCAGAAGCAAAGTGACGGCCAACCCAATTAACGCGCCGCAGATGTCAATTGTGCGTTTGGCAACGGCTGTCGCTGGGGGAATAAGGAGTATACCGGTGTATTGCTGTCTTGGTGATGTTGTTTCAGGCATAATTGAATCATGAATTGTTAGTTGCAGACGGCCGTATGATTATTGTGCTGGGGTCGCCCAGGAGCACAAATGTGTCGCTGATTTCTCGCAGCCCAATGTTATGTTCCAGATTTAAGGAAAGTTTTGCCTGTTGAAAGGCATCCCCCATGCGTTCTGTTTCCTGGTTATTGAGGTTTTGCAGTAAAGCAGTGGCAAATGGTTCCTGGTGGGTGGAGAGTGTCAGGCTGGTGGCGGCCACGAGCAGCACGGGGCCGTTTTCATGCTTGAGCATCACTTCAGACAAGGATTCGACATCGGGTTGGGCAAAGAGACCGGTGAGGCAGGTAAGCTGGACGACGATGGGAGGATTGTCAGATGCTAATCCGCTGACGGCCGCGCTGTTAAACACATCATCCTTGCCCCACAGTTCCAGACTGCCGTGGCCGATGTAGGTGGTTAACCAGGCGCCATCGTTCCAGGCAGCGGTCACTTCGGGAATGGTTGCCCCGTCCAGATGGGTAACAGCTTCGTCGGGGATTTGGCTGTCTTGCCAGATGCGTTGGGCAATAATGCCAAACTGTTCTTCGGTGCCATCGGTGGTGAAGAGGGCGTTGTCGGCGGCCGTACTCTGTTCATACGCTAATGTGCGGGCGACTAATGATTCTACTTCGGCCGGGGTGTTAACCGGCCAACGGCCGACAGCCAGGTCAGGCCGCATATCGCCATCAATATCAGCCAGACGAGAATCACTGACGGTTTCGCCACTGTATTGCACTGGAACCATCGGCGAGGGTAGATGATTTTCAGGCAGGGGATGGGTGTAGCTACGATAATCGGATGTGGCATCACCGACGAGAAAGAGGTATTGGGGTGGCGTTTGCCAATTTTCAACCGCGTAAGTTACAAACTGATTGATGGTCGTAGGCGAGGCTTCGCCATAACCAAATTCAGCGTATATTTCGGCCGTGGGTACAACGGCGACGCTTAAACCTTGTTCCTGGCGGGCTGTTACCAATGGTTCTAGCGCTGGCGCCAGTGCGTCGGTGGTGATGATGAGCAGATCGGCCTGGTTGTCACTGTTGTGCCAGTCGCTCTGGCGCATAGGTGTGACGGACTGGGGCGAGAGAAAACCCTGGGGGCCTACGGCCGTGACCTGCATTCCCTCAGCCACATCTACAAACATCTGGCCATCCTCATAACGGCCGGAAAGCAGCGCTGGTTGGGTCGGGTCTTGTACATCCAACACCAGGGGCGCGTCTGCAAAACCAGATAGAGTGAAGGCTGATTCCTGATCAGCGCTAAAAATAAGCTGGTCTGTTTGGGCGGCGGCTGGGGTAGGGAAGGTCAGATCGAGGTTGTTTAGCTGCATGATGTCCAGAAGAGCCGCGCCGGGAATTCCATTGTCCAGGGTGATGCTGTTTTCGCCAGCCTGTAAGGTTCCGGGAGGAAGGGGAATATTGGCGGTGTAATGGGTGTTCCCATCCCAACGAATTGTGTCTATGGCCTGGCCGTTGACGCGCAGTTCAAAATCATGATCATCTTCGATATCGAGAGCATGGGTGACGCCCCATAAAGTTATTTGCAAGCTGCCAGACCCATCAGTGAGGGGGGGGAGGGTAAAGGGGATTTCAACATTTTCTCCTTGGCGCAATTTTTGCCAATACCAGGGATCGGTATGTTCGATGTCTAATGCCTGGGCTTCGTAGAGAAGGTTGTCTTCCAGGTGGCGAGATTGGGTGATGATGTTTTGGGTGGAACCGGTGGCGGGCACGGCCGTATCCGCCATTATTTCGGCTGCCTGGCCTGTTTTTAGCAGGTACGGTCGGGTTGTAACATAGCGGCTGTCGGGAGCTTGCCCGTAAAAAATAAGGTTGTTGTTTTGTATGAGAATGGGGACAGCCGTGCCGTTTTGGCTTAGGTGGATGTTGTCGGCCGTGAAGGTGGGCGTTTCCAGACCGGCTTCTTCAAAATGAGCTGGGGTAAGCTGGTAAAGGCCATCTTCAGTAATGTGAATGAACAGTTTGCCGGAAGAAGTTTCCCCAACGATAGGGGTGTTGTTTTTAGACCGGTTGCAGGCGACCAATAAGAGTAGGGCGGACAAGGCGCCAATGATCAGGATGTGTCGTATTGTTTTCACTGTTGTTCTTACTCACGCTTGCGGACGAATAAGGCAATGGACCCTCCAATTGCCATGATGAAGATGATGAAGGCAACAATGAAACCGACCCATAATACACCGCTGCTGCTTTCTGTTTGGGATTGGTCAGAAGCGGCCGTGTCGTCGGTTTGATTGGTCTGGTCACCAATGATGGCCACAATGGTTGGCGTTGACTCTGCCAAGCTGCGAGCGGTGACGATGGGATAAGGGGTTGCCGTACCAGGAGTGTTGAGCGGCTGCTCGCCTTCGGGATAGGTTGCATCGTTTGTATCGGGGACGGCCGTCAGTGAAACTCGGTCGGGATAGCCATTTCCTGGGGTTGCTTCTGTTTGCGCCGCAACTTCAGCGGGTGTCTCTATAATCATTGGAATCAGTGTAGGTGTGGCTTCCTCTATCGGGGCGGCCGAAACGATGTTAGCCGGGGTGTTTGTAGGGATGGGGGTGTTTGTAGGGATGGGGGTATTGGTGGATAGGAAGATGCGGGTAGGGGTTTCTGTAGCCGGAACAGAGGTGGGCGTGGGAGAGGCGCTGGATACGGCCGTGGCTGTATGTGTGGGCGTATTTTGGTTGGATTGTGGCGTGACGGTGGGGTTGCCGCCGACAGAAATAGGGGTAGGGGTGGCGGTGCCTCCAGCAATGATGGTGAGGGTTTCCAGAGGGGTGCTGGTGTTGTTGGTTTCGATTTCAACAAGCTGATAGATGTATAGGTGGCCGTTTACGGCCGTTGTATCTACAGCTACATATTCATCCCCAATAGTTGGGGAACCGGTTGCCCAAATAATCCCGTCAGTGTATGGCTTACCGCTATCATCTTCAAGGGTGTCTAAATCTACAAAACTACCGCTGCTATCTTTGCGTTGGATGATGAAATAGGCCGTGTCTAGTTCAGAACCAGTTTTCCAATACAGACGGACCCCATTTGTTGTAGCCGTGGCTGAAAATTCACTTAAGCCAACAGCTTGCGGTGGGGCGGCCTGGGTTAGCGTCACAGAAGAAAACCACAGTGTTAACAGACCCAAAAAGATCAGACGTAAATGCTTCAATTTCATAGAGTTTTTGTAAGAGGTTCCACCTTTTTGAAAAGGTGGAACCTCTGTAATTTTTACGGTTTCACAATAACGGGTAAATTAACATGATTGTCCAGAGGGGGCAGTGTGGGTGTAGGTGGCTCTGGGGTTGGTGTTGGCGGCGGTGGTTCTGGCGCCCAATATAGATTCAACGCGGGATCCCCTTGCAATGTAAAGGAGTAGATTTCTGAATGGTGATGAACGCCTTGCAAATATTGTAAGGCAGAATAAAGAACTGCATTCCCCATTGTTTGACCATAACCGACGAACAAACCATCGTAAAAACCTTCATGTAATACTGTGTGTTCAGTTGTATAGCCCAAACCAGATGAAGACCACATGGCCGCAGAGCCGAATGCGTTTCCTTGAACATCGTAACGCATATAGGTTTCACTAATTGAATCTAAACCGGGTAAGGCAAAGTATCCATCTAAACAGTCGGCGCTCAACATGACGGTGGGTAAATCATAGTTTTGCCAATGGATTGTATCACTCGTTGTCATGATGTCGTCACCTGACCAACTGTTGATAGACCCATGGCCGCGGTAGTTAAAAATGAAGACGCCGTTGTTTATGGGGGGAAACATAGCATTACGCAAGTCGTCAACTGTGGCGTAATTGTCCAGGCATTGTTCATCTATCTGGAAGGTATTGGGGATGTTGGCGCTGGTGTTGCTATTTTCCTGGCAGAAATCGCCGGCGTTGGGGTCGAATCCATCAGCGACAAACAGGAAGGGAAGGTTTTGTAAAGTAGCATCCTGGCCGTTTTGGTCGTATTTCATAATTTTGCGGATGGCATTGTCAGCCTCTAAATCGTTGTTAACAGCGATACGGCCGATAGCCATATCAGGTAGATTATCATTGCCTGAAATCATGGCCAAAGCTGGATCAGAGGGGATCATGCCTTGGAAGCGGTCGGTAAATGAAAAATCAGTTGGTACAAATGATGGGGCGGAAGTATCCCAGGGGTGAGTGCAGGTAGCGCAGGGCAAACCGCGTGGGTTCATTGTGGCATCGCCCACCAAGAAGATATAATGAGGCGCCACAGTCCAGTTGCCCAGAGCGTAAGTCAGGTAATTGCGGATGGCGTCGGGAATTGCCAGACCGTAGCCATATTGGTTAATAATATCTTCAATATCTACAATGTGCGTGGTCAGACCACCGTATGTACTCTGGGAGCGATGGGCAGCTAACAGGGCGGTCTGGGTCATAAATTCATTATGAGCGATGGCTACCCAATCGGCGGCGCTACCAGGGGGATTGAGGTTGGGTGGGGTGTAGGCAGTTATGCTCTGTACGCTTTTGATGTTGGCTGGCGTTGTGGCAATGAATCTGGAGTGGGGGGCATGGTTGAGACCAAAGGTGTAGGTGTAAGGGCCGCTGCCGGAAATACCGCTGCTCATGTTAACGGCCGATGGTTGTGTCGGATCAGTAATATCCCAAACCAGGGCACTGTTGCTGTTAAAGCCAGCAACCCGCAGCCCGCCACTGCCGATTTCATCCGCCATAATTAGCTGATCATTTTGAGCTATCAGGTGGCGCATGTACTCAACCGTTATGCGGTTTAGATAGAAAAAATCCCCGCTGGTGTAATCTATGGTGATTTGATTGGTGCTGCTGAGTAGGTAAGAACTGGAAATAGTTTGCGAAATGTTGGTATTGAGACGGCCGGTCCACATTTTAGATGTTGGGGTGGGGTAGTTGTTGTAGGTGATGTCCACTGTGTAATCACCGACCGGGGGTATACCTTTGGCGCGGGAGAAGAGTTCAACAGTATAAGTAGCTGTCGGCGCGGCCGTGTAATCAATTTCTTCCAAATCTACATCAATCACGGCCGTGCTGGTATATACTCGCGTCCCTCTCCCCAACCGCTGCCAATACCAGGCATCCGCTTCGTTGGGGAAGGTAGACCATTGATCAGTCCAGGTGCTGATCCAGTCCAGCATTGGTTCCTTGGTGGTAGTGTGCCAGGAGCCGGTACGGCCGCTGCTGGGAGAGGCATTGGTGAGGGTGGGAATGGTATCGGCCGTGCCGTTGGCCCATAACCAGTAAACATTATCGGAGACGTAATGCTGTTCTAACCGTGTACCCGTATCTGCAAACGCCCAGCCATAAAAGCGGATAATTTCGCCAGATTCCAAAATAGTATCGGCGTCACCAATGAACTGGTAAGCAACCGGCTGTCCACGATAGTTCATCTCAATAGTGGCCGGGTTGACGCTGGCGATATTCATACCGGCCGCGGCCAGGTCAGCGCCAGTGACGTCATAAATGCCGGTTTCGTTGACTGTTAATTTGAAGGTTTCTTGACCGACAGGTAAGACGGTAGCCGGGGCATTTTGCACATCTGCGGGCAGGCTGCGCCATTGGTGGGCCTGGTTAAAGTTAAGGATGAGATTGGACAAGCCATTGTAGGCGGTTTTGTTTTGGATGGGCAACGGCCGTAACTCATCAACCTGCCCCCCTATAAACTTGACCGCCACCGACAGTTGTTGTGCCTGTTGCAGTTCGCCGGAAACTGGATTGTAGCGCAGGGGATAAAGTTGCAACGAAACAAGCCGTAAGTCCCGGTAAATCATCGGTTCTGAAACTGAGTAAAGTGTGGCCGGATAATTGGCGTCGGTGTTGTAAATGGCCTCATTTTTATTGAAAATGGTTGTGGGCGTTTCCGTAAAGCCCACACCTTCGGCCATCTCAAATTGGATGCCGGAGGCCGGTTTTACCTGACTGGACGGCCGTGTAAGCAAATTCTTCTCTTGAACGTCAACCTCTAGTTGAGCGTCTGGCGGCAGGGCGATATACGTTGTGTAATAGGGCAAGGCGGGCGCGCCGGCTTCGGTGAATTGTTGGGTCAGACCGGAAATTGTGACATTGCCATCTTCGTCAACCTGAACGGGTGGCACGACCAGCTCAAATTGAATACCGTTGGCGTCTGATGAGAGGTTGTTTACGGCCGTTTGTTGAACGGTTGATTTTTTAGGAATGTCAGGCTGGGCGAGGGTCTTGCTATTATAAAAACGAAGACTCCCTGCTAAAATGCTCAACGTTACGGCCGTGATAGCCAGATAATGAACGATTCTTTTTCGTATCATGCCAATCCATTTAAGTGATTAAGCCTAAAGCTTTCAAATTATTGATAAAAGATTCTACATCTTGACACGCTTGTGCTTGCGATACAATATAATGATCTACTAAGTAACCTTCAATATCACTCACGTTATTCTTATCCGCTACCATTTCCCAGATGGCTGTACCCGTTTCACTTAACACATGCACCTCGCCATCTATAGGAGATACGATGACAGCATTTCCGTCTACAATTCGCCAGATGATGTCGGGCGCAACCTGGGGAGCCGGTGACTGAACCAAATCTGCCATGATTTACCTTCTCTCTCTTAAGCCGGTCACGATGAGGGCAATGCCCATAATGATGACGGCCGCTATCAATATGATGACCCACCATTCCACACGCGGTGCAGGATTAGAAGATATAATGTCATCTTTATATTGATTGGTTGTAGAGTCGAATTCAACTTCTTCCAGCAGATAATAATAAGTTTCGCCAGTATTCACATTTTCATCTACAAATGAGTAGGCTCCACCAGAAACGGAACTGCCGGTGGCTGGAATGAGTTCATCTGTAATTAAATTAAATTCACCATTGGGTGAGGCGCTGCGGTATAGATGAAATCCGGCCGTATTCAATTCTGTTGCCGTTTCCCATTCGACTTTGATTTCTGGTGAATCTAAAAGCTGGGAGGCCAATAAGACGGTGGCCGAAAATAACCAAATAATGCCCAGAATCACGAGAATTTTAGATGAATTGTCCTGTGGTGTAGCAGACTGTTCTGGACTCATTATCGTTTATTCAGACCGGGTATCCAATTGGGTAGACGGCTTTTGCGGCGAGGGTTACGGCCGTATTCTTTTGTGTTGGTGTAATAATACTGATAACGATAATAATATCCGGAAATACGACCTGGATTGAGCTTGTTGATAACCACACCCAAAATATGAGCATTTGCCGTATGTAATCTCTCAACTGATTGTACCAGCGCTGCCCGGCGTGTCTTGTTATTTACCACCACAATGAGGGAGCCATGCATACGTGGCGCCAGAATAGATGCATCGGCCACAGTTAGAACAGGCGGTGTGTCAAAAAAGACCACATCGGCTTCCTGTTTTAGTTCCATTATAACTTGGGTCATCCGCTGTGAATTTAACAATTCGGCTGGGTTTGGTGGAATTGGCCCGCTGGTCAGAATTCGTAAATCGGGAAACGGTGTGGTTTGCAAGTGTTGGGTAATGGGTGTCTGTTTGTCCAGGATAGCTGTGGTTAAACCTTGATTATTCGTTATCTGAAACATTTTGTGTTGAATGGGGCGGCGCAAGTCAGAGTCTACGATAATGACTCGTTTGCCAGTTTGAGCCATGACAACTGCCATGTTGGCAATCGTAGTAGATTTGCCTTCGCCGGGCGAGGAGCTGGTTATAAGCATGGCCCCTAACTCGCCATCAATGGCCGAAAAGCTGAGATTGGTACGTAAAACGCGGTATGCCTCAGATATGGGATCACGCGGGGATGAAGCGGTGATAAGCCGGTCGGAGAGTTGTTCTCCCTTGATGATGGCAATAGTGCCTAAGACGGAGAGGTCGGTGTCGTTGCTGATTTCTTGAGGAGATTTGATGGTGTCATCCAAATATTCAATCAGAAAAATGATACCGATAGCTAATAAAGCGCCTACGGCCGTGGCCAGCAATGTGTTGGTTCTGGTGCGCGGTCGAATTGGAGTTTGCGGTGTTTCGGCCGCTTCAATTGGCACTAGATTGCTGCTTTCCTGAGCTTGAGACACTTGCAGATCATTCAAATTGTTAAAAGCATCTGTATAGCGGATTTGAGCTTCTTTTAGTTGGGTTTCCAGACGAGATAATGCAGTTGCTTCTTCACTGGTCTCAGTCTCGCCCAAGTTGTTGATCTGGGTCTCAAGCGTTTGAATTTCTTGCCCTACAACCTCAAGCCGATCTTGCCAATTCGTAATAGGGGCCGCATAACGCCGATTTTCCCATTCTTGCATCTTTTCAATGAAGACTGTGCCAATTGTGTTGGCAATGGCTGCAATCTGTTCTGGATTCGTACCCTGGACACGGATCGTTAAGAGCTGTGTTTCGGGCACGACCGACACACTGACCATACCGTCTAACACATGTTCCTGCAGTTCGTTTTCCAGACCTAGTTGGGCAATTGTCACCTCTCGAATATCACGGACATTGATAATTTCTACATAGGTTTGGGCCTGTTGTTGTTCCAAGAGGGCCACTGAGAAATCATTGCCACGGGTACTGCCTGGCGCTTCATCAATCAGCAACCGGGATGATGCCTGGTAAACGGGTGTTGTGTTGATGCTGACCAGAAAAGCAGTTCCCCCGGCAATCAGGGCGCCCAAAATAATTAACCATAACCACCGCCATAATAGAGCAGCATATTGTTTAATTTCCATAGATTCAATCAATCCTTGTATGAGTTGTCAGCCCATTCGCATTTGGGTTGCCGTTTTGTAAATATTGACGGCGCTGATGAGTGTAAATATGATCCATACGACTGTTTCCCACACCGCTTTACTTGTCCCAGCTAAACCTAGAGTAATAAAAAAAGCGCTGATCCAAAACCATATTTCAAACATTGGACGGCCAAGCAATTTCCGGAAACTTGTTTCTCTTTCTTGTGCTTCCCAATAAGTGTAGCTGATTGTAGCTAAAATGATGGCCAGACCCAGTATCCAAAGGCTATTGAAAAAAACATTAGTCCATTCTATCACGATACCTGAGAGTATAACATATGGCTGAATCGGTTCAAAACAACCACCTCACCCAAAAGTCCTGAAAATAGTATGGTTGGTGGTTCTTACAAATTCTTCAACTTGGATGAACGGCCGTTTCCCATTATGATTCAATCAGGAAGAGGACACAAAGGGCACAGAGATTTTTCCCAGTGAACTGTTCTCTGTAACAAGATAATTGCACTGTCTTTCTGACCACAATATATTCAATAAAAATCGGAGGAATTAACCAATGGCCAAAACACGATCCCGTTACGTTTGCCAATCCTGTGGGCGCATTACGGCCGCATACATGGGGCGCTGTCCCAAATGTGGTGAATTTGATTCGATGGTCGAAGAAGTTATTGTAGCTGAGACAGCGCCGGCCAAAAAAAACCGCCGGGCTGTCAGCCACATCAGCAGCAAACCACAACGTCTGGCCGAAGTTGCCGCCGATGGTTTTGATCGTCTGGCCTTGCCCCTGCCCGAATTTTCCCGCGTTTTAGGGGGCGGAATTGTGCCCGGTTCATTGGTGTTGGTGGGGGGGGACCCTGGTATTGGCAAATCTACCCTGTTGTTAGAAGTTGCCTCTTTGGTAGCTAACCAGCATGGAACAACCCTGTATGTATCTGGTGAAGAAAGTAGTCGCCAGATAAAAATGCGGGCCGATCGTTTGCAACTGACCGCTGACGATCTCTATCTGCTCACAGAAACCCGTTTGGGAGCCATCTTTCAGCATGTGACCGATCTGCAACCACAGCTTCTTATTGTAGACAGTATTCAGACAACATTTGTGGAAGATTTAACCTCGGCCGCCGGCAGTGTCAGTCAGGTGCGAGAGTGTGCCAGCCGTTTGCAAGAATTAGCAAAAACATCAGGTGTCACCGTCTTTCTGGTGGGGCATGTGACTAAGGAAGGCAATATTGCCGGGCCACGTGTGTTGGAACATATTGTGGATACGGTTCTATATTTGGAAGGGGATCCATTCCACCGCTACCGGCTGTTACGCAGTGTCAAGAACCGCTTTGGGGCTACCAGTGAAGTAGGCGTCTTTGAGATGGCGGAAAAGGGGATGGTGGAAGTACCTAACCCCTCGGAAGCGTTTCTGGCTGAACGGCAGATTAATGCGCCCGGTTCGGCTATTGCCGTGACGATGGAGGGCACACGGCCGTTACTCGTCGAAATTCAAGCTTTATCCAGCGCGACTACTTTTTCTAACCCCCGCCGCACAGCCAATGGGGTAGATTATAACCGGCTGTTGTTGATTACGGCCGTACTCACCCGCCGCGTTCGCCTCAAACTATTTGACAAAGACATCTTTGTCAACGTTATTGGGGGATTGCAAATTGATGAACCGGCGGCCGACTTATCTCTGGCTATCGCCCTGGCCAGCAGTGTTAAAGATAGGGCTATTCATGCCGATATGGCTTTTGTAGGAGAAATTGGCCTGAGTGGTGAACTGCGAGCGGTCAGCCAATTAGAATCTCGCCTTAAAGAAGCGGCTAAATTAGGCTTCAAACGCTGTCTTATTCCCCGTTCTGCCCAGCGCCGCCTGAGTGAAACCCCCGACAAGCTGACAGTCACCGGCTGTCGTACTGTTGCCGAAGCAATTGACGCGGCATTGATTAAGTGAAGAATAATTACACACCATCAAAAGCAGGGTGATAATGAGCTATGCCGCTTTTGCCATTTAGCGCTCCCGGCCGTAATTCCACAACCATAAAAACATCTTCAGGTACATCGTAGGCACAGCGGATGTGATACGGCCGTGTCACCCTAAAACCAAATCGCGGATAGTATGACGGATGCCCCAATACAAACAATTCTTCATACCCCGCAGCATGGCAGGCGGTCATTCCGGCCGAAATCAGTTTCCCGCCAATACTTTGCTTCTGGTAAATGGACAGCACCCCAATTGGCCCTAACCCCACCGTAGGCCAAGTTTCACTTTCTGACCGCAACGTCATCGGAGAAAAAAGCGCATGGCCCACAATCTGCCCCTCCATCAACGCCACCAACGAAATCAGCTCCACCCCCACCTCTCGCAGCCGGTTGACTAATTCTGCCTCATCTGCCCGACCAAATGCCGACTCATTCACCGCATAAACAGCTTCAATATCCTGCTTTTCTTCTTCCCGAATCACAATATCCATTCCATACCTCATTGAAATTGATTGTTCCTCATGCCACCCAACCCCAGATAAAAAACTGCCCGCTAAAGTAGAGATATAAAATAAGGGAAGGGTATAAAATAAGTCGGTGAACGATGCTATTTTTCCCCCACATACTTAACAACATAAATGTGGGAAAGAAAGCCAGCGTATACCGGGAAAAGGAGTACAAAGGTTTTAAATCGGAGACAGGCAGCAGCATAAAAAACAGCATCATGGCCGCATACAAACCCCAGGTAATGCCGATACGTTTGAAGGTGATGGCAGTGGTTACAAGCAGCAAAATGGCACAGAAAAAGTCAAACCAAAGGGTAAATTCGCCCGCCCGTGCCTGACCGCCCAGAAACATCGTTTGCAGCGCCCGCAACAAATCTGTGCCCGGAATACCCGTGACCTGATACCAATATTCCACATAAATGTGGCTCAACATCGGTAACCCAACCGCCCACCGGTACACAAGGAAGAGAAATGTACCCACACCAGGCAGCAATACGGCCGCACCCTCCCCAATCACACGCCAGGACAAGTTGTTGAAAACTGAAAACTGAAAACTGAAAACTGGCCTCAACCGCTGCCGCCAAAACTCATACGCCAACGGAATGACCAACACCCAACCTGTCAGCCGGGTAAATGAAGCTAGCAGTCCCAAGATGCCGGCGGCCGCAAAATGACCTCGCCGCGCTGCCCAAAGGGAAGCCAGGGCAAAGAGCAGAAATAAGGCTTCACTGTAAGGCGCCAGCAAGAAAAATGCCGCGGGGAAAATAGCAAAATAGAGTAGGGCACGGCCACTATAATCCGGCCCCATTTCCGAAGCAACAACTTTGGGGAAGAGAATAAACAATCCCAAACAAGCTAAATTAGCAATGAGAACGCCCGCCGCCATTTGGGTCGAATGACGGCCGCCAAAAAGAAAAGCCAGCCCCCGAATAGCCCAGGGATAAAGTGGGGGGAAAACAGAATCTTCTTCATGGACATAATTTTGGTCGGCAATGCGAGTGTAATGCAATGTGTCAAACCGCTGCCAGGGACCAAACAATTTGCCACTTACGCCAGCGCTCAGAATCGGTTGTCCCAGATATGGCCGTACCACTTCATCTGGTGTCTCTGGCACAGGAATAATTGTCAACACCAAAACAGCCCACAACGTTAGAAAAATACGCAGAATGAGAAAGGTGATGAGGCCCTGCGTTACGGCCGTGTCCTGCCAAACTTTACTCCGCATCGCCAACAAAACCCGTGATCATCTGTCCAATCTGTGTCATTCGTATATCCATATCCAACAGTTGGCTAATCCAATTGGTTCAGAACAACCTGAGCGGCATTATAGCCGGGTGCGCCGGTAACACCGCCACCAGGATGAGTTCCTGCGCCACAAAGATACAGGTTGGTAATGGGCGTGCGGTATTGACCCCAGCCAGGCATCGGGCGCATCATTAAAAGCTGGTCCAGGCTCATCTGGCCGTGGAAGATGCTGCCTTCGGGCAGGCTGTAGGTGTGGGCATAATCGGCCGGGGTGATTAGGTGATGAGGTGATGAGGTGATGAGGCGATCAGGTGATGGGGTGAAGGTGGCGAGAGTGTTTAGCACGGCCGTTACCAATCCCTCTCTCTCACTTTCCCAATCCCCATCGGCTAGATGATAGGGAGTATATCGAATTGTTATATTCATGAGATGTTTGCCGGCGGGGGTCAGCGTACCGTCCGTCAGTGTGGGGATGGTGATATCCAGGATGGGTTGGGGAGAGAAGCGGCCGTGTTTGGCAGCGTCATATGCTTTTTCAATAGCTGTTAAGGATGGGGCCAGACGAATACGGCCGTGCAACTGCTCTTCTTCTGTCTGCCCGATAAACTGGGGTAGGTTGTCTAACGCCAAAATCAATTTGGCCGTACTGCCCCGGTAAATGATGTTCCGCACAGCCCGCATCAAACGAGGTTCCAACAGCTGTGGCCCCACAAAGTCAAACAACGTTTGGCGTGGGTCGGCGCTGGAGAGGATGGCATTGGCCGGAATCTGGTCGCCGTTTTCCAGGAGAATGGCTGTGGCTTGGCCGTCAACCACCTGAATGTTAGCCACGCCAACCCCGGTACGGATATCGGCCCCATTTTGGCGGGCGGCATTGGCTAAAGCGGCCGATAACGCACCCATTCCTCCCAACACAACCCGACGGGAGAGAAAGCCATTCACATGCTGGTAGAAAAATTGTAGCGTGGTTCCGGCCGACCAGGGACCTTGCATCGTGCCGATGATAGCGTCTAGTCCTAAGGCTCCTTTGAGCGCATCTGTTTCAAACCATTCATCCAGATATTCACGAGCCGGCATCGGCAAAACACGCAAAAATGCCATCATTGCTTTGCCCCCCTGCCGTCTTAGTTTCAGCCCCACGCCGCCCCAGGACATCAATTCGTTTACGCCCAGTTCGGTTATGTCGGGAGGGGCGTGTAGAAGCATCTCACGCAAGATGCCGCTGAATTGGTTTACCTGGGCTACAAAAGTGGGATATTTTTGGGCGTCGGCCGGGCTGAATTGAGCGATGCTGGCCTGACTTTGTATTATATCATGGTAAAGGGTGAGGGCGGGTGCATTGGGCTGCGGCGCAAAAATCGCAACCGGACTGTGGCGGAATTCCAGCCCATTCATCTTCAAAAACAGATCTTTGACGATATCGTCCTGGAACATAGCTGCATCTTCCGCGCCAGTATTGGCGTGAAAGCCGGGCCACAACTCTTCGGTAGCGGCCGCTCCACCCAAAACATCTCGTTTCTCCAGAACAAGTACAGATTTGCCTGCTTTGGCTAGATAAGCAGCGGCCGTCAACCCATTGTTCCCAGCACCGATGATGATAATGTCGTAAGGTTTTTTCATATCGTCTCATTGCACAATATGCCAAATTGTGCGAACAAATCAGCGATTTGCTCTACATCTCCTTCAATACCTCAAGCGCCGCCAAATGGCCGGGCGCACCCATAATGCCGCCGCCAGGGTGGGTTCCGGAGCCACACTGCCAATACCCTTTGATGGGGGTGCGGTATTTAGCGTAACCGGCCGCCGGTCGTAAAAACAATAACTGTGACAAACTCAATTCGCCGTGGAAGATGTTGCCTTGAGATAGTCCGGCAATTCGTTCAATGTCAACTGGCGTTAATACCTGACGGTGCAGAATCATCTCTTTAATGTTGGGGAAAAATTCAGCCAGCCTATTGACCACTGCGTCCCCAAATGCTTCCCGTCTGGCGTCGTTCCAGCCACCGTTAAGGTTGTAAGGGGCATATTGCACAAAGCAGGACATGACATGCTTGCCTGGCGGGGCCATGCCGGGGTCTATCATGGAGGGGAGGATAATGTCTATAAACGGCCGTTCACTAAACTCCCCATATTTGGCATCATCATAAGCTCGTTCCAGGGTATCGGTGTCGGGGCTGATGGAGATAGCCCCGGCCATCAGGCGGCGGCTGGCGTGGCCCAACTTTTGCATCGGATTACCCGCTAAATCAGGTAGCCCATCCAGCGCCAGATTGACTTTGCCGGAGGAGCCGACAATATTGAATTTGCGGATAGATTCGACCAGATCAGAGGGCAGATTTTTCTCCTCGACCAACTTGAGGAAGGTAAGCTTGGGGTCCAGGCTGGAAATGATGTTGTCGGCTTGATATTCATCCCCATTTTCGAGGGCGACGCCGGTAGCTTTGCCGTTTTTTACCAGCACCTCTTCTACCCCCGCATTACATTTTATCTCTGCGCCAAAGGATTCGGCCGCGCGGGCCAGCACATCAGCCAGACCGCCCGTGCCCCCTTTGTGGAAGCCCCAGGCGCGGTAAGCGCCGTCAATTTCGCCCATGTAATGGTGCAGTAGGACGTAGGCGGAGCCGGGAGAGCGCGGCCCCATAAAGGTGCCAATGATGCCGCTAGCGGAAAGGGTGGCCCGCAGCGGCTCCGATTCAAACCATTGGGCTACAAAATCGGCCGCACTCATCGTCATTAGTTTGGCCAATAGATAAAGTTGATCTTCGCCCAAACCTAAAAAGTGACGCGCCAGATTAGCCAGCCCCATCAGTTCGCCCGGTTTGAAGCTGGTGGGGTCGGGGGGGATGATCCCCAAAATATATTTGACCGCTTTAGCCATGAAGTACATGCTGCGGCCGTATTCATCATACGCCTCTGCATCCCGTTCGCTAAATTGGGCAATGCTGTGGTGTGATTCCCAATGGTCGTTACCGCGGTAGAGGAAGCGGCCGTCGGGCAGCGGGGTCAACGTACTTTCTAATGGCAAAATAGTGAAACCGTGCCGCGTCAACTGCAAATCACGGATAATTTCGGGCCGAAAAAGACTGACGACATAAGAGAAGACGGAGAATTTGAAGCCGGGGAAAATTTCCTCGGTGACGGTAGCGCCGCCGACAAGATGTCGTTTTTCCAGCAGTAATACTTTTTTGCCCGCTTTGGCCAAATATCCGGCCGCAACCAGCCCATTGTGCCCACCACCGATGATGATTACGTTATAATTCCTTTTCATATAGTTCTACTAACTCTAAGCTCCATATCCGGCCGTCGCCAACGTTAACAGCAATAATTGCCCCAGCCCATTAGCCAGGTTTTTGGGATTGAGATATTCGTCCAGGCGGTGGGCGTTGTTGGATTCGGCCAGGCCAATGCACACGGCCGACATCCCCTCACTCAACGGTATATTGGCGTCCGTACTACTGGCAATAAAATGAGGGGTGCGGCAGCCAACCGCTTTCAGGGCCGCTTCTACCATCTGTACCAATTCTGCCTCACGAGAAATGGCGCCGGCCGGCCGGTTGCCAATCATTTCCATTGTCACTGTTACATCTTTACGCTTGTTAGCTTGCTTGACAATTTGGGTGACGGCCGTGACCAATCGCTCCAACTCCACCATCCTCTCCGAACGACAATCCAGCAGTAAACTGGCTGATTGGGCAATCGTGTTAATTGAAGTGCCCCCCTCAATTACGCCTACATTGTAGGTTGTCTTGGGCGTCTTCGGTGTGGGTAATTGGTCAATGGCTACAATGATACGGCCGATTTCATGAATAGCGCTGCGGCTGCCAAAACTACCCCATGAATGCCCGCCCGGCGTCTCTACCGTAATCTTAAAGCGGCGCACCCCAATTGCCTGATGGGAAATTTGCCCGTACAAGCCCCCTTCCACCACCAGATAAATTGCCTGAGAGCCAAATCGCTGCACGGCCGCCCGCATCCCACGCAAATCCCCCAACCCTTCCTCGCCTACATTAGAAACAAACCAAACATTGGCCGGAAGTTCAAAATTGAAGTTCCGTAGCGTTTTAGCCAGGTGAATAATGCCAGCAACCCCGGCCGAATTATCGCTGATGCCTGGCCCATGTATATATTTGTCGTCGCGCTGTACAGTTAAATCTGTGCCGGCTGGGAAAACGGTATCGCTGTGGGCGGAAATAATGACGGGAGGATGGGTAAGGGCGGCGGATGGATGACGGCCGTACACATTCCCCAATTCATCCTGCATCACATCGGTTAGACCGGCGGCCGTGAACTGCGTCTGTATAAAATCTGCCCGTTTCGCTTCGGCAAATGTTGGCGCCGGAATTTGCTGGATAGCAATGGTCAGGTCAAGGACTTCTTCAATTTGTGAGGGAAAAGTGGAGAGAACGGCCGACACCGTTTTGTGAGCAGCCAATTGGGAAATGCGGTTCATATTAATTGGGGAACTTATCCAAGTGGGCGAATAAATAAAATACCGAGCAGACTAATAATCAGGCCCAGGTGTAAAAACAAGTTGCTGTCTACAATCCAATAACCCTGAAAAAATTGCAGAAACAGGTTCAAAACAATCAATCCCAGTCCAATTAACGGCAACAAACCAGGATATTTACTCATAAAGTGACTCAGCCGGTCTAGCAAATCGTTCATTGAATCATCCTTTGATATTAGTCGCCAAACAGCCTGGCAGTTAGAATCCTTGTTAGGCAGTAGTAAGCGGCTTGATACGAACCATGTCATTCTGAATCGCCTGGGCGGCATCCCACAGATCTACCGCCCGTTGAGCGTTTAACCAAAACTCTGGCGAGTTGCCGAACAGGCGTGCAAGCCGAAGGGCCATTTCTGGACTAACACGCCGACGCTCACGCAGTAGTTCATTAATTGATTGACGCGAAACGCCGATAGCTTTGGCCAGACTGGAAGCCGTAAGTTCATAGTCTGGCAGGAAATCTTCACGCAGCATCTCACCCGGATGAGTGGGCCGGCGTTTCATCTCGATTGTGTCTGGAATACTCATAGTTCGCACCTTGTTTTATTGATAGTCACATATCTCGACATTATAGGCGTCGCCATCAACAAATCGAAAGTAAATATGCCATCGGTCATTGATGGAGATTGAGTACTGTTCCTTTCGGTTACCTTTGAGTGCATGAAGCCGGTTGCCGGGAGGAACCCTCAGATCAATTATCCTGGCAACCAGGCCCACATATTCAAGTTTGCGGGCTGCTCGTTTTGCAATATCAGGCGGAAACCACTTTGCTTTACCTGTGAGTGACATACAATGTCTGGGTACGTTGATCCGCAACTGATTTGATCACGTGTGAAATGTACTCTGTCACGTGACGCTTGTCAATCTACAGATCTCCAGAGTACTTGCCACTTAACGCCTGCTTTGCCCAACCCGAGAAAAAACCTAAGACTTTACGGGCGTGTTGTTTGCTTGTTGCGTGTTAACAAGTTTTGGCTAAAGGTGTGTTTCATTTGCTTAAGATGACTATCCCCTGAATCCTGCCTACTGCTCATTATCAAACTTGGCCGAGGCCAGTTTAATACAGACAGCCACCACTTCCATTGCCTGCTCTACTTCGGCTACAGGCGGCCGGCTGGGTGAGAGCCGAATATTGCTGTTGTGAGGGTCTTTTTTATGGGGGTAGGTAGCTCCGGCCGGTGTCAGAGCCACTCCTGCTTCTTTTGCCAATGTCACCACCCGATCCGCCACCGGCCGTGTTGTATCCAGACTAACGAAGTAACCCCCTTTAGGGCTTGTCCAGGCAGCCAGCCCTGTGCCCCCCAATTCACGCGCTAAAACTTTTTGCACGGCGTCAAATTTTGGCTTGAGCAGCCGGGCATGATCCCGCATCAGTCCCGGAATGCCCCCAGGGTAAGTTTGCAGGAAGCGAACATGACGGTACTGTTCAATTTTATTGGGACCAATCGTCTGAGCACTCATCAGATTGGTGATGTATTTGACATTGGCTGTGTTGCTAGCGAAGTAACCAATGCCGCTGCCGGCAAAGGTCATTTTGGAAGTAGAGCCAAAAATATAAACCCGGTGTGGGTGGCCTGCTTTTTCACAAGCCCGTAATAGATTCAACGGTGTGTTCGGATCAGCGGTTAGATGGTGAACGTGGTAAGCGTCATCGGCCAAAATGGTGAAGTCAGATGCGGCCGTTTCCATAGCTGCTAATCTTCTTACCGTTTCAGCGCTTACTGTATCCCCCGTAGGATTGCTGTAGGTGGGTACAAAAAATAATCCTTTCACGGCCGGATCACTTTTAGCCAGTTCCTCAACAGCATCCATATCTGGACCCTCCGGCGTCATCTCCACTGACACCATGCCAATCCCCAGCTCATCCAGCAGTCGAAAGTGGCGGTCATAACCAGGTACAGTCACAATCATCTTTGGTTGTTGCCCTACCCAGGGGTTATCGCTGTCCTTTAAGCCACGCAGTAAAGCCCACATAAGAATTTTGCTCATCAATTCCAGACTGGCATTATTGCCCACCACTATCTCTTCCGGCCGTACATCGAGTACAGTGGCAAACAAGGACCGTGCTTCTGGCAGTCCGGTTACACCACCGGGGTAATTGCGAATTTCCAAACCACTGGGGGTGATCAGCGTGTCCTCATTCACAATCGTCAACATCTTATTAGCTAGATCGAAATCAGCATCACTGGGCTGACCGCGCTGCATATTTAACGTTAACCCCATGCTTTTATATGATTCATAATGGGCTTGAATAGTTTCCAATTCAGTCACAGTTTTATCTCCTTGTAAGTAGTGGATGGTTATAGTTCCTCGTTTTTTAAGGCAACTATGGAATTACACGGTCCGATGACCGCTTTCTGTGTTGGGGGCATCTGTAATTAGTTCCAAAGCGTGGGGCAGAATGGGGAGTAAGATACCCAAATTTTCGCGGACTGCTTTGGGGTTTCCGGGCATATTGATAATCAGGGTTTGGCTGCGAATACCGGCCACGGCACGGGATAACATAGCATGTTGGGTAATCTTCAGGCTGGCGGCGCGAACGGCGTCAGCAATGCCGGGCGCTTCTCGTTCGATGACTCGTTTGGTGGCTTCGGGGGTGATGTCACGCGGAGAAAAGCCCGTACCGCCGCTGGTTAGCAACAGGTTGACGCCTTCGTCGCACCAGGTTGTCAGGGTGTTGACGATGACTGCAAAATCATCGGGAATGATAGTTTGATGGCTGATGTGCCAGGGAGTACGGTCGTTAATCACCCCCACAATCACCGGCCCACTGCGGTCTTCATATTCTCCCCGCGCCCCACGATCACTAATGATAAGAATGCCGACGTTCATTTCTATTTTACGATTTTTGCTGGATCAGCGGCAGCCATTTCTCATTTAAGCCGCTGTCTGTCACGCCATAATAGTAATGGATGTCACGGCCGTCACGCAAAGCTAGATCATACCAGGTATGCTCGTCTTTACTGCGTTCACTCAGTAGAGCGATGTTCCCGCGCCATTTGATCTCTCTTTCGGCCGGTACACCTGATTCAACTTGCGTAATGGCATAATGCCACAATTTGCGAGCCGATTTACGGGTGACATTTTTGATGAGGTTGCCATTGCGTAAATCGCGCACCGTATGGTAGTAGGTTCCTTTGCGCTTATTACTTTCTACCACTTCTACCCCGGTACGAGGCGGTTCAATCTCTTTCTTTTGGCGACGTTTAGGTTCTTTTTCAGGTTGAGATGGCGCCACAGGTTGACCCGGCAGCGGGGGCAGTAAGTGGATAGGTTCACGGACATCATTATTTATGCGTCGTTCGACCAGGCGCACAATTTCATCCCGCACGGCCAGATTGGTTTCGGTATCGTCACGCACGTAAAATTTATTATCATCAATAACATAAGGGATATTGGCGCCGGGTTGGACAGTGATACGGATGATTTGCACACCGCGTGAGGGCAGCGTGTCTATGTGTATTTCTGGTTCGGGAGTGATGTGGTTGGTCACGGCCGTAGCCAGACGACTCCGTGCCCCTTTAGAATCCCGCACACCGGCCGGTTTTTCTTTAGGGTTGGCGCTTACGCCGATATAAATGGTTCCCCCATTGGTGTTGGCCATGGCGCAAATATCTCGCAAGACTCGATCTTGATGACCGCCCCGTTGTACCGAACTACTGTGAAAAGATTGGACAATGGATTCCCCTTCTTCCTGGGCCAGTTGTACAAAATCAATCGGATTGGCCGGGCCGCGATACGGCCGTGTCAACGATAAATCGGATCCTTTAATAACCCTTGCCAAAGCATCAAAGCTCACCTCTGGTAGTAGAATTTCTGTTATCCGGTCGCCAATGCCCAACGATTTTGATTGTGGGTTTTCGCGCACCAGACGATGGGCGTCTGACCCTTGAATGCAGCGCATAGGGCGGGGGTATTCCGGTTTGGAGCCATCAAAAAAACGCCGGGTTGTGTAACGGCCGCGTTTTTCCAAATCCGTCACTTCCAGCGTGTGCAAGTTGGGGTCTTGTGTATAAGCAATCCGTGTTTGGCCGCCAAAATCAAGACCGCGCATGACTACCCCATTGCCGGAATTGGCATGAGCGGCAATAACCAGTCCACCAGCTTCATTCATCACCCGGTAAGCTGTTAATACATCGGATGTGGCCCCCACTGTTGCGCTGCCGTTAACTAATGATTCTCGTGGTACATTCAACGTCAACAAGAGGTGTTCCAAGATGCTGACAGGCGTCTCCGGGGGGAAAATCCCTAGAATATGAAAGCCAAAAGTGGCCGTAAATTCAAAGCCGGGCAGCACCAGAATTTTTTCTAGCAACCGGCGATACTCTTCTAAGCAACGTTTTTCTTCCGGTTCCATTCGCTCCAATTCTTCCAGATAAAGAAGTTGCTCAATCTCCTTTTTCATCGTGGCAAAACCGGCCACTGTATTGTGATCTGTGATAGCGATAATATCCAGACCACGTACTTCTGCCTGACGCAAAATATCTAAATAAGAAATATCGGGCTGCTGGTAATCAACTGAGCCAGGAGTATGTAGATGCAAGTCCATACGCCGCCATTGGCGTGATGGCTGCCGCGATTTACCGCGGCGACGATTCGTTTTTTTAGCCACGGCCATCCTCCGTGTTCAATATATTGGTGATGGCTTCTGAGAGTTTATTTGTGGAATAGGGCTTTAGCAAAAAGTTATTGGCTCCGTTACGCAACGCTTCTTCCTTACGACGATGATCGCCGGAAGTGATAATGATAGCAGTATCAGCGGGCGCATTTGTCTGACCGTTTCTGACAGCTTGCAATAAATCCAAACCACTGATGTTTCTTTCCAGGTGCCAATCTACCAAAAAGATGCGTGTATCTGCTGTTGCAGCGGCGATGGCCTGTTCAATATTAGTGCAGGCATCTACATGATACCCATCAAGCTCTAATAGCATTTGCAGCAAGCTGACGTTGGTAATGTCGTCATCTACGACGATTATATTGATCATAGGCTTGCTACTAATTACGCTCCCCTAGGGAGGCAATAGCTCGCACAATGCCGATGATGGATATGCCTACGCCAAGCGCTTCACCAATTGATATTTCGGGGAAGTTGTCGCCCTCTTTTTCGGCGTTACGGGACAATAGAAAGGCAGCGCCCAGGCCGATGAGCGCACCGGCTAATGTACCGCCAATGATGGTTTTGATTTTCCAATTATCTTTTTCTTCATGTTCAAATTCTTCACTCATGTTTATCTCCGGATAATTATTTGTTTTAGATGTTTGAGCCAGGTTTCTATATAAACCAGCCAGACGTTTAAGCTGATGACTGGTCGGGCTATAATACCTGTGGATTTTTCTAATTTAGGCCGCAGGCGGATGAGTAGAGTGTCTAGCCGCCAGAGTAGGGTACGAATACGGCCGTGTGGCGGCCCTGGCGCAATCGGTCTTTCAGACTCATCCATAATGTATTTATAGTAAATGGTTCCGCCGATAACGGCCGTCATGACCAGACCAAACAATGCCACCGTAGGAATGAGCCAAATCACCAAAATAAAATCGGCCAGACCAGAAAGGAAGATGCGGGTGGTTTCATCGGGGGGGAATATAGCCAGGTAAAGCAGGTAGATAACGAAGATGAGAACGACGGCCGTTAACACCCCTAAAGGCAAATAGATATACAATCGCGTGAAACGTTGGGTAGCCGCATATCGGGAAAGTTGATCGTCGTCGGGCACGTATCCGGTAGGGAGGGGCGGTCGAGCTTCTATAGGCGGGTAGGGGATAGATTCGGTTTTTGAAATGGGCGTCCCAGAACCAGAATTGTTTGTGTCAATCATTGTAGACCACCAAGAATATCTTTGAGTAATAATACAGGTGTTTCTCGACTATCATACCCGCGAAGACGGGTATCCAGGTGTTTGGATTCCTGCCTTTACAGAGCTTGCCCTCATGAAGATGGGGGAATGACCTGTATAATTACAATTTTAGCACATTATGTGTTACTGTTAAATTTTAGCGAATGAATTCGCGGCAATGATTGCGAAATCCACCTTCGTAGACTGAAATCCAGCCGATCGTAGACAATAACTCAGTCGGCGAAGGCCGACTTCGCAAATGTAGCAAGATTTATCCGCCCCGAAATTTATCCACTGCAAAAATTCTGTTATAATCTTCCCCGCTGGCAAGCTATTCAAAAATGCCTATCCTATGAAAAAACTACTTCTCATTCTGCTCATCTTTATTCTTTACGGCTGTGGCCAAAACAGTGAGCCACCGCCTACCTTAGCCATTTCCCCTATAGCAACCCCGGTTCTGGACATTCCGCCTACCTTCACCCCACCCAAACCGTCAGACCGCTTCTTTCCTACGAAGCCGGTAGTAACGGTGACACAACGCGCCATTCCCACGCAAGCAACCGATACGCCTGTGCCCTATGCCGATACGGTCATTGAAGTGCATTACAAAATTCCGGCCATTGGCTTAGACCGGCGTTTGCAGGGCAGTGTTGCTAGCCAGATTATCTTGGTGGATGAAATGACAGGTCAGGCAGTGCAGCGTAATAATCAGGCTGGGGCGCTGTTGGATTTGCAATCGGTTTTGCGGGATTTGCTGCTGCCGGTTGTGCCAGATGGGTGTGATACCTGCGTCTATCTTTCTTACTCATTGCCATTGGCCCAACAAAGTGCGGAAGGGTGGCTGCGAGACCCGATTTTGCTGGCCAGTCTGGATAATTATTTTTCTTTGAGTTTAGGTCCATATTTTCCCCCAGATACGGTGGCTGGTTTACGGCGCAGCGCTTCTCCATTTGCTCCTGCCCATTCGGTGGCCTTGACGGAAGACGGCCGTCTCTATACCTGGCTCGGTAATGAAAATCATGTCAATTCTCCGATAGACGCGCCCCCCGAACTGCTGGATGCGTTTGCGGACTTAACGACTGAGGGGCTGTTAAGCCAGTACATAACAAGCTGCGCTGGTTCGGCCGTGGAATCGCTCTATATTGAAAAGGAGGATGCAGCCGGTATTATTGGCATTATTTGCCCGGAATATACGCTGCCATCAACCTTGCTGACTCTTTATTCACAATTTGACGATGTATTAGCGGAAAAGTTGGCTGCCAGCGATGCCATTCTGGAAAAACCGCCCACACTTCTTCCCTTGCGGGCGGTCTTAGATTATTCTCGCTCAGATGGGGCGCGTATGACGATTTTTGCCGATGGCACGGCCGAAGTCAACGATGGCAGCGGCGAACAAGTTTCTACGACCATATCCTCCACCCAGGTTCTTAGCCTGACTACATCCCTGATTGCTGATGGGGTGGTGCGGACTGGCTTGACGACTTTTGATCCTGAGCCAACGGCCGTGACTGCTTCTGGCAGTCCCACAGCCACCGTGCCGCCGCCAACTGCACCCCCTTTACGCACGAGATTGCTGGTACGGGGAGCGGGTGGCGTCTATGATGCAGCCTGGAATGACGTGTTTGATATTTCCCAGTTGGAACTGTTGAATTTGCTGCTGCAACAATTATTGCAGCAGCCTGTGGCAGAACCGGAACCTGTCGAAACACCAGATAGCACGACTGAGGCGGCCGCAACAGAAATTAGTGAAGAAACGCCCGCACCAACGCCAACTGAGGAGACGCCAACCCCAGAGGTCACCCCAACACCCTGATGCACGGACTTTCGCTTATCAACGGCCGTTTACAATTCCAAACCAATCTGCCCCAACCAAAACCACAGGCAGATGAAGCCTTAGTGCGGGTACATTTGGCTGGAATTTGTGCTACTGATCTGGAAATGGTGCGAGGGTATGTACCCGAATTTCAAGGTGTTTTGGGCCATGAATTTGTCGGTGAAGTAGTATCGGTTCCAGATGTGTCCTGGCACGGCCGTCGTGTTGTTTGCAGCATCAATATTGGTTGCGGAACCTGCCCCCTTTGCCTTAAATCGGAGCCAGAACATTGTCCTACGCGGCAGGTGTTGGGAATTCATGATCGGGATGGAGTTTTTGCCGAATATGTGGCTGTACCCCTGAAAAATTTACATATTGTCCCCGATTCTATTCCTGATGAAGGGGCTGCTTTCACAGAACCATTGGCGGCCGCCATCCGAATTCGAGAGCAGGTGTTGGTACGGCCGACGGCCAAAACGGCCGTTATTGGCCCTGGGCGTTTAGGATTATTGGTGGGGCGGGTGTTGGCTTTGGCGGGCACAGAAGTCACCATGTTAGGCCGTCGCACCGCCTCTTTAGAACTCCCGGCAAAGTGGGGGCTGCATACAGGTTTGGCGGCCGATTGGCCTGACAACAGTTTTGATCTGGTAGTGGAGGTAACGGGGAATGAGGCTGGCTTTGCTCAGGCGCTGCGGTTGGTACGGCCGCGGGGCACACTCATTCTCAAAAGCACCTTTACCGGAACAAGCCGCCTCGATTTAACCAAACTAGTCGTCGCCGAAATAAATGTTGTCGGGTCGCGCTGTGGCCCATTTGCCCCAGCCTTACGTCTGTTAGAAGCCAACGCGGTAGATGTTTACTCCCTCATTGATGCTGAATTCCCTTTGGATGATGGCCTGAATGCCTTTAAATTTGCGGCCAGTAAAGGGGTGAAGAAGGTTTTGTTACGGCCGTAATTCCCCGTTCAGAGAAGTCCTTGGCACTTCCAAAGTGCCGGGGACTTGAGAGACACATAGCCCTCTTGACAGACCCCCGCAAACACATAAAATTAGAACTTATGAGCGATCATTGGATTCGAGCAAGTGAATTATCAGCCTACATCTATTGTCGGCGGGCGTGGTGGTTGAAGCGCAAAAAAGGTGCCCGGTCACAAAACATCCGCGAATTGGAAACGGGTACACAGCATCATGAACGTCACGGCCATCTGGTGTGGCAATCTATCTGGGCTAAACGATTGGCCTTCTTGATGCTGTTCGTTGCTATTATTATCCTTATCTACATCGTCTTTTGACCGATGGCCGATCACGGAATACAGAACACGGATTACGAAAAATGCTCACCAGCACACTCTCCCTCGGAATAGGCTTACTCCTCCTGACTCTGGCGTTAGGGCTATTGGTCTGGTCGCGCAGCCTGAATGAGGAAGCTGGTTTGCCCGAAGGCAAGGTCATTTACACCGATGCTGGTACCTGGTTTGATAATGACGAAGTGTTAAGCTCCCGCACGCTGCATCTGGTGGGAAAACCAGATTATTTGGTGGAAGAAGCGGATGGCATGATCGTGCCTGTAGAATTGAAGTCAGGCAAAGCGCCGGCCGACCCACATGAAGGACATATTTTGCAGTTAGCCGCGTACTGCCGGTTAGTCGAGGAAAATTATGGCGTCCGTCCCACACATGGCATTATCCAATATAAAGGCGGCGCCTTTGCTGTAGATTACACGGCCGAACTGGAAGAAGATTTGCTCGACTTACTGGCCGATATGCGTGAAGATTTATATGCGGCCGATGTGGATCGTGATCACAACAGTTGGGTGCGCTGTTCTCGTTGCGGTCTGCGCGGCCAATGCAGCCAGCGGTTGGGGTGATCCGTGTTCCGTGTTCGGTTTACGGATTACGGATAACGGATAACGAAGTATAATACGCCACATTCAAACGAACAGATACGGAGGGACTATTGACAACAATACAACGCGCAAAGGGGATGCAGGATGTGCTGCCCGAAGATCGCCGCTATTGGGATTTGGTGTTGGACACGGCCGTGACCCTGGCCCAACGATTCGGCTTCCAACGGGTAGATTTGCCCATTATGGAATATACCGAACTTTATCATCGCGGCGTGGGGGATGCTTCTGACTTCTTCGTCAAGAAAGAAACCTTCGATGTAGAAGAATCTGAAGGAGTGAGCCTGACCCTGCGTCCTGAATTTACGGCCGGGTTTATGCGGGCTTACATTCAAAATGGGATGACGGCCTGGCCCCAACCGGTAAAGCTGTATACCATTGGCCCCGCTTTCCGGCGCGAGCGGCAGCAAGCCGGCCGTTACCGCCAACACAGCCAATTTAACTGCGAAATCTTAGGTGAAATTGACCCTGCGGCCGACCTGGAAGTGATGCTGTTGGCAATGAACTTGTACCGCAAATTAGGTTATAAAGGGCTGACTTTTCAGCTAAACAGCACTGGCTGCCCCGACTGTAAACCCCGATATATAGCTGCCCTAAAGGAATATCTGGCCGATCATTTGGACAATCTGGCTGAAATTGACCAGGAGCGTTTACGGCGTAACCCTTTGCGTATTTTAGACAGCAAGGAGCCGGGTATGGAGGCGATATTAGCCCAAGCGCCGCATATCATTGATTATTTGTGCAATGATTGTGAAGATCATTTTAGCGATCTGCGCGGTTTGTTAGATGCTCTGGATCAATCCTACACCATTAACTTTCGCTTAGTAAGAGGGATTGATTATTACACTAAAACTGTCTTTGAAGTGTGGGCTGAGGGGATTGGAGCGCAGGCGGCTGTTTGTGGCGGTGGCCGTTATGATGGTCTGTCAGAAGATATTGGTGGCCCTTCTACGCCTGGCGTTGGTTTTGGCAGTGGCATTGAACGCATCATCTTGGGTTTGCAAGAAGCAGGCATTGATCCCCCAACCACACCCAAACCGACTGTGATGGTGACACATTTTGGCGGGGCGACAAAAACGGCCGCTGTGCAGTTAACATTCCGGTTACGAACGGCCGGTATTGGAACCCGGCTGGCTTTTGCCCGCAACCGTCGCAGCATGAAAAGCCAGATGCGGGAAGCGAATAAGCACAATATACAGACAGTTCTCATTTTGGGTGAGGATGAAATGGCAGCCAATGAAGTAGTGTATCGGCCGTTAGACGGCCGCAAGCAAGAAAACGTTTCTTTGGATGATATTGTCACTCGTCTGCAAATGTAAGGAACTGTATCTCATTTAGCTCATGCACGCAGTCGGAATTTTACACCATCCCAGTATTGCAGCCTCACGGCCGTTAGCCCAGGAAGTATATGATTGGCTGGCCGAAAAAGATGTAGCCGTCTGGCTGGGTTCCACCCGGGATGTCTTCCATCTACAAACGCGAATTGAAGAGAGTACCCTGCTGGTCGTTTTAGGTGGCGATGGCTCTTTACTGCGGGTAGCTCGTGTTTCTACTCCTGGTGGCGTCCCTTTATTTGGCATCAATCTGGGCAAGGTGGGCTTTTTAACAGAAGCGCAGCCGGAGGAATGGCAACAAAAGTTGGCCCGCGTCCTAAAAGGGGATTATTGGACTGAAGAGCGGCTGATGTTAACGGCCGACTTACAACGAGACGGCCGTACAATACAAACATTCTCCGCCCTAAACGAACTGGTCGTTGGACGAGGCGAGCAGGCACGAGTGGTTCATTTTCACCTACGGGTAGATGGTGATCAGGTAGCCACTTATACGGCCGATGCCCTGATTGTAGCCACGCCTACTGGTTCCACCGCTTACGCCATGGCTGCCGGGGGGCCATTATTACCACCCCAGTTACAAAATTTTGTGGTGCTGCCCGTAGCCGCCCACCTTAGCTTAAACCGCACCTTGATTTTGCATGAAACGGCCGAAATTTCCATTCATGTTACGATGGATCATGAGGCGTACATTACCCCGGATGGACAAGATGGTATTTCTTTGCAAAATGGAGACAATGTAATTATTAAAAAAAATGAGCAACTATGTACCTTTGTCCGGGTAGAAAGCCCCGGTTACTTTTACCGGCGTTTAATGGCTCGCCTGGGTTATATGCGACAAGATTAGGGAAATCATATGGAAATTAGTCAACCACGTTTACGATCATTACTGCGTCAGGCGGCCAAAGTTGAAGAATCAGGAAAACGAGCGGCCGCCGAACAACTATACCAACAAATTTTGGCAGAAGCGCCGGAGACGGAGGCAGCCCTGATGGGTCTGGCCCACGTTACCTACGATGATGCTCAAAAAGAAACCTGTTATGAAAAAGCGCTGTCACTCAACCCGGATAATATAGAAGCTCAAATCAGTCTGGCCGAGTTACGAGGCGAGAATTTATCCACAACATTAGTGCAAGCCTGGGAAAGAGAAAAGGAGTTGGCGGCGGCCGCTAAAAAAGAAGAAGAGGAGCAAGCAAAACAGTTACAGATGGAAAAGGAAGCGCCCGACAAAGACAGCGCCGATTTTGAACTGTTCTGCTACCGGCATCCAGGCCAGAGTACCTCTTTACGCTGTTACAACTGTGACAAACCCATCTGTATGAGCTGCGCCAACAAAACTTCAGTCGGCTATTTATGCCCCGATTGTTTGCGTGATTTGGAAGATAAGTATTTCACGGCCAAAGTGACAGATTATTTGTTGGCAACGGCCGTCGCCCTACCCTTGAGCCTCATTGCCGGGGTGATTGTTTGGCGACTCAGCGGCGGCTTCTTTATGATTTTCCTGATGATTTTTGCCGGTGGGTTTGTGGGCAGTATCATCGGCCGTCTGACGAAAAAAGCGATTGGCGGCCGGCGTGGCCGCTATCTGCCAGAATTGGTAGTCGGGTTAATGATTTTGGGTGTTCTGATACCTGCTCTGCCCATTTTTCTGGTATTGTTGGTCAGCGGTCCGGCCGGTTTGGCGGCCGGGGCTGGCCTTATGTTTACATTTATAACCCCCGGGGTCTATCTTTTTGTTGCCGGTGGCTCTGCTTATTATTGGATGAAGTAATGCTCACAGAATTAAGTATCCGCCATTTTGCCATCATTGATAATCTGACCATTGCTTTTAACCGGGGTTTTAATGTCCTAACCGGGGAAACGGGGGCGGGCAAATCTATCATTTTGGACGGGATGACGCTTTTGCTAGGCGGCCGGGCAGACACAGCAATGATTCGCACCGGAGCGTCTGAAGCATATGTGGAGGCGACTTTCAGACTGAGTACACGGCTGCAAACGGCCGTTAACCCCATTTTGCGCCAGGAAGGACTGGACGAAGAAGGGAACGAAAAAGAACTGCTGCTGGCACGAGAACTGCGGGCTAACGGCCGTAACATCTGTCGCGTTAACGGCCGTACTGTCACCCTCTCCCTCCTGCGCCAAATTGCCGAACCGCTGATTGACATACACGGCCAGGGAGACCATCTTTCCTTGCTTAAACCCCGCTCCCATCTGCCCTTGTTAGATTCATATGCTCGCCTGAACGAAGAACGAAACGGGCTGGCAAAAAAAGTGCGCCAACTTCAAGAAATACAAAAAGAACTCCAGGATTTGCGCCAAAATGAACGAGCAATGACCCAACGGGCCGACATGCTCAAATTCCAGATCGAAGAAATTGAAGCGGCCAAATTGCAACCTGAGGAAGAAGAAGAACTACGGGCTGAACGTACCCGTCTGGCCAATGCCGAACAGTTAATGCGCTCCGCTTCCGAAGCGGTGGCTCTGCTAACTGGGATGGATGATGAGTCCCAATCGGCGGCCGATATGTTGGGGCAAGCTGAACGCTCACTGGTGCAGTTAACCCGCTACGACGATGGGCAGTCGCCTAAATTGGAAACATTGCAAGGACTCATCTTCCAACTCAGTGAATTGTCGTCAGAATTGCAAACGTATCTGAATGATTTGGAATTTAATCCCGGCCGTCTGGATTTTGTGGAAGAACGGATTGAGTTGATCAACAATCTCAAACGTAAATATGGGGAGACAGTGGCCGATATTTTGGCCTCCCATGATAAAGCGATAAAAGAAGTAGCCCGAATCGAAAGCAGTGAGTCCCGTATTGCTGAATTGGAAATTGAAAAAGAACGATACCTGAAACGGGTGGGGGAGATGGCGGCTAAACTGTCTGAGAAGCGACAGACAGCGGCTCATTTGCTGGCAACGGCCGTAGAAAGCCAACTAACCGATTTAAGCATGGAAGGCGCTCGTTTCAGCGTCCAGTTTGTTACAGAACCACAAGAAGATGGGGTTTATATTGGCGACCAACGATTGGCCTTTGACCAGACTGGCATTGACCGGGTGGAATTTATTATTTCCACTAATCCCGGTGAACCGCTCAAACCGATGGCGAAGGTCGCTTCCGGGGGAGAAACGGCTCGTCTCATGTTGGCGCTTAAAACGGCGTTGGCTCAAGTAGATGCCACCCCCACCCTCATTTTTGATGAGATTGATCAGGGGATTGGCGGCCGTATTGGGGACGTGGTGGGGCGGAAGTTGTGGGGGTTAACGACCGTTGGCAGCCATCAAGTCATCGTTGTCACCCATCTGCCCCAGTTGGCCGGTTATGGAGACGTTCATTTTCATGTGAGCAAGCAAGTACAAGACGGCCGTACCACAACGGCCGTAGATGATTTGCAGCATGACGGCCGTGTGCAGGAACTAGCCGCCATGTTAGGAACCCAGGGCAAACACGCCACCGGCGGCGCAGGATCCATCCTACAGCAAGCTGCATCAGTAAAGTCAAAGAAATAAAAGGCTCTGATCATCGTTTGAGCCAAACAATAGTACAAAAATCAATAACTTGAGGATGCGTAGTGACAAGACGAAAACCATATACAAAGGTCATAAGAACCAATCAAATACGAGCTGATCACGTAAAAGGTATGGGAGACATTGTATTCAAAGGCTTCCAATGCCTTAATAGCAATTGCCAAGAATTTGTTTTTGTCCGTCGCGATCAAATTGGAGATGATTTTGAAATAATATGCCCAAGTTGCGATATGGTTATGCGTTCTGGCGATGAGTCGAAATTTTATGATTATGAATTGGTTGATAAGCGCACAACACCGCCTGATGTCATAGAAACAGGCGAATTCACTGTCTTGCATGACGACTATATCCAAGAAGCCCCCGAATATAAATACTGTATTATCTGTAGCACCATCAAGCCACTTGATTTGTTTGATCGTCACCGGTCTCGAAAATCTGGTAGACAAGGTGAATGTAGGCTATGCAAAAAAGTCTACAATTCAATTAAAAACCAAACCCGTCTATCTGATCAACACCGCGAAGCCGCACAAAAACGTCGTATGTACTTGGATTTGTCAGGCAATACAAGGATTGACAGCGAGCAAATCCATAAAAGATTCAAATACCGTTGTTTCAAATGCGAAAAAGACCTTCGTAACGTTTCAGCTAAGGAACGACCGCTTGATCATACCTTACCTGCTGTTTATTTGTGGCCGCTGACATCCGAAAACGCAACTTTGCTTTGCTGTGACCACAATGGAGAAAAATCTGGCAAGTGGCCGTCTGAATATTATTCTGACAAAGATCTGAAACGATTAGTGGTGTTGACTGGAATAGAATACGATGTTTTAATCTCCCCGCCGCACTATAATCCCGATGCGATTGAACATCTTAAAAATCCTATTCATGTAGATGTGCTTTTGCAAAAGTATGCCGCATACATGCCAGAATTAATTAAATTGCGGAACCGAATCCTTCGACACGAAAACTTTGACTTTTTCAAGTATTCTGCAACTGTCTCGCCAGCTTGGGTTCGTCAAGCAAATGCCGAATATCAACGAGTCATTCGATCCAAAAGCAAGTCTGGCTAAGAAAGAATCAAGTATTGATGAGAGGTTACAGTACCTTTATCACGAACACCGTGAGATTCGCAATGAGCTACACTTTCATCGAATACTTCGGCTGAACGAAACCATCGCTTTCCCAAACGTTCTAATTCGGCAGCCATATCACACTTGACGCTTCTCCCCAAATGTAAAACAACAACACCATCGCGCTTCAATCGTTCTCGTGCCTGACGTAGAAGTGGAATATATACATCAAAACTGCTTTTTTGACGTTCATCAACAAAACCTAACGGCCGTGTATCAAAGTCAGATTGAGACCAACCAGCAAACCAAAGTCGCAACCAATTTGCTAAATAGTACCGAGTGCTGTCAAAAAATGGGGGAGAAGTGATAATTGCATCAAGATTGTCAATTTCTCTCGGCCACCAACTTGTGGCATCAAGGAAAAACATTTTGCCGAGGCAAAAATCTTTAGGTAATGGTTCCTTATATCCTCTTTCTACTTTTGCCGCTAATCGCTCAATCAATGAACGGTACTCAAAGTCACCTGAAGGTTTGTAAGGGGTAATAGGATGCGAACGTCTACTTAACGCATAGGGACGATTGCCATGTAAAATATGGAGCAACGAAGCCATTACAAACCATTCTTCATCTGATTCAGGCCTGTTTTCTTGAAAATAGCGGCGAGCTAACAAGACCTCTTTGAGTGTGTTTGTTTCATAATATTCAACTAACTTGCCGTTAAAACCAAACTCAGTTGCTTCAGTCAGTTCTTCTGCCAAAAGTTCGTTCTGCCCCAAGTATTGTTCAAGGTTGTCAATCACACTAAAACAGATACTCTCAAGCGGTCGCTGTATTTTGGCATTGGCAATAGCAAAGGCTGCAGGACTAATATCAAAGCCGTAGGCTTGTTTACCTTGTAAAGCCGCCTCAAAAGGAATTGTGCCTACACCAGCAAATGGGTCTAGCATCCTACCATGTGATGGAACGAATGTCTTTACAAGATGATAGGCAATGGCTGGTTTAAGTTTTCCCGGATAAGAACATAGCGAGTGGCGTGGATGACCCCAATTTCGTTTTGCATATGGCTGTTGTTGGTGAGGTAAAGTTGTCTTAAAATCATCCCATTGAATTTTCCACGGATGAATAAGTTTACTTCCATGAAAAATTGGTTCAGTTAGTTTGTATCTAAAAACAAGAAGTGACTGCTTCAACAACATACCGCCACGGGAACGACGTTGTCGCAATGTGATCTCGTCCTGTTGTACAAAACCCAATTCTCCTAAACACGTAGATAGCAATTTGTCAACCGGTACATGTACACCTGCATACGCAGAATCGCCAATATCAATGGCAACAACCGCATTTGGTTGTAAATGATTGCGAATAGATCGGAAAATATTAGTCATTTCATGAAAATAACTAGCAATCATGCGTGGAATGCGTGGATCGTAAGCATTTTCAAGCTTATCTACGATTTTCTGCACAGCAACATGGGAAATTTCAGGAACCTTCGCCACCGTTACATCATTTATTCCTGCTGTGATCGCTTCTGAACGAAATCTGGTTAAGTCCTCTTTTTGCAAAAGACATCGTAAAAACCACAGTTCGATTTTAGTGTTGCGAAAGTAATTTGTACCGTTCACATAGGGAGGACTGGTAATTACCGTATCTATATCTAAATACGGTATAGATGCCAAAGATTTGGCATTTTCACACAGTAGTAAAGGTTGTGTTTGTAACCCATTAACATAATCTCGAATATCTCGGACTAACTGCACTATATTTTTGTTAATTGCTTCCACCAGTAAAATTTTTGATTTTGCTAACTCTTTAGCGGTTTTATACCTTAAATCGCCCGCCCTTTTCATGTTTGATATGGGTACAAGGGCAGATAAGGTTGCTACTGTTAACAAATCTGCTAATAATGGTTGAACTAAAGCAACTTCATCAATCCATGTACGCATACGCAATATTTCATCATAGATTGAGTCATCAAAAAACTCGCTAGTTCCAAATACATTTTTATATGTTTGATCTAATGCCAAATCTGGCTGGAAACGTTCAAGTGATAATAATTTATTACTTTGCTCCATTAAATCATTAGCGAGTTTCAAACGTTGTGTTAACTGTAGCCGTCGAACAGTAATTTTTGTAAGGCTGATAAACTGTAATACAGGGTTTATTTCACAAAAAAAAGCAGATTTATCTAGTTGCGAAGCGGTAAAAGCTGTTGTTGCTGTGCCAGCAAAGGGATCGAGTACTCTGGTCGCGTTCGGAGCATATTTTTCTAAAATGGTTTTTACAAATTGTGGCGAATATCCTTCCAAATAAGAATACCATCTTACAAAGGGTTCTTTTGCTCCCCCCTTGAAGGTAACAGTTACAGGATCAAATAATTGACTTTGAGGAGCAACTCCAGGCATAGTGAGTTGAGCCTGTTGTTCTTGAATGACTCTTAGTGATTGTTTTATGTGGCGTAAGCAATATGTATTTACTGGCAAATCTTCACGTTGAGCAGCGTTAATCAACTCATGATAACTATCTGTCCCCAGCAGTTGGCGAATTTCAGCGCTAGAAAAATTCTTGACATTGTCATATAGTTGGGACGTTCTTTTTCCGAATGCAATTGTGAGAGATTTTTTGCTGGCGCTATCTGTGGGCGTGTCTGCAAAATAGACCGCTTTATAATTTTGATTCATGTTAAGCACCTATAAACTTATAAGGATTAGTGAACATTCTATGTATAGACTATCATATTATGATAGTCTTGCCAATGTTTTTAGAAAATTCGTTCTGTCCCCGAAATAAACATTGATGAATTTCGAGCAAGAGAGAATCGGCATGAGCATTGGGTTCAAATCTAAATCATCGGTTCCTTTTGTCACTTGCACAGTGGCAAACTTGACAAGACAGAAATTGACAGTAAATTCGGCCGATTGATAGTTTCTGACGGCAAAACAGAATCATACTTCTAGCCAACTCATTGAACCGGGCGGCAATATTTGCCACTGCCTGGTTTTTCTATGTACGGAGGATTCTTATGCGAGAAGTTGCTATTTTGGGCGTGGGGCAAACCCCGGTGCGTGAACACTGGGATTTGTCCATTCGCCAATTGGCAGTTAATGCCGGCCGGTCAGCAATGCAAGACGCCGGCGTCATTCAGGTAGATGCTATCTATGTAGGCAATATGACCAGCGGTGAACTGAACCAACAGCGTCAGTTAGGCGCATTGGTGGCCGACTTTTTAGGCCAACACGGTGTTGAAGCAGTCAAGATGGAAGCGGCCTGCGGTTCGGCCGGGTCAGCGATGCGGCAAGGTGTATTGGCCGTTGCCAGCGGCGAGCTGGATGCGGTACTGGTTATCGGCGTGGAAAAGATGACCGAAACGAATTTCAAACAGACAACGGCCGCGCTAACAACGGCCGCCGATGCCGATTATGAAGTTGAACATGGCGTCACCTTTGTCAGCTTGAATGCCTTGATTATGCGTCGTTATATGTACGAATACGGATATGACCGGCATGATTTTGCCCCCTTTGCTTTGAACGCCCATGCCAACGGCGCTCACAATCCCAATGCGATGTTCCAAAAACCAATCAGCCAAAATGTGTATGACAAAGGGCGTATTGTGGCTGACCCAATCTCTTTGTTTGACGCTTCGCCGATTGGGGATGGGGCGGCCGCGCTGCTGTTAGTGCCGGCCGAAAATGCACCGGCGGCCGTGCGTGTGGCCGGTTCCGCTTCAGCCACAGATACGTTGGCGGTGCATGATCGGGAAGACCCGTTATGGTTGCAAGCGTCGAAACTGTCGGTGAAGCGGGCTTATGCCCAGGCTGGCATTGGCCCGGATGATGTAGATTTGTTTGAGCTGCATGACGCTTTTACGGTGATGGCGGCGCTTTCTTTGGAGAGCTGTGGTTTTGCTGAACGGGGTCAGGGGGTGCGGCTGGCGCAAGAGGGAGCTATTTTGCCCGACGGCCGTATTCCCATCGCCACAATGGGTGGCTTAAAAGCGCGGGGGCATCCGGTGGGAGCGACGGGTTTGTACCAGATTGCCGAAGCTACTTTGCAACTGCGCGGGCAAGCGGGGGAGGCTCAAATTGACAACGCCAACATCGCCTTGACCCAGAACATTGGCGGCAGTGGGGCGACTATTGTGACACATGTTTTGCAGCGGCCGTAATTGCTTTCTGTTTCTGTAGAGGTTCCACCTTTTTGAAAAGGTGGAACCTCTTTTTCTATCTCAAACTTGATAGAGCGTATAGGAAATTGTGCCTATTTGCGCCTTTTTTCGCCACATTTTCACTACGTAAGGCTACTTCTTCGTTAGAATGGAAATAAAGATTAAACGTGAGATTCAAAATTGCTAATAGCAAACCCAACTGACCAAGAAGCGTATATTGTCTCATTACAAACTCTGGAACGAGTTATATTCTCCTTGCAAGCACGGATGACCGATGAAACCCAAGTGCTGCAAACTGTGGTTGACGCTGTGGTACATGAATTGGGTTACGAAGGGGCAATGGTAGCTACGTTGGAAGATGGGAATGCGCTGCCGGTGCGGGCTTATGCGTTGGATGAATCTAAAACGGTACTGACAAAATTGGAAAAGAGGGCCGGCATTTCTCTCATTGGGCCAGATGCGGTAGTGTATCTGGATGAAGAGAAGTATAAGGATAATTTGAGTGTGCGGGCGGTGAAGGGGGTCAACGGCCGTCCTCAAAATTTCCTTCTTTCTGATTATCTGTATGATTTGCTGCGTCCCATTATTCCCAAAACCATCGCTGATCTGGCCCAAAAATCATTGAGTATTAAGCAAGTGATTGCTGTGCCGTTTTATCTGGAAGATGAAATTGTGGGCAATCTGTTTGTAGCTACCCGCCAGCCCGAATTCACCTCTTGGGAAATCTCTTTATTAACCTCCTTTGGGCAGCAGGCGGCCGCCGGTATTCGCAATGCCCGTCTGTACCGCGAGGCGGAAACACAACGGCGCATTGCTGAACAATTTGGACGTATGGCTTTCAGCGCCACAGCGTCCGTACACACCTTGGGGAATCATATTGGGGCGGTGCGAACTTATCTGCATTTGCTGGGCGGTCTGGCTGGTTACTCCTCCCGGCAGCAGGAAGAAATTATTTCCAATAACAGCAGCATGTTAAACCGGCTGCAGTTGGCTTCTGAAATGTTGGAAACCTTACATGAACCGTGGCGACATCTGCCTGAAGAGTCGGTCAGTGTAAATGATTGTTTGGTCAATGCGCTAAATGCGGTTTATCCGCAGTTAATGGACGGTAGTTTTAGTGATAATCTGGCGGAGCAGATGGGGGCGCATGTTCATATTTTGTTGTCGCCTCAATTGCCATCCATTCGCACAGCATCAGAAATGTTAGCGGAAGCGTTTCGGGTCTTTTTGAAAAATGCGCGCGATGCTATTCGAGAGACGGCCGAGGTGGGAGATTTATGGATTCGCAGTGAACTGTTGGCCGACGGCCGGGTGCAGATTTCCATTCAAGACAGCGGCGTGGGCATTGATGAGGCAGACATTAACCACATCTTTGAAATGGGCTGGACAACCAAAGATGGTCGGGGGATGGGGTTTGGTTTGTTTTGGGCTAAGGATTATATTCATGGCCTTCATGGGACTGTTGATGTGGATTCAGTTGTGGGGCAGGGGACGACGTTCACGATTATACTACCAGCGTAACAGGGGCGTAACCTGCCTGCGTTTTGGCTCCGAGTGCCGCTCAACCAGAGCCAAACTTAGCATTTAGTGTCCGATCATCTGCTGCGCAGCAGGGCATAGTTCACGCGGGGTTAGCCGTACTTTCGCTTAGAATTTTTATAACCCCTGTGTTTCCATCCATTTCCACGATCTGACCATCCTTTAGATTTTTTGTGACGTCCTCAATCCCGACAATGCAGGGCTTACCCATTTCACGGGCAACCGAGGCCCCGTGCTGAAGCGCCCCTCCACTTTCGAGTAGCACCCCGGCAGCATTGATAAAGAGCGTCGTCCAGCCCGGGTCGGTAGCCTTGGTCACAAGGATGTCGCCGGGTAGAATTGATTTTTCACTAGCACGTTTGAGTACCTTCACTTTACCGATAACAAATCCGGAAGAAACTGGGGTGCCCACGAGTTCGTTTTTTTTGCGGGTGAGTGGGGGTAATTTCGGGATGAAGCCGCGGGAATCGATGAGAACAGGTGGATCATTATTGGGATTGAATTGAGCATAATATTCCCGGTTGCTTTTTGCCAGTGTCCGAATATCAAGACTTGTGTCCACCTCTGCCTGTTTAATTTCGTCCCATAGGAGATCAAATACCTGGTCGGCCGAGTCCAGCCGCCTGGCTGCCACCCATTGCTTCCCCAGCGCGAGAGCCCGGCGCCGGAGATAGTCGATCACAATGATAATATAATATTTTGGAGATTCTCGATAAGCGGCAAAGTTTTCGAGCAGCTTGTAGTTTTTTCTGAAGGCCTTGAGTTTTCTGCGACTCTTTTTTTCCAGATATTCTTCCAGGAACTGGACACTCTCGACCCGGCGCTTAGCGCCACTCTCAAATAGACTTTGCGGGGTCAAGTTGGGATCGTCATGACCTTCCATTGTTTTCAAGATATCAAATACTTCATCAGGCTTTTCATAATATCGTGGAGTAGCGATATCAAGCTCTTTTGGCCCACGAAACCCATAATCATCCATAAACAACTGCCATTTTTGCATGAACTCGGAAGAGAGTTGGTTGGCAGCCAGTTTTTGGACGAACTCTTGAGCCGTGCCAGTCTGTTGGATGTCAGGGAACTGGGATAACTCGTAGAGTAATAAACCCATCTCGATGGTCACATTGTTGGGGAATGACTGCTCTATAGATCGCAGATGTGCTTGCACCGCATCCGGTTCTTTTTTGAAGATTTTCTTGAGTTTACCCCGGGCAGCTTCCGACGCCATCAGTGCCGGTAGCTGCACACCATTCATGTGGGATCCAACTTTGAGAAAACTTGTAATGGCAAAATCTTCAAAAGAGATATCCCGTTCAAATTCTGTTTTTAAGTCTTGCCTAAGTTTCGCGTTTTCATCTATGTAGTGTTGTAGATATACATCGGGTTTGCTTCTTGATTTCATCAGAGGTCGAATAAATATCATGGCGCCGAACCCAGTTTTGATGAGGTTTTTCATGAAACCTTTAGGGAGTTTCTTGGGGATGTACTCCTTCAGGTCCATTGCTTCCATAATTTGAGCCCCCAGAGAGTCGGTGATCCGATAGGTCTTAACTGCGTTATTTTTCCCCATGATTTTCAACATTCGTCCGAGATGGGTAAACATCCGCCCAACGCTGCCAAACGCCATCCCCCTGTCAAAGGACAAAAAATCTTCATCAGGCACTCCCGGCGTTATTAATCTTCCAAGAGACATAAACAAATTCATGCCGAGTGGGCTTAGGCTTTCTGGCAGGCCTTGTTCGGTCAGCAGGGCATCGTGATAAAGGTGTTTTTGTGCCCCGGGTTGCGTGATCATCTCTTCCGGGAGTTTGTAATAGGTAGTGATGGGACGGGCTTGAAGCAGGTAGAGTTGCCCATCTTCGTAGGCCCACTCAATGTCCATTGGCTTGCCATACTCGACTTCGACTCGGGTTGTCAGCGCAGTGACGGCCAGGATTTGATCGTCGGTGAGGCAGAAGTCACTGGGGGTATCAGGTGTTTCGCTTTGGGTGCCACCGTCGGCTTTTAGAAATAACGCGACAGCCTTGTTTCCAGGAATCTTTTTCAAGATGGTTTTGGTGACCTTGTCCACGACCGCTTCGTCGGGTGTGACCGTGCCATCCACGACGGTTTCACCTAAGCCGAAGTTGGCGTTGATTACACATTGATCGTAGGAGTTGTTCACGGGGTTCAACGAAAAGGCCACTCCAGATGCGTCTGATGCGATCTGTTTTTGGATGATGACAGCGATCTTGGGGTCGAGTGGGTCGAATCCGCTTTGCTGCTTATAGGCCACTACCCGTTCATCCAGTGCTGAGGCGAAACAGGTTTTGATCGCGTCTTCCAGATTTGCATCGGTCGCTCCCAGCACGGTTTCATAAATGCCAGCGAAAGAGGCTCCTTCCATATCTTCCTCGGGAGAGGATGAGCGCACTGCCATCAGAATAATTCCTTCTGATTGGAGGTATTGACGGACTTCAGCGAGTTTTTTCTGCTGCTCTGCGATAAACGCTAGGGCTTGACAGCTGTTCTTGACAGCCATGGCAGCGGTTGTCATGCCGTCGTCTTTGGCTTGGGTAAACAGGTTCCATTCTGGTGTGGTCTTGATCTGTTCCAACCATGGATGGAAGAATTCGGTTGACAGCACTACTGCGGTGGGGACGTTAAAGCCTTTTTTCTTCGAGTAAAGTAAAGATAGGCCTTTTCCTCCAGCTAGCTCAAGCGTGGGAAGCGTAGAATCCTTGAATGTGTAATATTGTGCCATCAATTATTTTTTCCGCTTAGGTATATTTACAATATTGGCTACTTTTTAGTTGTCATCTCTTTTGACGGTTAACTATGACATAACCTGCGAAGGCGGCGCTGGCAAAAGCCATTTTACACGAACCCAACTAGCTACAAATCGCGACGCTTACCCTCTGGCGTAGCCAAGTCAGGGTTTATGTGGTAGCCATTCACCCCCCCAAGGTGACCGGCACTTATAAACGAGTGTGCTACTCCAGTAGACTTGGTAATGAAGTGCCGGGCACCTGAATGGTTAGTTTATGTGGGGTTAGCCCGCTCTTTATGCAGTTTACGCAACTGTGGTGGACCTTGCAATATTCGTTCACGCATTGCATCTACTGGCCATTCATCTTCATAACCTTTGTCAAAGCGAAAGGGTGTTAAACATTCCAACCACCATGTCGCCCCCAATTCGGAGCGTTGCTCGACCAAATTAGCCGCTTCTTCAGATTCTGCATCAGGTGTAACCCCCATACAGATTATATCTATTGGCTGTTCATGTTTGCGATGCTTACTTAAGTAATGAACCATGTCATCCAGTTGGGCAAGCTCTTGTTCATTCTCCCAAACTGAGAACAAAGGAAATGCCCCATCCCATTTTGTGGCCCTTCGAAAGGGCGCTTTATTTGGCCAGTTTCCACCCACCCAAATAGGAATGTGAGGCTGCTGTACTGGTTTGGGTAGAAAATGTGCATTCTCGATGTGATAATATTGCCCCGTATAGCTGAACGGTTCACCACTCCATAACCCAACCAGCACGCTTAATGCTTCATCCAGCATTGCCCCTCGCTTTTTGAGATCAGGCTGTTCACCCAGATGCGCCCACTCGGATTCTCCTCCCCCGATACCTACACCCAGTGTTAGCCGCCCTCCTGAGAGATGATCTATCGAAACCGCCTCGCGTGCCAACTTCCAGGGACGACGCCGGGGAAGGGGTGTAACCGTAGTGCCGATACGGATGCGGTGGGTAGTGACAGCAATCGCAGCCAGGGCTACCCAAGGATCAACCATTGGCAATGTCCAACCCGCAATATGATCCCAAATGAAAAAACCATCCCAACCTGAGTTTTCTGCATCCTGAGCTAGATTGGCCAGAACACGTGCTTCTCCATAGGGACCAAAGTTGGGTAAGTAAATACCGAATTTCATAGAGTGGTTTATACATAAGTTAGTCTGCATATTCTCGTGCTTTTTTAGTTGAACAGATGATTTTCTGTATATTCTCGTAAATTGGACTTTTATATAGAATATCTTTTCTGTATAATACTGGACATCTCCTTCGCTCCGTAAAAAATACTCTATCTGTTCCTGACAGTCAAGGTGTCTATGGGATTGTAAAGTACCAGACAATCTTAGTTAATCTTGAAACTTCTGGTCAATCGAAGGCACACGGCCGTACCGCTCCCCAACCACTTCTTGCCCTTCTTCAGATTGCAACCAGGCCAGGAAAGCGCGAAGTTCGCCGGTTGGTTCGGTAGGGGAGTTGTGGACAAAGTAGAGGGGGATGGTTAGGGGGTAGGATTGGTCGGCGGTAGTTGTGGGTGTGGGGATACGGCCGTCAACCATTATTACTTTTACGCCAGAAACATTGCCCATCATCTCGTACCCAACGGCATATGGATCGGCGGCTACGATGTCTAACATTGTTTGGTTAGAAGCGGCAATTTGGGCATTGATGCTAAGTTGCTGCTCGGCCATGATGCGCTGCTGCAAGAGTGTTCTGGCGGCCGCGCCCTGCTCACGGCTGACCAAAGCGATGGGTTGATCTGCCCCGCCGAGAGATTGCCAGTTGGAGAGACGGCCGTTAAACAATACTTGCACCTCTGCCAGAGAAAGATCAGTCACCGGGTTATCGGGATGTACAATAATCGTCAACCCATCCAACGCCACCGGATTAAACCAGTTGTTATTGTCCGGCGGAATGTGGTGTGACAGGATGGCGTCCAACGTCCCATTGTCCAGATAAACCCACAACGTTTCGTTATTACCGGGGATGAATTGTAGGATGGTGTGGTTTTGTCTACGGCCGTAAAGTTCGGCAACCAAATCGGTCCAGGCAGCGGCGCTATCGGCCACACCAATCCGCAGATAAGTGGGGGGTGGCTCTGGTGTGGGAGATGTGGCGGGGGGGAGAGTTTGTTGGCAGGCGGATATGGTCAGAAGAACGGCCGTTACCAATATTGAAAATAGTGCACCTTCAATCATCATAACAAATTAGTATACCTGCTTTCTGAAAAAGGTGGTTGGATAAGCAACCCCATTTACCGATTCATTTAGTGTGATTATTGTTGACTGAACATTGTCAACCCTGCCGTCAGGCCACGTTGCGCTTCGCCAGCATCGTGTCAAGCATTTGCTTGGAAGTAATCATTCACTCCCCCAAGGTGCCCGGCACTTATAAACGAGTGTGCTACTCCAGTAGACTTGGTAATGAAGTGCCGGGCACCTGAATGGTTACGCTTATAGGTTGCTAACCCGCAAGTGGTGAAATTTGTGTTATGATCAGCCTATCTATTTTAGACAAATCTTTCGAGCGATAGGAGACACCATCTAATGGGCCGTTCCTTTAAGATATGGGCTATACGTGGTATTGATATTCGTATTCATATTACCTTCCCGATCATTTTATTCTGGGCCGCTTTTCAATATGGTCAGTTAGGTGGTATGGAAGGGGCTGTTTTGGGCCTTGCGCTAATTTTGTTCCTGTTTGTACTGGTGACGCTGCATGAGTTGGGACATAGTTTTGCAGCCCTGCATTACGGTGTGCCGGTACGCCAGATTGTCTTGTTGCCCATTGGTGGCCTGGCACAATTGGATCGTATGCCCGAAAAACCGATTCAGGAGTTTGTAGTCGCTGTCGCCGGGCCGGCCGTCAACGTGATCCTGATGTTACTTATGTGGTTGGTGGGACTGGCTCTGGGGCTTCCTTTTGTAAATCCTTTGGGATCGTTTGATTTTTCCTTCGAGACTCTTTTTGCTTATTTATTTGTTTACAACGGGATGCTGGCCCTCTTTAATATGCTGCCAGCCTTTCCGATGGATGGGGGTCGGGTACTGCGGGCGCTGCTGGCGATGGTGATGAGTTATGAGCGGGCGACGGCCGTGGCCGTAAACATTGGCCGGGCTGTGGCCGTGGCGCTGGGGCTGTATGGGCTAATCAATGGCGCTTTTTTCATGATGCTTATTGCCATCTTCATATTTATTGCCGGTACGCAAGAGTTGACGATGGTACGCTGGCGTGGGCGGTTGTCTCGTTCTGGATACGGTTTTAGCGTGCAGCAGGCATATTCTACCCAGGTGGGGGTGTTGGGGCCGTATGATAGTGTGCGGCAGGCGCTTACAGAGCAGATGCGTGGTTTGCAAACAGACTTTCCGGTGGCGGAAGACGGCCGTTACCTCGGCTTTGTTACGGAAGATGGCTTGCTGCGGGCAGCCAATTTGTATGGGCCAGATACACTTATTTATGCCGCCATGTCACTCGATGTACGCCCGGTTGCCCTGCAGACAGATTTGTTAGACGTACAGCGCCAGATGTCCCGGCTGCGAGTGCGGGCGTTGCCGGTGGCGGAATACGGCCGCCTCCTGGGCATGATCACTTATCGTCAAATCCAAACGTTTATTCAACAGCGTTCCGTCTGGCCGAAAAATGATCGGCCGCGAGTTGTGGGTGCATGACGCAGACGATCCGCGCGTTTATTGCCATTACCTTACCCCCTGCTGTGAAAAATGAGTTGGCGCAGATAAGGTCACTGCTGGCCGGCCAGTTTCCAGACCGATCGGTGCGTTGGGTACAGCCAGATAAAATGCATCTGACGCTGCGCTTTTTGGGAGACACGGCCGTAAACCAACTCTTATCCATTACACAACAATTAGATGAATTGACGGCCGAACAACCAGCTTTCCGATTGCAATTAAACGGGTTGGGCTGTTTTCCAAATCGCAAACGGCCGCGTGTTATTTGGGTGGGGGTGGCTGGGGAAACGGCCACATTACAATTAGTCAAACACGATTTGGATAAACGGCTGCTCCCCCTCGGTTGGACACAGGAAAACAAACCATTTCGGGCACATTTAACGTTGGGGCGAGTGAAAGACGGCCGTGCGGCTGCTAGAGTGAATTGGCAAGCCACCGTCAACCCCATCACCTTTCCTGTAAATGCCTTACACCTGATAGAAAGCCAGCTTACCTCGCAAGGCCCCATTTACACCACCCAGCATACGACCGTTTTTCAGTAATCACTGGTCAGTTTTCAGTAATCGGTAGACAATTAACTGCACACTGAAAACTGCACAAGGATGTTACTTTGGCTGAATTTGTTGTTGATTCTGTAAAGAATACAGACCAACGTTCGGCGCGGCGTTGGATTTGGGCGCACATGTCGCGGCATAAACTGCTGATTGTGGGCGTGTTTATTGGCGCGTTTGGCAATGCGGCTTTAGCTGCGGCCGTACCCATTTTAACAGGCGTGGCGTTTGATGCCGTATTAGCGACGCCGCCAGAGTTGCGCTTGTTAGGATTAACGGCCGTGGCTGTCATCCTCAGCCAAATCATCCGCGCTGTTTTGCAATTGGGACGCAATTTTTCCAGCGCCGTGTTAGGGGAACGGCTGGAACGAGACATGCGCCAGGAACTTTACGTCAGTCTGCTGGGCAAGAGCATGACCTTCCACGATATGCGGCCGGTAGGGGACACGATGGCGCGAGCAACCAATGATGTGCGTGAAATCAACTTGATGTTTAACACTGGTTTCAACCTGGTCATCGGCTCCGCTAATTTTATGCTGATGCCTTTGTTACTGGCTCCCCGTTACAATCCGGCTTTGGTTGTAGCCCCCCTGTTTTTTATAATCACTTACGCCTTTTCTCTGGTGCGTTATTTGCGTCGCTTGAATTCGGTGGCAGACCGTGTGCGCCAATCATTTGGGAAGATGAACGGCCGTCTGGCGGAAGCAATAGACGGTATTGAACTGGTTAAAAGCGCCGCTCAAGAAGAAGATGAGATTGCCCGTTTTGCCCAGAATGCAACACAGTACCGGGATGCGGCCGTGACCCAAGGACGAATTGAAGCCCGCTTTTTGCCGCTGCTGTTTTTAGGGTTGACTGTAGCGATTGGCTTTGCCCATTCTCTGCTGCTGTTTCAGGATGGGTTGCTTCAGGTGGGGGATGTGGTTGCTTACATGGGACTGCTGACTCTATTCCAATTCCCCACCTTCATTTCGCTCATGGCCTATTCACGAGTTTCGTTAGGCTTTGCCGGGGCGCGTCGCATTTTAGAATTGATGAATGCGGAAACATTGCTAGACGAAAATGCCCGGGGACATCAAGGCAAGATTCAGGGAACTGTTCGTTTTGAAGATGTCTGGTTTGGTTACGTAGAAGGTGTGTGTGCCCTGGAAGCGATTAATTTCATTGTGGAGCCAGGGCAGACGGTGGCTCTGGTGGGGCAAACGGGATCGGGCAAAAGCAGTGTTACAAAGCTGATGAATCGAACGTATGATGTCGGTCACGGCCGTGTACTCATAGATGGTCTGGATGTACGTGACTGGAATCTGGCCGCTTTGCGACAGCAAATCTCTATCATCGAGCAAGACATCTTCCTCTTCTCCCGCACCGTTGCCGAAAACATCGCTTTTGGTTGCCCTGAGGCCACGCCGCAAATGGTGGCAGAGGCAGCCAAAGCAGCCCAGGCACACGACTTTATACTGAATTTTAAGGATGGGTATGAAACGGTGATTGGGGAGCGAGGGGTCACATTGTCTGGCGGACAGCGACAGCGGTTGGCGTTGGCGCGGGCCTTCCTGACAAAGCCACACATCCTCATTTTGGATGATTCTACCAGCGCTGTAGACAGCGCCACAGAAGACCAGATTCAGCAGGCCATTATCCAGGCGGCCGTCGGACAAACAACCATCCTCATCACCCACCGTTTATCCCAAATTCGCTGGGCAGATTTAGTATTGGTGATGCGCCAAGGGCGGCTGGCAGCTAAAGGTACGCATGAGGAGTTGATGGAAAGTTCGGCCGCCTACCGCCGTATTTTTGAACAGTACGAAACGGTCGGGTCATAATTTCCTCGTATATCCTCTTTATGTTCGGGGTAATTGATGATGCCCTACGACCGATTCCGCGTGAGTTGATGGACCCGGCAACCCCAGAAGCTGTAGCGCAGCGGGTGGCTTCCACCCCAACGAGTAAATGGCTTGTGGTGATGTTTAGCCGTGCAGTTTGGAATCGAGAATGGACTTATACCTTCCTTCAATAAACCGCTTCCCAATCTTCTCCCCAGGCATCTTGCCAGAGCCAGGGCTTGTCGGAGTTGGCTTTGACCACGCCGCCGTGCCACAGGTCATAGCGGGGATCACTGTATTGGTTGAAGAAGTCGGCGAGGCGGCGCTGGAGGATTATGGCCGTTTCCCTATAAGCCACATCATCACTCAAATTCATTTTCTCACCCGGATCGCGTACCAAATCATACAGTTCGTCGGCAAAGGGGTTGCTGGGGCTGCCCCTAAACCGCTCCATATAAAGCCAGCGTGGGGTGCGGATGGCACGGGTTTCTTCCTGTTCCATGAACACAGCATCATCCCAGGTAAACGGCCGTCCTGCCAATAAGGGCATTAAACTGTGAGAAGGGGTGGGGTGAACGGCCGTTTCATTAATCCCCGCCGCTTCCAAAATCGTGGCAAACAAATCAATCTGACTGACCATCAAACTTGATGTCTGGAGCGGGGCAATTGTGCCCGGTTGGTGCAGCAGCAATGGGATACTAAACGCCGGACCATGTGCATTTGACGGCCATGTGGCCTGCCCATGTCCCCAAAAGCCATTGTGCCCTAGAGAGAAGCCATGATCGGCCGTGAAAATCAGCAATGTCTCCTCTAATATTCCCGCCTGTTGTACGGCCGCTAACACCTGGCCCACACCATCATCCACCATGCTCATTTGGGAATAGTAATTCCGCAGTGAAGGCAAATCATTTGGCGTGGTTAATTCGGCGCTGTAATCAATGCCGCCACCGCTCATATCCTTTTTCAGGTCGTACCGGATTATCGCTTCGCGACTCAATCCTTCGCGGGGGACGGTGTGCATGGGTGTGTTTTCGTACAGAGGATAGAAGCGGTTGCGCCCCGGCCCCTCAATGGCCGGCCAATGACCATAAGGGGCATTGTAGGTCAGGCAGAGGAAGAAAGGCGCATTGTCATTTCGGGTTTGAATGTACTTGACGGCTTTGTCGGTGAAAATGTCTACAGAGTGGCCGGGGTAGGTGGTTTCACGGCCGTTTTCAATCACCCGATTCCCCCAAAAATTTCGTGTATGCCCATAGGGGAACGTCACCCAATGCTCAAACCCATTTTGCGGCCGAAACGGGGAGCCAATATGGTACTTGCCGATGAGTGCGGTCTGGTAGCCATGCGTTTGCAGCATTTCTGGTAGGGTGGCAAATTCAGCGATACCGTTCCACTCCGGCGGCCAATTGTCCATCAGCCGGTCATCTAGCCAGGTGTGAATGCCGTGCTGCGAGGGCATCAAGCCGGTCAACACCGAGGCGCGGCAAGGGGAACACATGCCGTTAACACAATATGCGTTGTCAAAGCGAATACCTTGCTGGGCTAACCTGTCCAAATGGGGTGTATGAATTTCGTCATTACCGTAGTAGCCCAGCAGTTCGGCCGGCTGGTTATCGGTCATGATGAGTAAGATGTTTGGAGACATGATTATAAAGATACCCGTAGAATGATTCGATCACAAGTTGAGAAATGGGTGACTGTGCCGGATAAGCCGTTTTGTTGTATCTGTCACACCCAGTTGAATGTTGAAGAAATGAAGATTAACGATCATTGACGATGCCTGGCAAATGTCTCTGTTTGCTTCTAACATTAGTGTATTGACCCCAAAATGACTCTGATTTGACACATTAGCTCCCCTTTTCCTATAATTGCCTCATGAGAGGAGTTTCACTATTTAGTAGCTGGCACTGTGCTGTTTTTCTGCTGTTTGTTCTGGGTTTAACCAGTTGTGGGCAGTCGGCGCCATTAGCATCTTTGCCAGTCGCAGTTACGCCAATATCCTCCTCGGCTGTCACCCTCCCAACACAACCTGTCTCCAACAACACATCAAAACTGGATACTGACAACGACCAGATTCGTTTTGAGCATTTATCACTTGAAGATGGTCTTTCGCACAGCACAGTCCTAAGCATTTACCAGGACAGTAAGGGGTATTTGTGGTTTGGTACGTTGGATGGATTAAATAAATATGATGGCCACAACTTCACCATTTACGAAAACGATCCCGATAATCCCTATAGTCTGAGCGACAATATCGTGCAAGTTATTTTTGAAGACTGGGCCGGTAATATGTGGTTTGGTACGGTAGATGGCGGTCTCAACCGTTTTGACCGGCGTACGGAGCGGTTTGTTTCTTATAAACACGATCCGGCCGATCCCGACAGTTTGGGTAGTAATGAGGTCACGGCCGTGCTAGAAGACCAAACTGGCGCCCTATGGGTAGCTGCATTTAGAGGCGGGCTAAACAAATTTGTGCCGGAAACAGAACAGTTTATTCGTTACCAACACGAGCCAGATAACCCTGGCAGCTTGAGTAGCAATCAGATATGGGCTGTTCATGCGGATAGCCAAGGGATGTTGTGGGTAGGAACTGTGGGAGGCGGCTTAAACCGGTTTAATCCCCAAACCGGGCAGGTAATGAGATATTATTTCAACCCTGATGATCCTGATAGTCTGAGCCACAATATTGTAGCCGCCATTCATGAAGATCGTTTTGGGGATTTATGGATAGGAACCTACGGTGGTGGTTTGAATCGTTTTGATCGGGAAACAGGTCGATTTTCCCATTTTCAGCACGATTATCGGTACACATCTGGCATTGGTGGGAATCGTATTATTTCTATTCAGGAGGATAGGGCGGGCGCTTTATGGTTGAGTATTGTGGGCAAAGGGGTAGATAGATATGATCCGGTTGACGGCCGTTTTACTCATTTCGAGCCTGATCCCAATGACCCCAATGATTTAAGTGGTGACCTGATATTAACCATTTTCAGCGATCAATCTGGTGTTGTGTGGCTGGGTACAAGTGGCGACGGCGTCAATAAATATGATTCTGATAAACGTCATTTTATCCGCTATCAACCTGATCCCAATAATAAAAACAGTCTGCAAGGTAGCAGTGTCTCAGCTATTATTGAAGATTCCCTGGGTATTTTGTGGGTCGGTACAGAAGCCGGGCTGAATAAATTTAACCGGACGACTAGTCGCTATATCCATTACAAAAGCGATCCCCAAGATCCTTATAGTTTAAGCAGTGATGTTGTCCTTTCAATTCTTGAAGACAGCCGGGGAATATTGTGGATAGGAACCCGAAATGGACTGAATGTGTTTGATCGTCAAGCAGAAAACGCAAACGTTTTTCGGCACAATCCTTTAGATGTCAACAGCTTGATCCATAATTCTGTGGGGGTGATTTATGAGGATACGGCCGGGAATATTTGGCTGGGAACAGCGCTCGGACTGGATAAATTCGATCTTGATTCCAGTATCTTTGTCCATTATGTAAATAATCCAGATAATCCCCAAAGTATAACCGAAGGGGGTATAAGCACCATTTTTGAAGATAAATCTGGCAATATGTGGGTGGGAACCTCAAATGGCTTAAACAAGTTTAATCAACAGAGTAATCAGTTTGTTCGTTACCAACATGATTCTTATGATTCGACCAGCTTGAGTAATGATACCGTCTTGGCAATCTTTGAAGACGATGCTGGTTATTTATGGGTAGGTACAAAAGGGGGCGGATTGAATAAACTCGATCAAACGACGGGTACAATTCAACGTTACTTGAAAAAGGATGGTTTAGCTAACAACACGATTTATGGCATTTTGGGCGATGAATTTGGAAACTTGTGGCTTAGTACCAATAAAGGGTTGAGCCGATTTAATCCGCTTACAGAAATATTTACGAATTATGACAAACGGGACGGGCTGCAAAGTGATGAGTTTAATGCCAATGCGTATTTTCAAAGCAACAGTGGTGATCTGTTTTTTGGCGGCATCAATGGCTTCAATGTGTTTCAGCCTCAAAAAATTACCGATAATCCTTATGTGCCGCCCATTGTTTTAACAACACTTACCCAAAGCGGCAAGCCGATTGCCCCAGAACAGCAAGCGGACACGTTGGAAACGGTGACGCTGCGTTGGCCTAATAATTTCTTTGAGTTTGAGTTCGCTGCCTTAAGCTTTTCGCAGCCGGAAAAAAATCAGTATGCGTATATGTTGGAGGGGTGGGAGGAGTCATGGAACTATGTGGGCACACGGCCGTTCGGCCGTTATACCAATCTCCCTGGCGGAACCTATACATTGCGTGTGCGTGGTTCCAATAATGATGGTGTTTGGAATGATGCTGGTGTCGCTTTGGAAGTGATTGTTGTGCCTCCATTTTGGGCGACTTGGTGGTTTAGGGGATTGACGGCCGTTCTCTTCCTTAGCGTGCTTGTTGTAGGATATAGAGTGCGGGTGAGAACTGTGCAAAACCGGAATCGGGAACTTAAACGACAGGTATCTGAACGAACACATACGCTGGCCCAAAAAACAGTAGAGCTAGACCGGCGGCGTAAAATTGCCGAGGGGCTGCGGGAGATTATGATCATTCTCAATTCCAACCGCTCCCTGGCTGATAGTTTGCGCCATATCGTCCAGCAAGCGGCCGTGCTGACTAGGGCTGATGAGGTCATCATTTTTCGTCTGGAAGCAAACGAAGCACCCGCAATTTTGGCTAATAGTTCAGGTGTCCATCTAAACGGTGAATTGAGCGCTTATATGACTTTGTTGCAAGATGGGTTGACGCTTGAAGATGGAACACGGCCGTTACGCATCTCCAACTTTAGTAACGGCCGCCAGCCTCGTCAATACCATTCCTTGTTGGGAATTCCACTTAAGGTGGAAGATGATAATTTTGGCGGGTTGGCCTGGTTTTACACCGACCAACGAACCTTTTCGGAGGAAGAAGTGGAGTTGGGTTTCTCCTTTGCCGATCAGGCCGCGTTGGCAATTGCCAATGATCAATTACGCAGCACGGTTGAGGAAACGGCCGTAGAAATGGAACGCGGCCGTCTGGCCCGTGATCTGCATGACGCCGTTACCCAAACGCTCTTTTCGGCCGGGTTAATTGCTGAAGTGTTGCCTGCTACTTGGGATGGAAACCGAGACAAGGGGCAAAAGCTGCTACATGAACTCAAGCAGTTGAACCGGGGGGCAATTGCCGAAATGCGGACGTTGTTGTTGGAGTTACGGCCGTCTGCCTTAACTGACGCCAATTTGGGCGACCTGCTTAAACAGTTGGCCGACACCGTTACCGGACGCACAGGTATTCCTGTGTCTGTACAGGAAACTGGTGAATGTCATCTGCCGGCCGATGTGCATGAAGCCCTATACCGAATTGCCCAGGAAGCATGTAACAACATTGTCAAACATGCTCAGGCCAATCAGGTGACGTTAATGTTAAACTGTCCATCGGCACACAATTGTGAAATGATAGGGCAGCGTGTTGCTTTGCAGGTGTGTGATAATGGTCGTGGTTTCAATCCTGACGCCATTCCTCCTACCCATTTAGGCGTCAAAATAATGCGCGAACGGGCCGAATCGGTGGGGGCCAAATTTAAGGTACAAAGCCAACCTGAACAGGGCACAGAAATTACGGTGACATGGTTGGGGCCGACACGCGCCACCAACTGCCACCCCTTATCCACCACTCCCCATTTATGAGGAATAAGATGAGTACAAAAAATATTCGTGTTATGTTAGTAGATGATCATGATATGGTACGGCGCGGTTTGGCAGCGTTCTTGGATATTCAGCTCGATTTGCAATTGGTGGGCGAGGCGAACAACGGCCGTAAAGCTCTGGAAATGTGCAAACTGCTCCACCCAGATGTCATTCTGATGGATTTGGTTATGCCGGAGATGGACGGCATGGAAACGATTCAAGCCATTCGGCGCAAATGGCCCCATATACAAATCATTGCCCTGACCAGTTTTCAGGAAAAGGATTTGGTCCATCAAGCATTGCGAGCCGGGGCTATTAGCTATTTGCTGAAAAATGTGACAGTAGATGAATTGGCGGAGGCGATCCGGGCGGCCGTAAACGGCCGTGCCACCATCTCCCCAGAAGCAACCCAGGCCCTCATTCAAACCGCCTGCCAGCCAACAATGCCGGAATATGACTTGACCACCCGTGAGGTTGAAGTGTTGCATTTACTGGTAGAAGGACTTAGCAACCCTCAAATTGCAACCCGACTCAGTGTCAGCCGTTCTACAGCGCGGGCGCATGTAAGCAATATCTTGGCAAAACTGGATGTCTGTAATCGGACCGAAGCAATTTCCATGGCATTTCGCCAGAACTTAGTGAGGTAGTGTCAGCTTTCTGTCAATATTGTTGAGTTAACAATTATTTTCCCTTCCTTCTTTCGTGCATCCATTTCCCTAACTTATTAAAATCTCCTACTTGGTCAACTGACCATAAGTGTTAACTTAAGCGAAGACCTCGCAGGTTTTAACGCAAAACCTCAGAGGGGCGTAGATCATTTTGGAAACCTGCGAGGTCTTAAGTTAACGACAATGGTCAACTGACCAATGTACATATTGGACATCTGTCCAATACAAAAATTCCCCAGGTGGCTAATGTGCCTGGGGAATTTTCGTTATAAACTCTGCACATGGTCAAATTAGTGACATTTCGGTGACTCTGCAAAAAGATATTTGATCTCCTCTACTAAGTTGGCTGGCGAACACGGCGTCAGTCAACTTCCATTTATATACCCGTGATTTTGTCCCACATCCACAAAGGAGGATAAACCTAATGAACACGAAGAAAGCTTTATTGATAGCCCTTGTTATGCTGACTGCCACTTTACTGGTTGCTGCCTGTACGCCGCAGGTAGAACAAGTAGAAGTTCCGGTGGAAGTGACGCGGGTGGTGGTGGAAACGGTTGTCGAAGAAGGAGACACCATAGAAGTGACCCGTGTGGTAACGGAAGAGGTGATGGTTGAGGTTGAAGTCACGGCCGTGCCCGAAGAAACCACCAGTGAAGAAGTTATACCAGAATCTGATAAAGTTCTGCGTGTTAACCTCGGCACGTACCCCGACATCATTGATCCCCAAAAATCATCCTTCGCCAACGAAATTGCCCACCTGAGCATGATTTATGAAGGATTGACCAAGCTAAATGGCGAACTGGAAACCGTGCCTGCTGCGGCCGAATTGTGGGAATACAATGAAGATGCTACGGTCTTGACCTTCCACCTGCGCGACGGATTACAATATAGCGATGGTTCCCCCTTAAACGCCAAACGGTTTGAATATGCCCTTAAACGGAATATTAACCCGGAAACGGCCGGTGAATATGCTGCTATTACCGACGAAATTTTGGGCGCGCCAGAATGGCGTACTGGAGAAGAAGATATACAGGCCCAGGGAGCGGAAGCAGTCAATGTTAGTGTTCAGGCTCTGGATTCCAATAGCGAACCATGTGTTGATTATGAACAGGCAGACTGTCTTACATTGCGTCTGCAATTGTCTCGCCCAGCGCCCTATTTCCATACAGTTATGAGCCTGTGGGTTGTTTTTCCGGCTAAAGAGGAATTCATTGCCGAGGGTGGCGATAATTGGTGGAACAGCTCTAAATTCCAGATTGGAAATGGCCCTTATGTGTTGCAAACTCTGGAACCATTTGTTCGTGGTTACTTCACCCCCAATGAACATTATTGGGAAGGTATGGGCAATGTTGATGTTGAATACTCGTATATTACGGATTCGGCCGTGAGTTACCAGGCGTACAACAATGATGAGTTTGACATAATTACCCTGGCCGCCGAAGACCTGGCTACTGTTAACAATGATCCCGTTCTTTCTGAAGAAAAAATGGAGTACCCTGGTTCTTGTACTTTCGCGGTTATGTTCCATCATGAAAAAGAACCCTTCACTGACCCCAAAGTGCGTGAAGCCTTTGCATTGGCTCTTGACCGGGATGCGTGGGTATCTGATGTTTTGAACGGGTTGGGCAGCCCAACCCTAACCTGGATTCCGCTCGGATTCCCCGGTTACAAAGAGGGCGAGACCCATCTGGCATTCGATCCTGATGCTGCTTTACAGGCAATTGCCGATTCTAGTTATGGTTCTATAGAGAACCTGCCGCCTGTCGTAGACACCTTTGGCGATACGCCGCGTAACCGGGTGCGCCATGAGTGGTTGGCCGCCAAGTGGAAAGAAGTGTTGGGCGTAGATGTTGAACTGAACCCCGTCGAACCGACAACGTATACCGCTCTGACAAAAGATCGGGAAACAGCCCCGGCTATGTTTATTCTAGGTTGGTGCGCCGATTACCCAGATCCACAGAATTGGTTGAGCGTTTATTGGAAAACTGGCGCCTTCGGCGAGCGGATTGCTTACTCTAACCTTGACCTGGATGCCTTGCTCGATGAAGCAGATACCTCCACAGATCAGGAATTGCGAGCTGACCTGTACCAACAGGGGCAGGATTTGCTTGTGCAAAGTTCGCCCGGTGCGTTTATGTGGAACAATGTGAATTCTTATCTGGTGAAACCGTGGGTGACTGGATTGGTGACAACGCCGCAGGATTCTACCTGGGCCGGCCAATGGAGTCCGATAACGATTGACATTGATGAATCTATGATGCCATAGAGTGTGGTGGAGACTTGTTATTTGTCTCATCATTGAGATTGGAGATTAGGGGATTAAATCTCTCAATCTCTAATCTCCTAATTTCTCTATCTCTCTATCTCCCAAACTTAGGAGCTAAACCTATGATTTCATTCTTGATCAGGCGGCTGCTGTGGTTAATACCGGTTCTATTCATCATAACGCTTGTCACCTTTTTGTTAATGCGGGCTGCTCCTGGCGGTCCGTGGGATCGTGATCCCGGCCGTCGCCAGTTAGACGTGGCCACCCAAGAGAAACTGAATGAACAATTTGGTCTGGATAAACCGATGTGGCGGCAATTTATTGCCTATACCTTTGGTGACTTTGATGGCGAAAATGGAGAATTTGCTTGCGGCGCTGTTTGCGGTAATTTGGGGCCTTCTTACCGGCAGCGCGGCCGTACCGTACAAGACATTTTATTCAGTGTGCCAGAAGGAAAGCCGTTTTGGAACAGCCGCTTTGGTTACTCGATTCGTCTGGGATTGTTAGCTTTGTTGTTTGCCATTATCGTGGGTATCCCGGCCGGCATACTGTCTGCCCTGCGCCAAAATACATGGATAGATTACACAAGCGCTGTTGTAGCAAATATTGGTGTCTCTGTGCCCAATTTTGTCATTGGTATTTACCTGATCATTATCTTTGCCGTTACCTTGAAGTGGGTGAGTGTTATTCCCCGCTCTTGGGCTGATCCGCGGGCGTGGGTCATACCAGCATTGGTTTTGGGATTTGGCACCATGGCTTTTACAGCCCGGCTCACACGAGCGGCAATGGTGGATGTGATGCGCCAAGATTATGTACGCACAGCCCGCGCCAAGGGACTGCGTGAAAATGTGGTCGTCGGCCGTCATATGCTAAAAAATGCTCTGATCCCTGTTGTCACCGTTTTGGGGCCAGCGTTGGCGGCATTGGTCACCGGCTCGTTCATCATTGAAACGATGTTTGCTTTTCCGGGTATCGGCCGTGAATATGTTCAGGCCATCGGCAATCGAGATTATTCTATGATCTTAGGCACGACCCTGATTTATGGGGTACTCATTGCCCTGGCAAATCTGAGTGTAGATATTATTTATAGTATTATTGATCCCCGAATTCGGTTGTGAGGGAAATTGATCATGGAAGTCATTTCAAATTCGCAAGATAAGCCGCGTGTAGCCACTGTAGACCCGCCACACTCTCGTAGCCAATGGGCAGATGCCTGGAGCCGACTGCTACGTAATAAAGCATCTGTTGCCGGTTTAATCTTCACTATGTTTTTTTTATTTGTCGCTATTTTTGCGCCATTATTAGCGCCCCATAATCCGTTAGAGATTAATGATGGTAAAGGGCATTTACCTCCGGTTTGGGTAGAGGAGTCGGCCGCCGGTAAAAGCGGCGAGCTAGAATTTATCTTGGGTACTGACCAAATTGGCCGAGATGTCTTCAGCCGGTTGATTTATGGGGCGCGTGTTTCTATGTTTGTGGGACTGCTGCCTGTGTTTGTCATTTTGATTATTGGCACGGTGATTGGTATGATATCGGGTTTTTTCGGCGGCCGTACAGACAATGTACTCATGCGAATTACAGATGTGTTTTATGCTTTTCCGGGTCTCTTGTTTTTTATTATTTTGATGGTGACGCTGCGGGACACGGCCGTTGGTAAAGCATTCAACGGCTTGCTGTTACTGTTCATTGCCCTGGCTATTGTTTCCTGGGTGGGGGTTGCCCGGCTGGTGCGTGGATCAGTTCTGTCTTTGAAACAGCAAGAGTTTATTGAAGCGGCGCAGGCGATTGGGGCTACTGACGGCCGTATTATGCGCCGCCATGTTCTTCCCAACATTCTTAGCCCACTGGTGGTGTGGGTAGCGTTTGCTATTCCCGGTTTCATTATTGCCGAAGCGACTTTGGGGTATTTAGGATTGGGGCTGCGGCCAGCCACCGATCCAGACGCCTTCTTTATTACCAGTTGGGGCGTCTTGATGCTAGAAGGACGAGCCGCCCTCAGCGCCCAGCCCTGGATTCTACTGGCCCCGTCTCTATGTGTGGGGTTAGTTGTGATCGCCTTTACGTTTGTAGGTGACGGCCTGCGCGACGCCCTTGATCCCCGGCAGCGATGAGTTGACATAAACTTACGAGGTTTTGTGCATTATTTGTAATTATGACTTGATGATAAGCGTCTGGCCTTATGATTTTTGTCAACCGTCTATGTGTCTTCTGTCACTATAGGTAGAACAATCTCCCCCCTACGATCCTAAGTATTGTAACTTTCTAAAATTGAGGAGTGAACATCCTCAGATGCCCGTCCGCATTTGAGAAT
>JAAEOP010000140.1 GCA_024223125.1 Chloroflexota bacterium
ATGAGTTGCAAATTCTCAGCATCCTGACGCAGTTGTTTTGCCAGTTGTTTGTTAAATAGGTCAGAGCGTATCCAGCGGAAACGCCGTTTGAAACGGGTTTGATATAGTTGGTAGACTTCAGCCGCCTGCACTTGAAACTCGGTAATAGATCGCAAGGAGTGACTGATGCTATTTTCGTTATATTCATGCGTGTCGTCGCTGTTGTCATCAAATAATGAGGCTGTTTTGTATCCCACAGCATCGGCATCCTCATCCTCAAAACGGGAATCGAGCATCTCGGCCCCTTGTGTGCCAATGGGCAACTCTAGTCCATTCTCTAAGGCATGGATGAAGATGTAGTTGCGTAGAATGTGACGCTCCACAGAAAGCAAAAAAGCATATCCGCTGCTTTCTAATCGCTTAAAGAGGTTGGTGCGACTAAAGCCCATCAATCTTCGCCCACCGCGTGAAAGGTCATCCAACACTTTCTTTTCGCGCTGATTGGGCATTTGCTTAGGTCGTTTTACTACATAATTGCCCAATCCATAGCGGGGCAGATTGAGGGCGTTAATACTGTCTATCACATTGACCGCATACATGCGGGCATATTGGTCGTCGGGATCGGTTTCATCTATCTTAAACTGGATGCTTTTGGGGTGACGGGTGGGGAAATAGGCGCGGTCGCCATTGGCAAACTGGAGGTATTTACGGCCGTTTTGCGGGTCTGGTTTAGCATAATTATCACGAATAAAACTACGGGTACGCCGTACCATGTACAGGCTCATCAATTCGCGCCAATCATCAGGATATTCGCTTTTTTCAAATGCTTCTAACGAACGCAAAGAGGCTTGATGTTTGCGAACGAATTCTATTTCGCCTATTTCACGCAACAATTTCTCTGGGCGAATGCCAAGATCGGCGGTTTCGGGAACAAACAAGCGCAATTGATTGGATAGATCGAGATAGGTTTTGTTATACGGTGTAGCCGATAACAAAATACAACGGCTTTCGTTTTTCTGGATGTATTCGTGGATGGCGCGATACCGTTTGCCTTCCCGATTGCGAAGATTGTGACTTTCGTCTATTAGCACCAGCCGGTAGCGGCGCATATCGGGCAATTCTTTTTGTACGCGGGTGATGGACAATACTTTGGCATGAAGACGATATTCGGCGGCATACCATTCCCACATCTTCACTAAGTTTTTGGGACAAAGGATGAGGGTGTCCATGAGGAAATCTTCCTCAAAAATTTTGGCAACGGCCGTTGCCATAATTGTTTTGCCCAAGCCAACCACATCGCCAATCAGCACGCCGCCGCGCTGGTTGATATGACGGGCTGCAATTTTGACAGCGGCCGTTTGGAAATCAAAAAGTTTGTCTTTGAATTCGCGTGGAATTTGAAATTCGCTCAAGCCCACCCGCGCTTCGTGGGACAGATGGTAAGCCATTTTGAGATAGATGTAATATGGGGGCAATTCTTGTTCGCCAGCCCAGCTTTCTTCGATGATTTGGACAATTTCCGCAGAAATGTCTATGCACCAGCGGTCTTCCCAACGGTCATTAAACCAGTTGGCTAGTTTATTGGCGGCATCCTGTTCCAGAACGTCAAGGTTAAGTTCGCCTTGCCCAGATAAACCAGAAAAGGTGAGATTGCTGCTACCCGTATACCCCATAATGGGCGTAACGATGTCCTCACGAAAGAGTAAATACAGTTTGGCGTGCAGGGTATGGCGCAAAAACAGTTTAACGACGAGTTTGCCATCCCGTATTTGTTGCGCCAAGCGGCGCAAGCCAATTTCATCAGCGTTGGTGGGTGCGCCGATGGTTAGCTGTTGGCGAAACTCCTGAGCGAGTTCACGGCGGAGTTGCACGACTTTTTTGTTGTCGATACGGTCGTTTTCTTCATTAAAACTGAAAGCGGCTTTGAGTTCGTCTTGTGGACGGCTTTGCATCCCGACAAGCAAACGACACTGAGCGTTCTCGCCGCCAGTCCATTCATCTATTTCGGCATCTATTGTTTTCCAACCACGCAAATTGAAATAGCCAACGCAGAAATCAGCGCGATAAGAAACGTCTAGCGTTTGTTTGAGTTGAGGAAGAAGTTTTTGATCTATGTTATCAAAAATAATAGGCATAATTTTACAATTGTTGTGAAGGGCTTTTTATGTCCAATAATTGTATCGGTGTTGGATAGAGTTGACGAATAGGGCAGGGAGAAAATGAAGCTAAAAGCTGTGTCTATGAGTTTCCCATCCCACATCCCCATTCACCCGCAAAAACATGGGACACTCAGCCCACGCCAAAAATCCGATCATGATCCGATTTACGGGAAGCGTCTCAACCTATACACTGAAAGTAAGAAACCCTCTTCATTTGAGAGAGAAATTTGGATTTTAGGAGGCAGATCATGACCCCATTACAAGCGACGCTCATCTTATTAGCCCTGATTACTATTCGCTTTATTTTACCGATAGCGATCACATTCACTTTCGGCAGATTGCATGATCACTATTTCGCGCATTGAGGCAACGGATTCTTAAAGATCATGGAAAACACACTCCTTGAAATCACGGCCGTTTTACTTGGCCTCCTGATTCGATTAGGCATTCCCCTTAGCCTGACAATCTTGCTGTCCCTATTCCTGAAATGGTTGGACAGACGTTGGCAAGCAGAAGCCGAAGCAGAAGCAGCGACAAAAAGAACGTAGGCCAAAGAGCTGCTTGCCTACCAAAAGCCATGCTAGGAACTGTTTCGCGTAAACGGCCGTTCCCCCCCCAGGCTACTCTACCAACTAAGAATGGCAGGATATATTCGTATGCGACCCTTTTGGAACCATCTAATCGTCCAGGTCAATCAACCCCTTTTTGATAGCGTATTTAACCAATGCAATGCGACTGTGCATGTTGAGTTTACGCATAAGATTTTCTCGATGCCGATCAACAGTTTTAACGCTGATACCTAGCTGGAGAGCGATTTGGGGGTTGGTAAGTCCTTCGGCTATTAGCCCCAACACCTCCTGTTCGCGGGCGGTTAGATTGTCGGGCAAAGGTTTGGTCGCCGGTTTTTGGCGATTAACAAAATCTTGCACCAATCGCGCCGCCAATGATGGAAACAGATACACTTCGCCACGATTGATAGTACGAATAGCGGCAACCAAATCATCGGGAGCGGCGCGTTTGGGGATGTAGCCGGATGCGCCAGCTTTGAGCATCTCGAAAAAGTATTGTTCGTCTTCGTGCATGGTCAGGGCGAGAACGGCCGTATCTGGGGCTGCTTCCTTCACTAATCGGGTCGCTTCAATCCCATTCATATCCGGCATCAAAATGTCCATGAGAATGATGTCCGGTTGCAGGGATTGGGCTAAAGTGACTGCTTCACGGCCGTTTTCCGCTTCCCCAATAATTTCCATATCCGTCTGCGCTTCCAACAACATACGCAACCCTGACCGGACAACAGCGTGATCATCGGCTAATATCAATTTGATTTTAGACATTATTAGTTCCTTGTTTTTCCTCGATTCTCAAACCTCCGCGGTCTCCAAGGTCTCAGAAGTTTTTTCTTCCACGACTTCTATTATGGGAACAGTTACCCGAATTATCGTGCCGGCGCCGGGTTGGGAATCAATCTCCCAAACGCCACCGGCCAAAGATACCCGCTCCTGCATTCCCAGTAAACCCCAGCGATATTCCGAATCGGTTCGCAGCGCTTTATCCTGATTGAAGCCGCTGCCATCATCTTGCACTGCCAGTTGAATCGTATCTTCACTATAGGTTAATTGCATAGTGACATGCCGGGCGTCGGCGTGTTTGATAATATTGGTCAGGGATTCTTGAGCGATACGAAATATGGTGGTTTCGATTTCTAGTTGAATGCGGCGGATACGGCCGTTCACCTCAAACCGTGTATCAACCTGCGTCCGTTCCTCAAATTTCAGCGCCTGTCCCCGCAGCGCCGGTACCAATCCCAGATCATCCAGGACGGACGGCCGTAAACCCATCACTAGATTATGGAGTTCCTTAATCACCTGGGAGCTCATCATTTTCAATTCTTTCAACTGGCGGGCGGCCAATTCCGGATCGCGCTGGACGCTGGCGCTGGCGGCGGCCAGACCCAGACTTAGGGCGGTCACTATTTGCCCTGTACCGTCATGCAGTTCACGGGCAATGCGCTGCCTTTCACTTTCTTGAGCGGAAACAATCTGGCGCAGCAACTCGCCGCGCAGTTCTTCTCGTGCCTGCACCTCGTGGTAAAGGGTGGCGTTGGCGATGGCCATACTGAGTTGGCTGGCAACAGTGCGAATCAAATCATGGTCGCGTGCGGTCAGGCAGTTGGCTCCCGCTTCCACGTTTAAGACCAGGCAGCCACCCACCTGATCCTGAATCATAAGGGGGATACCGATAGTCCGTTCTGGGATGGGATACTTTGTGCAGTTTTGATCTTCCGGATGGGATAGGCAGATACATTGGTTGACCGGCATGAAAATATCTCCGGTCCAACAGAGAGCATCATCGCTGGCGGCAACTTGCCCGGCTATTTTTCTGGCCTGATCGATGACTTCTGTCACGGCCGTTTTGGTCGCCCCATTGGCTGTTTCGTAACCGGCGACAGCGACTTGCTGCAACGGCCGTTCCTCATTTTCCCGAAGGAATATGATACCTCCCCGAATACGGGGAATACTTTTGAAAATATTGGCTAGAGCGTCTTGTAGTAAGGTGTCTCGATCCAGGGTAGCAGCCAGACTGCGGGATAGATCGAACAGCATAGTTAAGTCTTGCACGGCCGTTTGCAATTCCCGGTTAAGCTTTTCCGTTTCCGCGCGGGCGCGCTGCTGCGTGGCCAGGGCTTCTTGTTGGGCAATCAATTTGGCTTCATTGGCGGCCGCTAATCTCTGCTCCCGTTCTAATTCAAAGGCTCGCAAAGCCCGAATGACAAAAACAGCCATGACGCCAGCTAAAATAGCCCGGAAAAGCTGTATTGGAATGCCAAACATTTCCTGGAACAGGTCAGAATTGATGATGGTGGAAGGCCAGAGGAAGCTGGGTTTGGTAAATAGCTGCCCCACGGCTCCATAGATGAGCAGCGCCAGCGCCGCCCCAAGCAGATCACGAGCGCAAACAAACATCCCTCTGGCTTTGAAGGAGCGGCGTTGCAGCGTCATAGCCCAGGCGGCCAAAAAGGCGGCGGGAATCGCCAGTGCGTAGCGGCTCAAAACATCAACGGCCGTTACGCAGTTGTTGCCGCAAGGACGATGCGTCCACAAAGTAATGACCACGAGAGCCAGCCAGATACCGACCAGGACGGCTGTCCATTTGATGGTTGCCCGACGGCCGTGATTGGCGCCAGAGTCATTGGCAAAAATAGTTCGCAGACCAAAGATGGCTAACAGCAAAAAGGACAGGCTCAACAACCCCACGCGGAAGATTTCAAAAAACAAATGGCCTACAGGATTAGCCATTATATTTGTACCGGGAAGATGGATATACACTTCCACCCATTCATGGGCGCCGTGCAGAAGGCCAAATCCGGCCAAAAAAAGCAAAGCCTGTGTGCGGCGAAATTCGGAGGAGCGGCCCAATTCCAACCAAACAGCCAGCCCCATGCTGAAAAAGCCCAGGCCATAGAAGAAAAACACAATCACAATATTGCGCTCAAAAAAGAGAGTTAGGGAATCCATCATTCTATTATAATTCCTTTTCCATCTCATTGCCTGATCTTGATCATAAGGAAGATAGTCTGCCTAATAACTAGCGTTGCTAATTCGTCTCTCAATCGTGATAGAGAAGGAGATAAATTTGCTTGACCGTTATACGACCGTTGGCTATTCTCCTTCCTCATGACAGACTGGCAAGACAACACACCACACACGCCACCCAAAGCAGGGCTATTGGCTACATTGATGGCCTTTATCATGATTCTGCTCTTCATGAGCATTGTATTGAGCCAATCTCCTACTAGCCTCCAACCAGATGACGCTTTAGCAGTGGTCGTGACGGCCGCGGAAACGGCCGTAAGCGCTTTACCTACCATCGTCCCCACCAACACGTCCACACCAAACCCCTCACCCACCCTTAAACCTACAGCCACAGCCACATTTACCCCTACGCCCACCAACACGCCTACCCAAACGCCAACACCCACCCTCACCAATACGCCGCCTCCGGGTGCATCTCTAACCCCGACACCCACACCCACCCTGTCACCGCCTCAGGCTGGGCCATTGCCCACACCCAACGGCATCTACAGTTACACACTCAAAACACCCATCCTCATGTACCATTACATCAGTATCCATCCTGAAGATGCCGATAAATACCGTATTGACCTCTCTGTGGCCCCAGATGATTTTCGCGCTCAAATGGAATATCTGGCTGAGAATGGGTATACGGCCGTAGACCCATATGATCTATCACGAGCCATCACCGATAAAACAGATTTACCCGCTAAACCGATTATCATCACTATTGATGATGGCTATCGAGACAACTACACTAACGCTTTCCCCATCCTGAAAGAGTTTGGTTTTACCGCCACCATCTTTTTAGCGACCGATTTTCTAGATCGTGGCGACCCCAATTATCTGACCTGGGAGATGGTCAAAGAGATGTCCGACTACGGCATCAAATTTGAAGCGCACTCCAAGTCACATATTGATTTGCGTGAACAAAGCCGCGACCATCTTGTTTGGGAATTGCTTGGCTCTCAGGAAACAATAGCGGCCCATATTGGTTATCGGCCGCACTATTTTGCTTACCCCGGCGGCCGTTACGATGAAGACACGATTGCTGTTTTACAAGAACTGGGTTTTTGGGGGGCTGTCACCACCATGGGCGGAACTTGGCACGGTTTTGAAGATAGGTTTGAATGGACGAGGGTACGTATTCACAACTACACCACCATCCCCGATTTTGCTGACCTGGTTGATCTGGGCAACACGGCCGGCGGCAAACGGCAATAAATGAGTGAGAGGTTCCACCTTTTGGAAAGGTGGAACTTCTACATGTTACCCCATAATAGATTGCAGTTTCATAACTGTGTTCAGGTCACCGTCAACCTTGATTTTGCCAGACATGAAGGCCATCATTGGGTTCAGGTCACCAGACATCATACCCACATAATCAGCGCTGGTCATATTGATGGTTGCCGAAGCGCCATCAGCTGCCCCTTCATCAACCTGGACAACGCCATTATCTACATTTAATGTCCAGGCGCCGCCATCGTCGCCAGATAAATCAAATACAACGACAGCGCTGACGCCGGCAATTTTGCTGGCGTCTACAGTCTCAGGTAATTTGGAAAAAATATCAGCAGGTGTTGTCATGTTTATCTCCTAATTTATGTCTTGTATCTGCCTGCGGCAGGAAATGGATTTTGCAACTTTGAGTATAACAACGGCCGTAACCGTGTCAAGCTTACAGATGCCGCACGGCAATATATTTAATATTCAGTGTGCAGTGTTCAGTGCGCGATCTGAACTGAACACTGATTACTGAAAACTGAGCCTAAGGAGAGTTAGATGCCAAAATTTAAAGGATGGTTTCCTGTACTAATGTTGTTTTTAGCCGGTTGTTCGGCGGCTGGGGGGCGTGAGGTGGAATCGGACACAGCCGCTGTTACCCCACCGACTGACCGCGAACCAGCCGAAAAATATGCCGATTTCGATATTGTGACCCTGCTGCCGCGTGATGCGATTCCGGCCATAGACAACCCCAAATTTCTTTCCCCCGACGAGGCGGATGAATTCTACGATCCCGACGAACTGATTATTGGCGTGGAATTTGAAGGAGATGCTCGCGCTTACTCTGTACCTTTTCTCAGCGGTCACGAAATTGTGAATGATCTGGTAGGCAGCCGTAAAATTGCCGTTACCTGGTGACCGCTTTGCTTTACGGGCATCGTGTATGACCGTGAAATTGAAGGGCAGGAATTTAGCTTTGGTGTCTCCGGCAAACTCATCCGCAATGTATTAGTGATGTATGATCGCCAGACCGAAAGTTATTGGAGCCAATTGTTGGGTGAAGCAGTGGAAGGGCCAATGGTAGGTACAAAGTTGGATTTTGTACCTTCGTGGATGATGACCTGGGCTGAATGGAAAGAACGTCATCCTGATTCTGTGGCGTTGGACAAAAACGGCCGTCGCGGCGGCCGCGATCAATATGCCGGTTACTACGCTTCTGGTTCCCCTGGCGTCATTGGAGAAACAATATTTGATGACCGGCTGACGACCAAAGCGTTTGTAGCCGGGGTGGAGTTGGATGACGCTGTTATCGCTTACCCGTACAGTGCCTTGAACGAAACCCCTTATTTGAATGATATGGTGGGCGGTACGGCCGTCCTCGTTGTCTTTGATCCTGATGCGGCCGTTTCCCTGGCCTTTAATCGCACCCTCAATGGAGAAACGCTCACCTTCACCCCCACCGGCGACCCTTTCCGCATGACGGATGCTGAAACCGGAACCCTGTGGGACGCCTTCACCGGGGAAGCCCTGGAAGGGGCATTGGCCGGGCAGCAGTTAGAACGGCTCAAAAGCACCGCCTCCTTCTGGTTTGGCTGGAAAGATATTCATCCAAATACGCTTGTTTACGGAGACCAGGAATGAATCTCTAAAAGGCAACAACGGATACAAGAAATGAATTGTGAATGGAGGCGTTTTATTCTTCGGAACACGCCTGACTACACCACAATATGGTACAATGGAAATTGTATGGATATTGATGAAATCAAGGCTTTGGTCGGCGCTGGAAAATTTCGCTTGAGTTTGCATGCAGAAATGGAAACCGCCGCTGATAATTTGCACATCTCTGAAATTGTTACAGCTATCCTAAACGATGACCCACTTGAGAAATATCCAGACACAGGCCGGGGCGAAAGTTGTCTTTTACTCGGATTTGTCAAAGATATCCCACTTCATGTCGTATGTGGGTTCCGGGCGGGAAACGTTATCATTATCACTGTATATATTCCAACTCTTCCAAAGTTCGTTGATCCGTGGACAAGGAGAACAGAAGAATGACACAAAATGAAAAATGCCGTTATTGCGGCAACGAGCAGTTTCAAATGCGCTTAGTTCGCTACATTTACAGTCGAGATAACCACGATTTACTTGTACCTGAAATGCCAGTTGATGTATGCTTGGAATGCGGCATGATCTACTATCATGGTGCGGCCCTGCTGGAAGTTGAAGCTCAGTTTAAGGCCATCTACCAACAAAACAAACAGCCGGATCGTTACCTGACAATGCCTGTCATGGATTATGCGATGTCTGGTTAAATGATAGGCGGTAGAAAAATAAATAACGACGACATTCTACTACTTACAACCCCGCCGCCGCGCAAACGCCTCTCCCCTACGATTGGGCATTGGGGTGCAGGGAGGCAAAATAATCCAGCAGGGTGCGGTGGATGAACACCCAGCCGCCCCCCACCCGCCGCAGCAAAATCCGTTCTGCCATCCCGTCCAGATAAGCCACCAACAATTTATCCCTAAACGGAAACGACAAAATACCCTGCCGTGCCAACAACCAGCGCAGCACGTAATGCTGCAACACCGTCAGCCCCCCATAATCAACCAGCCCGCCAACCAGCCCGCCAACCAGCCCGACAACCAGCCCGACAAACAGCCCGACAAACAGCCCGACAAACAGCCCGCCAACCAGCCCGCCAACCAGCCCGAAAAACAGCCCGCCAACCAGCCCGCCAACCAGCTCATTTTTAATTACTTTTAGGAGACGCCTGGGTGGAGGGGGAAACCAGCGCAATTTCTCATACAAATTGA
>JAAEOP010000141.1 GCA_024223125.1 Chloroflexota bacterium
GCTGGGAACGCCGCCCAGATAACGAATTAACAGACCGATTTTCTCTTCCAACAAGGGAATATCCCGGCTGACAACCGCCCCGCCGATGATGGTTCCATGCCCGCCGATATATTTGGTTGTACTGTGAACGACAACATCGGCACCTAGTTCTAACGGCCGTTGCAGCGCCGGCGTAGCAAAGGTGTTGTCTACAATCACTTTGGCATGGTGAGCATGGGCTACTTCAACCACGGCCGCAATATCCACCAGACCCATTGTAGGGTTGGCGGGCGTTTCCAAATAGACGGCCGTTGTGTTTGGATGCGCTTCCAATTCCTGCGCTAGCGCCTCCGGCTGCAACCCCTGTGCCCGCGATGTACTAATGCCGTATTGAGGCATCAATTCCGAAACCAAATGATCTGTCGAACCATATAAAACAGATTGGGCAATGACATGGTTCCCGGCCTGGGCCACACCCAACAATGCGGCGCTAATCGCCGCCATCCCAGAACTAAAAATTTCGGCGGCAACAACTGGCGCATCATTGCCCGCCGCTCGCGCTTCTTGAATGAGTTGATACCCTTCTAGCACAGCCAATTTTGCCGCCAACGCTGTCCGGTTGGGATGCCCGCCACGGGTATAAATGTAACTGTCACCCTCCCCGTTTACATACGCTTCTACGGCCGCCATATCGGCAAAAGTAAAAGTAGACGTCTGATAAATAGGGGCAATATGCGCCCCCTGTCCATCGTGGATTTCTCCGGCGTGAATCGCTTCTGTTATGAAATGTCGGTTGTTTGAGTTTAGCATCTGGTTTTTCTCCTAATTGGTTACATCGAATTTAACTCAATAATATGGTTTATATCTTTACAAATGAGTACAGCGAATTTAGGAAGAAACGAATCGTGCCAGTCGGGGAGATTCGTTTCTTCCATTATTCGTTGTACTCACAAAGCGGATAATTTAAATTTTGATTTGGTCTTAAGAAATTAACGAATTGTCTGCACTGTCATTTCTATGTGCATATTTGCCATCTCAAGTTCAGCCATCAGATGATCAAATAAACGGCCGTCAATCACTTTTTCCGGGCTGACGAAGGGTCTGTCACCTGCTTTCAACAGACCCTTAGCGATCATGCGGGCAACGATGGTTCCCGTCATAGCCGTTGTGCGCGCCATGGAAGTGAAACCCGTTTCTTCATCATAGCGATCTACCATCTCTGCTTTGTAAGTGCAGGGCTTTCCGTCTCTCTCCCCCAGCAATATTACTCGGAAACAGGTGATGTCCCGTTCGCCTTCTTCTAATTTTGCCTTTGGATAAAGTACAGCATCCACGAGATGCTTGGGCACAACCGGCACGCCATCAACCTGCACCGGTTGCAAGCTCAACAGTCCCAATTCCCTAAGAACGGTGATTTTCTCTGCATAACCAGGCCAGCGCACTGTTTTTTGCGTACCGGCTTTGATATTTTGCAGCGCCGGGATGTCCAAAATCCAGGGCTTGAATCCTTCGTGCCACGCTTCGCATTGACCTACGCCGGGAAATGTGACCGGCTCGGCGTCTGAATAACGGGGAACATATTCTATCTTGCCGTCGCGTACGATTTCGGAATCTTGATCGCGCAAAGGCATTTTACGGCCGCCAAACACAATTTTGTACCCCAATGGCGGCTCCGGATTTTCGGGGATACCGCCACACATGATATGCAATTCATCTACCTTATCCATTTTCTCGGCCAGATGGCGGGCTACAATTTCAGTTAGACCTGGTTCTACACCACAGCCAAAAATGATAAGACGGCCGTCCATCTCATACATTGCTTCCAACTCCGCCAAAACTTCTGGGGGCGTCTGCGATAAATCTACCAGAGGCGTACCGGATTGCAGAGCCGCTTTGACAGCTAAAATATTGATGGGCCGGGGCAAGGCAGCGACGACCGTATCAAACCCATCCATCAACCTGGTCGACGCATCTAAATCACCTAAGTCAAGTTGTATAAATGTTAATTTGTCTGCGCCAGGTTTATCGCCTAACGTATCTGTACATAAATCAAGCTGCGCTTGGCTGACATCGGCTATCGTCACCTGTGTCACGTCCGGGTCGAGCATGGCATTGTAGGCTGCGGCCGGCCCCATCAGACCACCGCCTAAAATTAAAATTTTCATGACATTTCCTCCACTGTAATCTTGATATTTCGAGCGGCCAACTCCCGAACAAAACGATCAAATGGCATGTCGTTGACGGGCGAGAGTAAGCCACGTTTTTAATCTGCCCAGAACCAATCATCAGCGTATTGCAAATGGGGAGCCATCGCGGCGGCTATGAATTGTTGTGGGTTTACGGCCGCCCCATCCACCTCCCGTAAAATCTGTACGGCCGCTTCAATGCCAACTTTGCTGTTGACACTGGCTGTTACAATCACAATGCTGCCTCCAAAATAGTATGGAGCGGATCATAACACCCCATCCTGAAAACGGGTAATAAAAAACGGCCGTTGGGGGAAACGGCCGTTACAGTTTACTGAATACTTTACACTGATTACTGAACAGTGAAATCAGTGATGCAAAATCTGCGAGAGGAACAACTTCAAGCGATCGTGTTGCGGATTATCAAAGAATTCGCCAGGCTCATTCTCTTCTAAAATTTCTCCATGATCCATAAAGATAATACGATCCGCCACACCGCGAGCAAAGCCCATCTCATGGGTCACCGCTATAATCGTATATCCTTCCTTTGCGAGATCAGACATAACGTCCAGTACTTCCTTCACCATTTCTGGATCAAGCGCTGAAGTAGGCTCGTCAAACAGCAAAACATCTGGCTCCATAGACAGGGTACGGGCAATAGCCACACGTTGCTGTTGACCACCTGAGAGCTGTCCGGGGTACTTGTTCGCCTGTTCTGGAATACCTACACGCGTCAGCCACTTCATCGCTATCTCTTCCGATTTCTCTCGTGACCACTTACGCACATTGATCGGTGCCAATGTGATATTTTCCATGATCGTGAGATGTGGGAAAAGATTAAACTGCTGGAACACCATCCCAACTTCTTTGCGAATTTCGGCAATATTACGCACATCATGTGTTAAGGGAATGCCATTGACGACAATTTCCCCAGCGCCATGCTCTTCTAAACGATTCATAGCCCGGATAAATGTGGATTTGCCGGAACCGGATGGCCCCAATATAACAATCACATCGCCACTATTAACAGTCAGATTGACACCACGTAGAGCTTCATATTCGCCATACCAAAGGTGTACATTCCGACAAACAATAACTTCAGAGTTACTTAAATCAGAGTTACTTAAATTTGTAGTCATAATTCTTATTCTCCTACTATTGACCAACATTAAGCCGACTTTCTAGCCGGCGGCTGTACCAGGACATAATGAAACTGCCTAAGAAGTAAACGACACCCACGAAAACGTATAACTCTTGGCGTAAGCCCAGCCATTGTGGGTTGGCCACAATAACACCAGTGATTCCTAATAGTTCAAACAAGCCCACGATGGATACCAGCGAAGACGATTTATACGATCCAATAAACTGCCCCACGATACCGGGAATCACAATACGTAACGCTTGTGGCAAGATGATAAAGCGCATCTTTTGTAGCGTGTTTAGTCCGATAGCATCGGCCGCATCAAATTGACCAACGGGAATCGCCTGCAAACCACCACGAATGAGTTCTGCCATATAAGCGGCAGAAAAGAGTGAATAGGCAATGATAACCGCCCATATATTCTCTAGAGTAACCCCTTCAGGCATGAAGAAGGGCGCCATGATGATCCCCATAAACAACAAAGTAATTAAAGGGACGCCACGAATAAACTCAATAAAGGTAGTACTTGCAGCAGCTATCACATTTCCCTGGAAAACTTTTTGCAAAATGTAGGCCGCAATCAGGATGAGCATCGGCCAAAAAGCCAATATTTGTTGCACCGTATTTTGTGCTGTCGCCAATATATCTGGTGTGGATGTTGCCAAATAGTAAGTAGTGGCAAAGATGGCAGCGGGCCAAATAAGCCACCAGGGAATACCGCGCACTGTACTGCGCCGACCCAAAGCTAAAATCATGCCCATCGGGAATGAAAGCACAATAACCGCAGAGGCAATAATTAAAGTAAGCAAGAGTCCGCCCCAAAGATTGACGCTAATCGGTGGAAGAAACTCACTTTTGCCGATGCCTCGCCAGATGACATAGAATATTGGCCAGACAAGCGCCCAACCAATAAAGCTCGGCCAGCTAAATTTAATAACTCTTTGCCACCATAATAAAGCATAGATGGCTAATATAATCACTTCACCCATAAGGAGCGTCCCAATGTCCAAAAAGGGACCTTCAGCGCTTACCCCAGCTAAAAGGATGTAAACAACGAAGGGTGAGATCAGCCACAGACCACTAATAACACGGCTTAATGGATTGATACGCTCCGCAACATTTGTCTTATTGACCACAAAGCTGATGATGCCTAAGCCAGCAACATATCCTATTGCTGCCCAGACACGCCATAATACTTCACGGGGGAAACGGCCATACATCAACAAATTCCATGCCCCAGGAATAACACCCCAAGTAGCTCCGTCCGGGTTCCGATACTCTGGCGCAGTTAGGTCTTTGCTAAATGAAGCGTTCACAACCGCCCATTGCCAGAAATTATAGGCCATGATGTACAAAATTAACATCAAGATCAAAGTCAACAAGACATTGGATACAGAATTTAACAAGTTTAAGCGTAACCAAGTGCCCACGCCCGAGTGCCAAATACGCATCCCGTCGGCCACGGCCACCAAAACGCCAATAAACCAGATAAGTAAAATAATAGTGGTCGCTGTCGAATGTGCATTCAACTGCCTGATCATCAGCGACAGGGCCGTTATGGTCAAAACAGCCACCCAAATTGTCAATAGCCACGACCCGGTAATATTATCTTGCAAGAAGTAGCGAGCGTTAAATCCGCGCCCAGTAGATCCTTGAAATCGTTGTGTAATTGATTCTGTTATCGCTGACATAATTACCTCTCCATCAATGTATGCCGAGAATTGTACCAATTCAAGATAATGGAAAAGACCAGGCTAATCGTCAAATAAACCAACATCATCAACACCATTAACTGCAACGTGCGACCTGATTGGTTCATCGTCGTAAACGAAACCATATACATATCCGGGAAGCCAATCGCAATGCCCAGACTGGTATCTTTCATTAAACTCAAATAAACACCAATTAATGGCGGAATAATCACTTTCAGTGCCTGAGGCAAGACGACCAAACGCAGTCGCTGGCTTTCATTCAAACCCAAGGCCCGTGCTGCTTCATTTTGCCCTTTTTTCACAGATAAAATACCAGCTCGTACAATCTCAGCCAGTGAAGCGCCGTAAAAAAGTGTCAGGCCAATAAGCAATGCCGTAAACTCAGGTTTGAGTCGGCTACCACCGACAATATTTAAACCTTCAAAAGTGGGCATACTCAATACAATCGGCTGTTCGCCAACAGGAATAACTTGGTGAGCATTGGGACTTTCCAGAGTAGAGCGCTCGCCAGCCAATGCAGATTTAGACGCTGCAATAACTTCACACTCTCCTTCAGTGTACGCTTCGGTTGCCTGACCTATGCGATCAAAGCGATGCACGGCAAAAGGGACATCCATATTGCGTAACTGTCTGGTGAGATTTGTTTCCGAAGCAGAATCACGCAGCACACAAACTTGAAAAGTAACGGCCGCTAATTCTTCTTCTGGCAATGTGTCTATATCACTGAGGAAATTCAGACCAGTGCGATTCAACATAATCTTTTCTAGATCGCTAACTTCACGGATGCGGCTGGCATTGGGAGCTAGCAAAGCCTGTGTATCAGATACAGCTCCGGCCACAAACCAACCAATGCTGGCAATAAGCAAAAACGAGAAAATGCCCCAAGCCCAGCGATTGCTGCTGTGTCCGGTCTTTTCCTCGCGCCGTCCTAGTAAAATCCACATCACTTGAAACTGAATAATACCTATGATCAAAAAAGCCACCCAGATGGCGGCCGATGACGTAAGCTGGGGTGAAGGAATGCTCAAGCCACGGTTGGCAATAAAAATGGGTAATCCCAATGGCTGCGCCGCATCACGCGCATCAGGGAACGCCAGAATAACACCAAAATAGATGAAGAAAAGTTGCAAGAGCAAGGGAGTGTTTCGAAATAATTCAATATAAGCTAGGGCAAGGTTGCTTACCAACCAATTTTTGGATAAACGGGCAATACCCACAAACAATCCCAGAAATGTGGTCAAAACAACAGCCATAAGACCAACTTTGAGTGAGTTTAATATACCTTGGGAAAAGGCATACCAATACGAGTCGGTGTTTACATAATCGAAGACGGTATCAGCGATATCAAACCCAGCTTCACTGGACATGAAGTCATAGGCACAGAGATAATTAAAGGTACCATCGCGGCAAATAAATTGTGATTCACCAAGTTTGTTAACATTTCCAGCGAAATTAGTAAAGATCAAACCGAAAAGTAAAATCACTAGAATAATGAAGCCAATCTGTCCAAAGACACCTAATATCCGAGTGTCTCGCCAAAAAGGAACGTTTTGTTGGGCTTGCAAATCAGTGGGTGGTGGTGGGGCTTGTTGAGCCATCCTAGATTCTCCTCCTTGGCAAGCATTGAAAAACGAAAGTTTTTCAGCCCGCCTATGTCGTTGTTGTAGCAATACGGCCCAATCAATGCCGAACCGCATTGCTCACTGAAAAAACGACCAAACAGGGGAACGATTTCCCCGGAATTGTAAACTTCCGAGGAAATCAAACTTAATTACTGTATGGCCAGTGAAGTTTAACGGAATGGAGGCGCATAGAGCAAGCCACCATCAGTCCACAGGCTATTCAGGCCACGTGGTACGTTGAAAGCTGTATCTGGACCGAGGTTATTGTTATAAATTTCTGCATAGTTACCAACCTGACTGATGATGTTGACACAGAAATCGTTTTCGAGACCCATTGCTTGCGCCAGATCCCCTTCTACACCGAGTAGATTGAGAACGACTGGATCATCACTGCCCAAGAATTCGTCTACATTTGTAGAGTCAATGCCTAGTTCTTCTGCTTGAATGGTGCAGTTAACAGTCCACATAACGATGTCAGCCCAGTTGTTATCACCATGACGGGTTAATGGTCCCAACGGTTCTTTGGACATGGTTACTTCGAGGATGGTATGGTCTTCTGGAACGCTCAACTGAGTTTTGCTAGCAATCAGAGCGGATTTGTCTGTGGTAAAACCGTCGCAACGACCTTCATCATATGATTCGCGGGTGGCGTTGTTGTCGGGGAAGACTACCGATTCGGCGTTGATTCCTTCTCTACGGAAAACGTCGGCAAGGTTCTTTTCAGTTGTTGTACCAGCTTGAACGCAAACGGTGCCGCCTTCAAGTCCGGCAAGATCGGTGATCCCAGAATCTACACGTACCATCATACCCTGACCATCATAGAATGTGGTAGGAGCGAAGTCGAAACCAAGAGACGTGTCACGACTAGTGGTCCATGTGGTGTTACGAATGAGGACGTCAATTTCACCAGATTGCAAGATGGGGAAACGTTCTGTAGCGGTAGAAGGACGCGCTTCAGCTGCTTCAGAGTCGCCCAAAGCGGCCGCAGCCACAGCACGACAATAATCCCAGTCAAAACCACTGACGGAACCATCTTCGGCAACAAAGCTGAAACCAGGTAATGTACCACTAACGCCACAGTTCAATACGCCGGCATCCTGAACGGCCGCCAAAGTGTCGCCACCGCCAGCAAAGGAAATCTCTTCGGCCGCGCCAGCTTCACCAGCCACTTCTACTTCCACGATGCGGGTGACTTCCACGGTCACAGTTTCGGTAACAGTAGTCTCGCCACCGCCACAAGCAACCAGGGTCATAGCCAGCAACAACACACCAATAATTAAAACAGTTCGCTTATTCATGTTTTCTCCTCCAGAAGAAATTATTTGTTTTGTAATCATTCAGAAATTGAACATTTACATTTTGTTTAATGAAGGTTTATCTATGTATGAAATAACAGTAATCGTTTCCAAGTTTTTCCCGTTTCTTCACCTCCTTTTGCATAAACTCTCAATCTAACGGTTATGAGAGTAAGCTTTGAGTTACATCAACTGACGAAATAGCAAATTCTATCTCGCCAGATAAATAGCATGAAACATCATCAATGAGGTTGACTGTTTTGATTGATGATTTTAATAAGATGTTGATGAAAGTGTGAATTCTGCATTTGGGTGTTCGGTTGCTATTGAGCCAAATTTGCTTTGAATCTAAGTTTGCTTCACGGCAAACAGTCTACTTATTAAGCAATGTTTTGCTTGTGAGCAAATAACCAATGCGTTGGGTTCTCTTCCCTTGAGAGATAAAACTTCTGTAGATTCATGTATGACAAAAGTCCTACCCAATGAGGCTTAATAGTATAACCGGGGTAGGGAATTGGTCAAATTTTGGCCTGATGACTGCAAGACGGCGTGTGGACGCCAACGATTTTTACGTTTTTATTCGGGCGAGACGCCCAGTGAGAGGTAACGTGTATGCAGGTTGCCCGACGGGCTGCTAGGCTCAAACACGGGTGTGCCTGTTTCATCACTGCGCCGTAGGCGAATGAACAACCAGCCAACGGCCGTTTCCCCACTACCTAATGACACATTCAAGTTAGGGTCTATCCCTGCCACGAGATATTGCGGCAGCAGGGTATTTTGTCTTTTTACGGCGGCCGTTACCAGGAAGCCAGACAACAATTTGAAGATGGGTTGACGGCCGCGCGTCTTTTAGGAGATCGTTGGACAGAAGCAGGACTGCTCAATAATTTGGGCGTTGTCGCCCACCGGCTGGGCGACCTGGACGCCGATCGAGCTTACCACGAACGAAATCTGACCTTGATCCAGGAGATTAGAGATCGGCGTGTTCACTCCAAGCTGCTTAGGGTTTGCCCGTAAATAACATTGATTAGCCATTCGCTACAACCCTGTTTGGTTTGATCTTGACGAGAATGCGGGTCTCTTGTTCGGCCAGATCAGCAGGAGTAACCCCGCCATAATAAGAATCTTGTCCTGTATATAATTTTGCCATCTGATTGATATGATCTAATGCGCCCTCTCTGGTTAACTCCACACTTCCCCGCACCTCTAAATAACGGTATGGGTTTTGGGGGTCAATGGCTAACACAGTCGCTTGCGGCCGTTGGCGTAGATTCTTTTCTTTTTGGCGGCCTACGGCCGTGTTCACCAACACCGTTTGACCATCGCCATCAAACCCAGCCCAAACAGCCGATAACTGCGGCTGACCATCTGGGTTCACTGTGCCAATCGTCACCACTACTGGCCCTTCTAATAAATCTCTATGTGATTCGGGAATGTTTACACTCATCTTACGTTTACTCCTTCATCCTAATAAAAACCAATATTGCCCAACATTATAGGACGCGAGTCCGCTTATTCCCACATCAGGTTTTCAGTTCTCATCTTCTGGTAACTTCAATCGGGCTGCTAATTCCGGTTCCCGATTTGCCATCAACTGCCCCGCCCACCGCGTACCAAACCAAAACACAGCAATGGCATAGGCAGCGCTTATGAGCAGACCGGGCACGGCCAGCCAGGGGAGTTCCAGGAAATAGGCCGCCAGCAGGGGCAGCGCCGTCGGCACAGTGACCAACCCCAGGCCAATTGGGATGATGGAAATATAAGCGCAGCCCGTTTTGGTATCGCCGCCAGATTTGAACAGGCCACGATTCTGGCGCGATTCTACCTGCACGGGGATGGGAAACAGCACAGAGCCTACGGCCGTCGCCGCCATCGCCGGACCGCCCATCATCACGGCCGTCAATATCCCCGCCCCACTCACCCAACTGCGATTCGATCCCAACATGATGAGGCCAAAGAGGAGTATGGGCACGGCCGTAATCACAAACAACGCCACCGCCTTAGCCCGGAAGATACGTTCGCGGGGAATGGGGGTCAGCAGTAGCGTGGGTAAGCCTGTACCCTCCCAGGCCAACATGTTTTGGGTATTGGCCCAAAAGAGAAACAGGGCATAAGCGGGCAGTATCAGCCCCACCCAGGCAGGATATGACGTTTCGCCAAAACCATCTGAGAAGAAAAAGGCTCCCAGAAAGAAAACGGGCATTAAAACACCCTGGAATATGCCCACCCGCCGCTGTGGTATACGCCAGATTGATTTGAATTCTTTTGAGGTGATTTGGGCCATATCGGCCGGCAGCCAACCCAACCAGTTCCGCTCCCGCCGTTCCTCGCGCTGTACTTTTTGGCGGGCTTCTTCACGCGGCCGTGCCGAAATCAAATACCCTTCACCCGTCGTCAGGCGGATGAGCAGTTTGTACCAGACCCAGGTCAACGCCAGCAAAAAGACGAATGAGTACAGCAGCCAACCACCCGCCGCCAGCCAATCGGCCGCCAGAGAACGTTCAATCGCGCGCGCGGCCGCGCCGGGTGGCAGCCATTGCAAAATAATCAGCGGCTGAAAGGCAGCCAGCTCGGCCGCCTGCTCCTCGCTCATGCGATCTAGGTTGGTTTGAATAAAGCTTTGGATGCCAATGTTGATGAAGTAGCACATACCGCCGATGAGAGAGAAGAAAACGATAACCACATCGCGTATACGACGGCTTTGCATGATACCGCCGA
>JAAEOP010000142.1 GCA_024223125.1 Chloroflexota bacterium
CATAGCGCCGCACGTTTGATAGCGAGACTCCGGCTCTTTGGCCAGGGCTTTAAGAATAACCAGTTCAGCGGCTTCGGGCAGGTTGGGGTTCAGGTGGCGGGGCATAGGCAGGGGTTCGCTCAACTGCATATGAATCAGGGCAATAGGCGTTTCTGCCTGAAACGGCGTTCGCCCGGTGACCATCTCGTACAGCACAATGCCCAGAGCATAAATGTCGGAGGCGGGAGTTAGCTCTCGGCTGCCCATACATTGCTCCGGACTCATATAAGCCGGCGTCCCCAAAATACCTCTGCCGGTCAGATCGAGGGTATTTTCAGCCATTTTGGCAATACCAAAGTCGGTTAAAAAGGCGTTGCCACCGGCATCAAGCAAAACATTGCCGGGTTTTACATCACGATGCAAAATATCATGTTGGTGAGCGTAATCCAACGCCCCGGCAATTTGATTCAACAAATGACCGGCTTCATTGAGCGGTAGGGGACCCTGCTTGATGCGGTCGGTTAGCGTTCCGTCCTGAAGGTAGCGCATAGCCATATAGGTAATATCGTCGTCCTCGCCATAGGCAAAAATTGGCAAAATGTGCAGATGTTCCAATTTGGCAATGGCTTTTGCTTCGCGTCGAAAACGCTCCCGGAAGGTAGGGTCTTGGGAAAATTGCCGGGGAAGGATTTTGATAGCAACATGACGATCAGTACCAGGCTCATAAGCCTTGTAAACAGTAGCCATCCCCCCCCCATACAATCTGTTCAATGATACGGTAGTTACCTAACCCGGACGAGCCGGAACCAAAAAAGGCATCATTGCAAAATTTCTTGCTCAATGTACAAGAAATTCACTGGTTAGGGCCTAATGTTCGACCAATCATTTTGCCCTCAACCTTCAACATCAAGCTTGCGGTAATTTATTGTATTATATCACGATTCGGTAGAGGATGAAATGGCTGATCATTTTGAACATTACGGTCGTTACACTGAGTGTATGTCATTAGTATGATAGCGCAACTGATGTAAAATAAGAAACGAACCTGGTAGATCGATTGTCATTAGGTCAAAAGACCGTCTCAGAGCTTGGATCG
>JAAEOP010000143.1 GCA_024223125.1 Chloroflexota bacterium
CCCATTTGCATAAAGAATCTGGAACAGGGTAATGGCTCCCCCGGCCAAAATAATGGCCGGTAAAGCATCCGTCTTTTGGGTCACCAACACAGCCATCATAAAATAACTGGCTACCATTCCCCGCAATCCGGCAAACTTGAGCGACTTGGCCTCAGCGGAGTCTGGCTCAATGCCTCGTTCTCGTAACACATCGGCCCGCATCAAAAACACGGTTGTACTGGTAATCACAAAGGCGCTTACAAAGCCAAACGCATAGTACGCCTCCACTATTACCACCTGCCGGATAATGGGAATGAGCATGGCTGAAATAAACCAGATCACCACAATGCCAATGCGATCATCGGTAAAGATGCCGGGCAGCCGCCCTAAACGTGCCGCATTCGCGGCCACGGCCGCGCCACCAATATAACCGCCACCCTGGGCCAACAATAAAATAACCGCCAGTAACGTACCAGCGATAAAAAGAAAAACTTCTCCAGACGTACCAATCGTCGCCTCATTTACCTCCCGCGCCAGAGCAAGATCATAAGATACCGTCTGTACAAATTCATCTTCAGGTACATTTGCCAACTCACCCTCAGCAGGTTCCCTTGTACCGGCGGGGCTTTCTAAAGCAGCTTTCGCAAATTGGGCTTCATACAGAGCAGTGGCCTCGACTACATCGGCATTTGTCACCACGACATCATCTTCAGAAATACCGTCCCCCATTGTTTGCACAGCTATAATTTCATATTCAATAAGCAGCGTACTGTACCCTTCTGTGGCTGGAATATCCCACTGTTTAGCGGCAAAAAGCTGCAAAATACCGGTTCCAATCAGGAAAACGGCCGCTAACGTCAACGCCGTATTGATTACTTTCCACTTCGGCCGGGCGGCATGTTTACCGCTGGCCGGAATCACCTCATAACCAGAAAAGCCCAACATAGCGCTGGACATGGAACGGAAGAACAGTTGAAAGATCAACACAGCCCCAATAGCAGACAAATCTTGCTGCGCCCGCACCACATGCTCTACCACGCCGTTGGCTTCCAACCGGGTTACAATACCGGTGGTTAAAAAAGCCCAATCGGGATTGCCGGCCGCGGCGCCCCCCACCAATGTCAGAGCCAGGATAGTAAACAAGGTAAATGCCCCGCCCCCCAGCAAGAACAACGGCACCGCCCGCTTAGGCCCTAAAGCCACCAGCACCACCATAATGAAAAAGGCAAACACTTCGGCCAAAAGAATACGGTAAGGGGCTAATTCAGGTAAAACAAGCATGGTCACATCAGAAGCAGAAATAGAACTGATGATGATGGTTAGCACCGCGTCCAGAAAAAAGAGGCTGGTTCCAATCCAGGAAAGCCAGCGCAGTTTGGGTGGGCCGATGGCTTCTACAAGCGGGCCACTGCCGCCAGCGTTGGGGCGCACATAAGCGCCGGCTTTATACGCGGGCACAATGCCAAAAAACAAAAGAACTGAAAGGAGAATAAAGGCGCCAATGGCAATCTCATGGTAACCCTCGGCCCCATGAATAGCTAAGAGCGTCTGGTAAGCGGCGACACTAAAAGCATCGGCCGCAATCTCAAAAATGAGCGCCAGCACACCCAATCCGGTTCCGCCCAACAACAATCCTTCGACCATAAGGCGGGGTAATTTGCGTCGTGCATCCTCTTGTTCCGCTGGGTCTATATAACTTTTAAACATCTTTTTGTCCTCCGATTGAGAAATGTGGGCTGCAAAAGCAGCTGTTCTCATCAAACATTATCTGCTTTGCTGCTGCATAGCATGACATATTTTTTGTTTAGGTTGTATGCTGTTATTAAAACATAGTGGGGATAATATTTAACGGCCGTTGGCGAATGAGTTACGGCCGTTCTTCATGGAGGTAAAGGCAGCAACGCCAGCCAGATTATCACACAATAGTCATCCATCATAAATCGCGGCATAGTTTAACCCAATTGCAGAAACTCCGGCAACAGAACGTCGTTCGTTATCCGTAATTTAACCGTTGATCGACCGAATGTCTGGTACAATTGGGCGTGGATGAAAACCGCACAAACATCTTAGGAGGTGTAGATGGTGGATAGTACCTGATACAAACCACTAACCACCACCCACCTCCACTAATTACATAAGGAATAAATAATGAATGCGATTTTAGATAAACTCAATCTTTCTCAGATCAATGCCGGGGTTTGTACCGGCCCCAATGGCTGGTTAACAAGCGGGTCTGATCCTATCATTTCCACAAACCCCACTACCGGAGAAGCTATCGCCGCGGTCATTCCAGCCACACCCACTATTTACGATCAAGCTATGCAAACGGTGCAAACTGCTTTCCAAAGTTGGCGTCAAGTACCGGCCCCCAAACGGGGATTGGTCGTGCGTGATTTGGGCAATGCTTTGCGTGAATTTGCCGAACCGCTAGGGGAATTGGTGACGTTGGAAATGGGCAAGATTCGGGTGGAAGGCAGCGGCGAAGTGCAGGAGATGATAGATATTTGCGATTTTGCGGTGGGTCTTTCGCGCCAACTTTATGGCCTGACGATGCACTCTGAACGGCCGGGACATCGCATGTATGAACAGTGGCATCCTTTGGGGCCGATTGGCATAATTTCAGCTTTTAATTTTCCGGTAGCAGTCTGGTCTTGGAATGCAGCGATTGCGGCCGTCTGTGGCAATACAAATGTGTGGAAACCATCAGAACTGACGCCGCTCACGGCCGTCGCCGTACAGCACATCGCCAACCGGGTCATGGCCGATCATGGTCTCAACGGCATATTCAATTTAGTCGTGGGGGATGGGCAAGTAGGCCAACTTCTGACCAATGACCGGCGGCTGCCTCTGGTCTCCTTTACCGGTTCCATTCCTGTAGGACGAAAAGTGGGGGAAGCGGTTGCTAAACGATTCGGCCGTACCATTTTAGAACTGGGCGGCAACAACGCCATCATCGTAGCCCAGGATGCCAATCTGGATTTGGCCACGCGCGCCATTGTGTTCGGCGCGGTGGGCACGGCCGGACAGCGTTGCACCTCTACTCGCCGCATCCTCATGCACCAGGATGTGGCCGCTGAACTAACCCAACGCCTTGTCAAAGCGTATGAGCAGGTTTCCATTGGCAACCCCCTAGAAGAGGGTGTTTTGATGGGGCCATTGGTGACAAAAACGGCCGTTACCCAAATGATCAACGCTCTGAAACAGGCCACCCAAGAAGGGGGAGAGGTGTTAACCGGCGGCGCTCCCTTGCCCAACCTCGGCCCCCAATTTGTCCAGCCTACCATTGTTAAAATGCCCGCCCAAAGCAACATCGTTAAAGAAGAAACATTTGCCCCCATTTTGTACCTGATGGCTTTTGAAGATTTGGATGAAGCGCTGCAATTGCACAATGAAGTGCCCCAAGGATTGTCCAGCGCCATCTTCACCGACAGTATGCAAACGGCCGAAACCTTTCTCAGCATCGTCGGTTCAGATTGTGGTATTGCCAATGTTAACATCGGCACGTCTGGCGCCGAAATTGGGGGCGCATTTGGCGGCGAAAAGGAAACGGGCGGCGGCCGTGAATCTGGCTCCGACGCCTGGAAAGCGTACATGCGCCGCCAGACGAATACCATCAACTGGAGTAAAGATCTGCCCCTGGCGCAAGGCATCACTTTTGGCGACTGATCAACTTTGTAAGAGAGGGACATGAACCGGCAGTTCTTCAGGCTTTCCCGTGACACACCCATATGTGATTCTGTTGGCGAACGATTGTGAGAGCCTCGCTAAGAAAAAACAGTATACTCAGGCGGCAAATCAAACTATCATTTGGATATAGTAGGATTTCAGGTATGGCGACATCGCCCAAGATGGGTATTTTTTCATATCCCCCAGAATAGTATATTTCAAAAATTCCTCTCGGGTACAAATGATCTAAAATTACCACATAAATGAACTTTATTACTTTAGCGTACTCGACTGATATATACTGGAATATACCTTATTGGACGTTATGCAAAAATACCCAAAATGCGTTTGGCCGGGGCTAATCGGGTGGTATCCCCTTACCAGATTGGGGGGCAGCATATGGCTAACATCATGATTCGTCCCCAGGTGACTGACTTTTTTGATGTGGTGACGTTGGATGGGGGTATTGAACTGTGGGTAGAGGAGTTGATCATTCACGAAGGATCCCCATTGACAGGAAAAACTGTCAGCGAATCTGACGTGCGCCGTCAAACAGGGGTTACAATTATAGCCCTCTACAGTCACGATGAACGCAAAACGATGATGCCCGAGGCCAGTACCATCCTACAGGCGGGGGATGAGATGATTTTATTGGGAACATGGCCGCAGTTGGCGGCGGTGCAGACGTTAACGGAAGGCGCTGTTTAGTGAGCAGTTTTCGGTGACTATTTTGCTGTGAAGGTCTAAACGTACCTGCAGACTTGCAAACTCCTATGTCTTATATTGAATGGATTCGGAAGCGCGTGGGGACGCGCAAGATTTTTTTGGTGTTTAGTTCGGTTGTGTTGTGGGATGAGTACGGCCGCGTCCTGTTACAGCATCGTACTGATTTTGATGTATGGGGGCTACCCGGCGGCGTATTGGAAATCAATGAGGATATTGAAATGTGTACCCGGCGCGAGCTGTTGGAGGAAACAGGATTGACGGCCGGGGATTTGAGCCTTGTCGGCGTGTATACCCATCCCAAATTTGATGTCACTTATCCTAATGGCGACCGGGTACAGCCGTTTACCATCTGTTTTGCCGGACAGGTAAGCGGTGGGCAGGCGCGGGTTGATGGGACAGAAACGGCCGCGTTGGGTTTCTTTGAGGCAAAAGAACTAAATGAACTGGACATCCCAATCTGGTATCAAGCCATGCTGCACGATGTGCGGCGTGGCGGCCCGCCGGCATTTACAAAACCTTTTGCGGCCGTTTCAACAATGGACCAGATTCGGGATATACGGCCGTTTATTGGAACCGAACGACTGATTGCGCCGGGGGCTGTGGCGGTTGTTGCGCGGGACGACGGCCGTATATTGATGACACGTCGCGTGGATGATGGTGAATGGGATTTCCCGGCCGGTTTTTCTGATTTAGGCGAGAATGTTGCTCATACGGCCGTGCGTGAAGTGAAAGAAGAGACTGGCTACGATATTCAGGTAGAACGTATTATTGGCGTTTTTAGCCATCCCTTGTTTCATTATACTTATCCCAATGGGGACAGGGTAAAAAATGTCGGCGTCCTGTTCCGGGTGCGGCTGGTAGGCGGCCGTCCAAAATTGGATGTGGCGGAACTATTGGAAATAGCCTGGATGACACCAGATGAGATAGCCGCCTGTGTGCCGGACAAAATCGGACGGCTTTACACGGCGACGATTGCTCATTTGGATGATGGTTATTTTGTGGATTGAGTTTAGAAAAGGCAGGTGCCAAATGAACTGGAAATTAGCGACACAATTGATTCATGCGGGGGACGAGGCCAATCCATCTACGGCCGTATCCTCCCCCATTTACCAGAGTGCAACATACCATTTTGACGATCCGGCCGCTATTGCGGCAGCGATGACGGCCGAGGCACATCCGCAGTTTTACGGCCGTTACGCCAGCCCCAACAGTAAACAGGTTGAAGCGACTGTAGCTGCTTTGGAACAAGGGGAAGCGGCTTTGGTCACGGCGTCTGGTATGGCGGCCGTCTCCCTCGTCTTCTTTACATTTTTGCGAGGCGGGGATCATGTGGTGGCTCAAACAACCCATTATCCCACGACATACAAAATGCTGGCGCATAAACTGGTCAATTATGGCATCACAACCACGTTTGTAAACCAGGCGGACACGGCCGCATTTGCGGCCGCCATTCAACCCAACACGCGGCTGATTTATGTGGAGACGCCAGCCAACCCGGTTTTACGCCTGACTGATTTAACGGCCGTAGCCGACATTGCCCGCTCCCACAACATTCTCTCCGTAGCCGACAACACTTTTGCCACGCCGTATAACCAACGGCCGTTGAGCCTGGGAGTAGATATAACGCTGCACAGCGCCACCAAATATCTGGCCGGGCATTCTGATGTGGTAGCCGGGGTTGTAGTCGGCCGTCAGGAAACGATTAGCCAGATGTGGCATACCCAGGTGATGTTGGGCGGGGTGCTGCACCCGATGGAAGCGTGGCTGTTGGAACGGGGCTTAAAGACGTTTGATTTAAGAATGCAAAAACACAACGATAACGGGTTGGCGGTGGCGGAATTTTTGGCGGGACATTCGGCCGTACGCGAAGTATATTACCCTGGTTTAACCAGCCATCCCCAACATGAGTTGGCTAAACGGCAAATGGTTGGCGGTTACAGCGGCATGGTCTGTTTTGATTTGCGAGGCGGCCGTGCAGCCGGATACGACCTGTTGCAACGACTAGAGCTAATAAAGCTGGCGGTCAGTCTAGGTGGTGTCCATTCGCTCATCACCCATCCGGCTAGTACGGTTTCGGCCGTGCAATCTGATGCCGAAATTGCTGCCAGCGGCGTCCAGCCTGGCCTGGTGCGCTTTTCTGTGGGGTTGGAAGATGCGGCCGATTTGATTGCTGATTTGGAGCAGGGGTTAGATGGGTAACGGCAGAGGCCGAAAAATACACCTTCCCCTTGAGCGAATCTCACATATCATGTTTGGCTAATATAATTCATACAAAAAAGAGTTGCCAACTGTTACCCTTGCCAGTAGTATAGGCGCAACTTATTTTTTTATGGTGGAATATGACAACAATTGAAGAACCAGAATTAATAACAATTATTGAAGGCCCTACCCCTGAATTCCAAGCTACGCCTCAGGATTGGGTACAATCTATTCACGAAGGTCCAGATGACCGGGTTGTGGTCATGACTCAGCTTCGCACCGGCAACGGCGAAGATATTATGCACCGCTGCCGCAATGCGTGGCGGGAAGGGCGTCTGGTGAAGTTGGACTTCCCTGATGAGTTACGGATGCGGCAGCAGGTGGATGTGGTCTCGCTCCGTTTGGGGGAAGTGGATGAAGGCCCTTTGCTCCATTTATGGATCACATTGCCTATCGAGGAGTTCATTGCCCAGGTATTGGAAGATGATGATTTCGATGATGAGGATGATGGCCTGCCTTTTTGACAACTAACGGCCGTCATATTTTGAATCTGTCACAAAAAAGCGTAAGATGGGAACCGTCTTGCGCTTTTTTATTTGGTGGCTGGTGGGTAGTACAAGCCACCAACTACTATTTATGAGGAGGAATAATGAGCTACGAACATATTCTTTTTGACGTACAGGCTGGCACAGCCACCATTACTCTGAACCGCCCCGACAAACTGAATGCGTTTAATGACCAGATGATTAAAGAAACAACGGCCGCTTTCAAACAATGCGCTCGTGATAAAGAGGTGCGTTGTGTGGTGTTAACGGGCAACGGCCGTGCCTTTTCGTCCGGCCAGGATTTATTAGATGTAGAAGCGCGTGAAGGTGAATTCTCCATTGGCGACCATTTGCGGCACGGGTATCATCGGCTCATCAAACAGATATTGGCGACCGAAAAACCAATTCTGGGCGCTATCAATGGGATTGCGGCCGGGGCCGGCTGCGGCATTGCTCTTTGTACCGACATTCGTATTGCCAGTGACAAAGCCAGCTTTATGTTGGCCTTTAGCCGTGTGGGGTTGGTTCCCGACAGCGGAACTAACTGGTTGCTGCCACGCATTGTCGGTCAGGCGCGTGCTTATGAAATGGCTGTTACGGCCGATCGAATTTCGGCCGCTAAAGCGTTAGAATGGGGGATTGTCAATCAGGTTGTGCCCCATAACCAGCTACAAGAAAATGTGCAAGCCTGGGCGCAGCCCATTGCCACCGGCCCTACTCTAGCCTACGGTCTGGCTAAACGGGCTATGAACCGCGCCTGGAATATGAGCCTGGAAGAAGCGCTCGATTACGAAGCCCATATGCAAGAATTGGCCGCCAACAGCCACGACTTCGGCGAAGGTGTGGCCGCCTTCTTAGAAAAACGGCCGGCCAATTTTCGGGGGGAATAAGTACACTTCAGATGAAAATAGCGGAGAGAGCATTCTCAAATGTGACCGGACGGCATCTGAGGATGCCTACTCCTCCAACTCATTTGAAACACAATCAATAAATTTGAGGAGGTAATAATATGAAAGAAACAGCGTTTGAAGTGCGTATCCCCAGTTCATTGCTGGAATTTGGCTTTGATCAAAGGAAAATTCAACGCTATATAACGCAATAGCTCATTTTTTCCTTATTTACCGAAGGGCATATTTCTTCTGGTAAAGTGGCTCAATTGCTCAACATCTTGTGCATTGAATTCCTCACTTTGCTTCGCGAAAACAACATTGCCTATATTGATTATTCGGCCGCAGAATTGGAAGAAGAATATCGGGTTGTTGACACGCTTCAAATAGATTCGTCCTTATGAAATTGGAACGGTTGGGATTTTACTCAAGGCAAAACAAATGGGGCTGATACCGCAAATTCGAGAAGACCTGGAAAAATTACGACAGGAGGGCTTTAGCATTAGCCAACCTGTCATAAATTCAGTTTTGCAACAAGCTGGCGAAATCTAATCTTGGACGATGACGAATATTTACGGGGTTGGAAAGGGAAATTTATGTTGGGAAAAATAGCAGTTATTGGCGCGGGAACGATGGGAGCCGGAATTGCTCAAGTATCAGCGTTGGCGGGGTATGGGGTGGTTTTGTATGACATTAGTCAGGATGTGTTGGATGGGTCATTGGCCCGGATGCAGGTTTCAATTGATAAGGGGGTGGCGCGGGGTAAAACGGAACCGGACACGGCCGCAAAAGCCAAAACCGCCATCATCCTGACAACATCGTTGGCGGAAGCGGCACAAGCTGACCTGGTAATTGAAGCGGCCCCAGAGAAGATTGAACTGAAGCGGCAAATTTTTGGGGAACTGGCCACGGCCGCGGCCGACCACACTATTCTAGCCAGCAACACCTCCAGTTTGAGCGTTAATGTACTGGCGGCGGCCGCGCAGCGGCCGTCCCAATTCATCGGCCTGCACTTTTTTAACCCGGCCCACATTATGAAGCTGGTAGAAGTGATTCGAGGCGACGAGACGAGTCAGGAAACGTTGCAAACGGCATGGGCTTATGTGGAGAGTTTGGGCAAAACGGCCGTCCTTTGCAAAGATACGCCCGCTTTTATTGTGAACCGGGTGGCTCGGCCGTTTTACAGCGAAGCATTCCGGCTGTTGGGTGAAGAAGCGGCCGATGTAGCCACCATTGACAATCTGCTTAAATCATTGGGCTTTCGGATGGGGCCGTTTGAACTGATTGATCTCATCGGTAGTGATGTGAACTTTGCCGTCACTCAATCTGTTTACAATGCTTATTTCCACGAACCCAAATACCGGCCTCATCCTATTCAACAACGCATGGTGGAAAGCGGCCGTTTGGGTCGCAAAGCAGGTAAAGGATTTTATGAATATAATTTATAGACACCCTGACCGTAAGATTTCTACGCTTACATAAATCTTAACCGTAGGGTTCAACACAGCTTCATAGCACTCTCCAAAAATATAAAATGTGATGTTAAGCGGCCATTTACAAAATAAGGGCTTTGCTCAGGAATTGGCGTATAAGCTCCAGGTAGTCGTTTGGTTAGAAAAATAGTAAGTTAATTCTGAACAACTAAGCCCATATTTAGAAGTAGAGGAAATTGCTAGATGCGCGAAAATGCACGTATTTTGATAATTGATGATGATTTAGATCTCCTGCAAATGATGGGGATCATTTTGGAAAAAGCTGGCTTTAAGGTAGATAAAGCGGATGATGGCAATGTGGGTATACGTCTGGCGGAGCAGGTAAATCCCGACCTGATTATTTTAGATGTGATGATGCCTCGCATGAGTGGCTTAGATGTTTGTCGTCAGTTACGCGCCAAACAGGAAACTCACCAAATCCCCATCATCATGTTAAGCGCTTTGGGTGAGGTGGCTGATAAAGTTAGTGGGTTTGCTATGGGGGCCGATGATTATATCTCTAAACCGGTAGATTCTCAGGAATTAGTCATGCGAATTTATGCCTTGTTGAACCGGGCGCAAATGGCTCGCGCTGGGATGGCGAGGGTTATTTCTTGTGTGGGGGCGAAAGGGGGCGTGGGCACGACGACTGTGGCTACAAACGTGGCCGCCCGGTTAGCGCACCAGAATTATCGGGTGGTGTTGGTAGAGTTACGGCCGTCTGGCGGCATATTGCATCGTCTCTTGCGTTTCAAATCTAAACCGCAAAGTTTCAATTCATTACTGGCGCTTGATCCGGACCACATTAAACGACCAGAAGTGGAACGCTGTCTTTCAGCCCATTCGTCCGGGTTGAACTTGTTATTAGCCCCAGTACAATATAACAACCCCTTAACAACGGAGCATGTTGAAGCTATTTTTGATGTCTTAACAATCAATGCCGATTATATCATTTTTGACCTACCCGCCGATCTGGACGTTAACCCTAGCTACCGACGCGCGTTGGAACTTTCTGATCAGGTTGTTTTGGTTACTGAACCGGAATGGTCGGCCGTGGAATGTACGGCCGCTCAGGTGAAATTGTTTCAGCAGTGGGGCATTAAAGAACGGACAAAAGTCGCCGTTGTTGAGCGTGCTCCGCTGCCCTCAAGTTTAAGTGAGGTCGAAATTGAAAATCGCATTGGTTTAGGCAAAAAGATTGATCCGGAACAAGAACGTTGGCAGCAACCCAGCTTCCTCGTTGGCAAAGAGAAGCATCGTGGCGTGGTGTGCATTATTCCTACGGCCGCTGAATTGTTTCATGAGACTGCCCGTGAACGTGTACCTTTGATGCTGGTGGATCCAAACTCTAAACCGGCTCATGCCTTACTTGATCTGGTAGATGTTTTGACCGAAAAAGATGCCTTTTCCCCTCGTATACCCAATCAGCCAGGTATGAAAAATGGGTTAACGCCCCGTTCCAAAGAGCCGAAACCAGAAAAAAGCAAAGTTAAAGAGACCAAACAAAAAGAGCCAAAAGTAGATGTGTCTGCATCGTAAATCGAACTGTTAGTTCGATCCCCGCATTTTGGTATACAATTATCCCCATGAATGAAGAATTCAATAGATTTTGGTTGTGGTTGCAAAAAAGCGGTGTAACGATTCTGCTGATTTTGGTGGGAGCGGTCATTGCTTATTTTATTTGGGAATGGGTTATCCGCCTGATTGTGCGCCGGATTCAAGCGCTGGATGATATTGATGGCAGCGAGATGGACAAGCGTACAGAAACGATTGGGAATGTGCTGCACAGCGCTGGTATTGTGGTTGTTTTGGCAACAGCCATCTTAATGATCTTGCCAGAATTAGGTATCAATATCACTCCTATTCTGGCTAGTGTGGGGATTGTTGGTTTGGCAGCTGGCTTGGGGGCACAAACATTGGTTAAAGATATGATCAGCGGTATGTTTATTCTCATTGAAAATCAGTATACCGTTGGTGATGTGGTGGAGATAAATGGGGTGACGGGACCTGTAGAAGGTATTACGTTGCGGGTAACGATGGTGCGTGATTTGACGGGCACACTGCATACTATTCCCATGGGGGAAATCCGCAAAGTGGCTAATAAAACGCGGGACTGGTCGCGGGCTGTTGTGGATGTGAGCATTACGTATGACGAAGAGGTGGACACGGCCGTGCGTGTTTTGGAAGGTATTACGGCCGTGTTGCAAACCGAACCTCAATTTCAGGACCAACTATTAGAGGAAGCAGTCGTCACTGGTATTGAAGGGTTAGATGATTGGGCTGTGCGGCTGCGGGTCATGGTTAAAACAGTTCCCGGCGTACAGTGGAATGTACAACGCTGGCTGCGCCGTCAAATTCGGGATGAGTTTGCCCAACAGAAAATCGAACTAGCTTTTCCCCGCCAGGACGTGATGATTGTCAACGCGGCCGATATGAATACTCCCTAATTTTTGCCGAGAATCCTTAGTAACTTGCTCAAACTCAGTTAAAATCTTGCCCATAATCTCAAAATTGGAGAAGAACATGAAATTGGAAACCTTCATTGTACTCATTCTGGCCGTATTGCTGCTGGCAGCTTGTAATGACCCAGATCCCACGCCCTCGCCGCCGCTAGACACGGCCACTTCGGTTTCGCTCAGTACAGGTGTCCCCACCACAAAACCATCGACCACACCAGAACCAACTGCGGAGCCAACAGCTGTGCCTTCACCCGAACCCGAACCTACAGAAACGCCAACGGAAACGGCCGCAGAAGAACCAACCCCCGAAAACATGGCCCCCATCATAAACGACGAAGGCGGCCCCGTTTCCATCACCGGTATTGTCAGTTACACCAATCCATTTTTCACCCTGGGTGTAGCCTCACCACTGGTTATTTTGGAAGACCAGGCTGGCTTTGTAGACCGAGATGAAAGCTATATCTTCCCCGTCGAATCCCAAACCCTCGGCCAGCTAACCTCCGATTTTTACACCTCCCCCTTCTCCTATTCCGTCGCTCTGCCCATCGAGCCAAAAGGAGCCTTCCGAGATGTGGATTTTGATGATTATGAGGAGCAGGGGGTCCAGGTATTTGCCATCGCTTATTGGAACAATACTTTTGGCGACCCTTTCCTGGAAGAACGCGACCTGGGCGGCGGCGGTTGGTCAACGGCGTATGCGTCCACCGTCACCAGCACGGATCCGGAACAGGAGCGAGAGATTATCGGCGGCCGTCTGCTAGTTTACACTCAAGATGATCAACAAGAATTCCCCCTTACTTTTGGCCCCGATGGTCAATTGTTTACAGGCGACGAGGAAATGGTCACGTTGCCCGCAGGATACACCATTGTCAGTTTAGACAGCGATCCCTTTACCTTTGACCGCAGCCGGGAGCAGCACATTGATCTGTTGGAGCCGGAAGGGGCCGCGCTGGTAGATTACTCCGATTTGAGCTACACAGAAGCATTTGACGGGTTGATTGATCAGCTGGAACGGGAATATGCTTTTAGTGAGTATAAGGGGATTGATTGGGACGCGCTGCGAACGGAACTGCGCCCCCGTTTTGAAGAGGCGGACGCCAATGAAGATGCGTTGGCTTACCGTCGCGCATTACGTGATTTGGCCTGGAGTATTCCTGACGGGCATGTGTCTGGCCCCTTTGTGCAAGAAGATTTCCGGGGAGCAGCGATTGGCGGTATTGGCATGGCGCTGCGGGAATTGGACGCCGGCCGTGTCTTGGTCGTATTCTTGGCCGAAGATGCCCCAGCGGCCGATGCCGGTATTGAACTAGGCGCGGAAATCAAGGCCATTGACGGTCTACCTATCAGCGAACACATCAACCAAACCGTCTCCTATTTTGGGCCTTACAGCACTGCCCACAATGAACGGCTAGACAAACTCCTCTTTTCCACCCGCTTTCCCATTGGCACGGCCGTGAGTGTCACCTACCAAAACCCAGATGGCGCCGAGCAAACGGCAGACCTGATCGCCAGCTCAGAAATAGAGACGTTTGATTATTGGTTTGAAGAAGACGGCCGTACCGGTTATGAGCTTCCGGTTGAATTTGAGCTGCTGGATGAGGGTATCGGCTACGTGCAAATTTTCAGCTTCTCCGACAACGATTTGCTGACTGTGCAATTGTGGGAACGGATGATCCGCGAATTTAGCGAGGCGGATGTACCAGCCATTATCGTGGATATGCGCCAAAATGGGGGCGGTCGTGGCTTCCTGGCTGACTCGATGGCTGCTTACTTCTTTGATGAGGCGTTGGTGTTGGGCAATGCGGCCAACTACGATCGGGATCGGGGCGAGTTTTATATGGATGAGGAAGACCCCCAGGAATTTATTTTGCCACCCGATGTAACCTTGCGCTACGATGGGGATGTGGTGGTGTTGGTGGGGCCAGATTGTGCCAGCGCTTGTGAATTTTTCTCTTTTGATATGACCTTGAATGATCGGGCGACCATCATCGGCCAATATCCGACGGCCGGGTTGGGCGGTTCTGTTGATGAAGTAAAAATGCCCGAAGATGAGGATTTCCGCTTTACGCAAGGCCGGGCGGTAGACCCGGATGGGAATATCCATATTGAAGGGATTGGGGTTGTGCCCCAGGTAGATGTGCCGGTGAATGAAACGGCCGTCCTCGGCGATGGCGATCCGGTTTTAGAGACAGCTATTCGTTTTTTGATTGGTGAAGCAACGGAAGGGGGACCGCTGGCGTTGGGAGATGAAATTATGGGGACGGTGTCGGCTAACGGCCGTATTCAACACGAAGCCACTATTCCCGCTAACGTTATTGTCAGCATCGTCCTGGAAAGCGCCACCAACGGCGAAAACATCATCCTGCGCGTAGTAGACGCTTCCGGTGAAGAATTGGCCGTTACCGACCCAGACGAAATCACCGGCTTTGTAGGTATTGAATTTGACGAAGATGTCAGCTTCATTCTGGAAGTCAGCGCGGAGAATAGCGACGCAACGGTGGATTACACGTTGAGTTTGCTTGAAGGGGAGCCATAAACCGTTGACGGATGACGAACGACCCAGATGTTTAGTTTTCCAATCAACTTGTCATAATCAAGCTAAAATCAATATTTCACCCTCAAAACAGCCCGAAATCAGGCCGTTTTGTTCTTTGTTGTATGCCTTAAGCGGCCGTTAGACCCACTTCTCCCTGGGAAACAAGGGTGGAAGGGGGTGGCGCGGCAAAACGACGCCGTTTTTTAAGCGGCTGTTTCAGTCGCTTGTTCCTGAGCAAAGTAACCCAGCGCTTCAAGTTGTAAACTGCGCCGCACATTTTCAATTGAAAGTCCACCTTTTCCAGGCCGCGAAACCACGCCCGACGCACGCCGGTGTGCAAAACCAGGCCAGAAATGATACGTTCGATATGGGGACGCAGCTTCATATCTTCCTTGAATGCAACTGTCTTGCTGTAAGCGACCAACGCCATACGATAATCGCTGATGAACACATTGCGCGGCGTCGTGGGCTGGGCGTATGGATCGGGGGAATGGGGCCAATGTTTCTTCCCCCGACACTCTCTCAACAACAGGCAGCCAGCGCAGGCCCCTTTGGGAAACCGAAAATTGAAGCCGTCGCCGCTGCCCGAACGATACCGACTGGCAGTAGAACGGCCGTTGGGACAGGTTAGGGTCAACAAGTCATCGCTAAGGGCAAACTCGATTGGGCCAAACGCATCCTTCTTTAACAAATCCACCTGGTTCAGCCAGGGATAGGGCCTCTCCTAACCGTTCCACAGCCTGGTTAGTTTCGCCATGGGCGTGTAGTGCAACTGCCTGAAGAACTAAGATTTTTAGGATTTCATCTTTCCTATCTCTAGTTTCCATCCGCTCGCGGAAGAAGTTTAGAATTGTCAACGCCGTGGAAGTGTCGCCTTGAGCCAGGCATACCCGTGCCTGACTTCTGGGAAGATCGTGCTTTTGTGCCAAATTGAGGGCGGTGGCCAAATTTCCCTGGCGAAGCAACACGCGCACCTGCACGGCAACCACTTCAGGAATCCGATGAATGAAGTTATGCTGGCATATGGATTGATTGGCCCGATCCACAATCGCGCTCGCCTCGGCTACATCTCCCTGTGCAAGTTTGAGGCGGGCGAGGAAAGCTTCATGGGAGATTGCTTGATCATTCATCTCCTTCTGTCGCGCCAGTTGCACACCCTGTTCTCCGTGACGTTGCGCAGCATCCAGATCATTCCACTCGTAGCATACACGCGCCATACCAAGACATGTGTTAGCTACCACTGACTGAGGATATTCGCCTGCCATTTCCAGAGCACGCTGATAGTTCTTGGCGGCCTGATGGAGTTGGTTCTCGACGGCATCCGCTTCGTTTTTTTGTAGAATTGATTCTGCGGCCTGAAAGACTTTTTCAAGACTGGCAAATCGTCCCACAGCCGAATTTCAACAATACGTCGCCGTCATC
>JAAEOP010000144.1 GCA_024223125.1 Chloroflexota bacterium
ATCGTTCACGGTGACATTACCTAATAAGGTATGGTTATCCCAATCATTGGACCAGGTGCGATTGCTGCTAATTGTACCCCCCGTCCACTCAATACGGTGGCTATCATTGTCATACCATTGATTGTTCAGTAGCCGGGAATCAGCCGCCAGACGCGCAGATTCATAATTGCCATGGATAGCGCTGTCCTGCAAGGTTATGTTGGCCGTTGTTCCTTCTGTGAATAGGGCGTAGTTGTCAAGTGAGTAGGGTTGTTCAAGTATTTCAGTACCGTACACTTTTTACAAACGCTTAAATAGGACGTGGATTAACGCAGATTGACGCGGATTTTTTGATGTTATGACAACTCAATTTGCTTAATCCGCGTTTTTCCGCGAAATCCGCATCTCATTCTAAAAAGTGTACGGTAGTGAATCAAGTATACAGGGCTGCCATTGGACGCCACAAGCCCGCTAATAACCTGATCCACCGTGATGACCGTGCTTGCAGAGAGTTGACTGATTGAGTTGCTGGCGGTGACAACGGCCGTATAAACACCCTCCGCCGGATAAATATGTTCCAACGATGCGCCGCTGCCCATTGACCCATCGCCCAAATTCCAATTGTAAGCCACGTTGCTGCCGCCAGCA
>JAAEOP010000145.1 GCA_024223125.1 Chloroflexota bacterium
ACTAGACACCTACCCCGCTTTGCTCATTGTCATTGGTCTGCAAACCATCCTGGTACTGATCGGCCTCAGCCAGCGTTGGCGGTCGATTTGGGGTTGGTTGATCGCTCATTTTAAGATGTGGCAACTACTTCTCATCGCCGGACTGTTTTTAGTCCCCAGCGCCACCGTTTCTGAGCCAGCCAGCTATTACCCGATTGAGCTAATGATTGCCGCGCTTATACAGGCGATCAGTCTGGGGAATATTGTGTTGGCAGCCTGGCTCTTCCCGGTCGTAAAATTGGGCCGGGCAGAAACATTCTTCAATCGACTGTTGGGGGAACGGAATGATGTGAGTAAGGGAAACGGCCGTTTAGATCGAGTCGTCGTTTTAGCCGCAATTTGGGTGTTTGCGGCCGCCGCCTTCCTAAACTGGTTCTCCTACGAACAGCACCCCCACGTCCCCGACGAATTTGCCTATATTTATCACGCCCGCTATCTGGCCGAGGGGCTGCTGAAAACGCCCGCTCCGCCTGTGCCCGACGCCTTTGATGTTTATTTGATGCAGTTTGATGGCGATGAGTGGTATCCCTCGCCCCCCGTTGGCTGGCCAGCAATACTCTCCATCGGCGCCCGGTTAGGAGCAGATTGGCTGGTGAACCCAATATTGGCCGGGTTAAGTTTGCTAGTCACATTTTTACTGCTGCAAGCATTGTATTCACGACGCACAGCCCGCATCAGCATCTTGCTGCTGGCCGTCTCCCCCTGGTTCATCTTCCTGGCGATGAGTTATATGACCCATATGTCCACCCTGGCGGCCGCACTGACCGCCACCCTTTGCGTCTTGTACGCCCGCACCACCAAGCGGGCTATTTGGGGCTGGCTGGGGGGTATTGCGTTGGGGATGATTGCTTTGATACGGCCGTTGGAAGCCATCGCCATCGCCGGATTATTAGGTTTATGGGCGATTGGTCTGGGCGGCAAACGATTGTCCATTCCCACCCTGGCCGGTTTGGTATTGGCGGCCGTCGCTGTGGGTGGCGCCGCTCTCAGCTACAATCAGGCCATCACCGGCAATCCTACCCTCTTCCCCATCATGGCCTACACCAATGAGCGCTTCGGCCCCAATGCCAACTCGCTTGGTTTTGGCCCCGACCGGGGGATGGGTTGGGCGCTTGACCCCAATCCCGGCCACAGTCCTCTCGACGCCACCATCAACGCCAACCTGAACACCTTCTCCCTCAATACCGATCTGTTAGGCTGGAGCATCGGCTCGCTGATCTTCATCCTCATTGTCGGTATCGCCGGACGGCGACAAAAAAGAGACTATTTTTGGTGGGCTGTCATCGGTGTTATTTTCACTATCCACTTTTTTTACTATTACAGTGGCGGCCCAGACTTTGGCGCCCGTTACTGGTTTTTGATGTTGATTCCCCTCATTGCCTTGTCAGCGCGAGGCATTGAAGCTGTGGAAGAACGCTTTAGCGTCGCAACGCTCGACTCCAATCGGGTTCTGATTATGGTGATGGCATTATGCGTTGTGGCGTTGGTCACCTTTTTCCCCTGGCGAGCAGTAGATAAATACCATCATTTCCGGGGAATGCGCCCGGACATCCGCCAACTAGCGGCCGACAACGATTTCGGCCGTAGTCTCGTTCTGATCTCCGGCGACAGCCATCCCGATTACGCCTCGGCCGCCATCTACAACCCGCTAGATATGTACGCCGACACGACCATTTACGTCTGGGACCGTTCGCCAGAACTACGCCGCCAGGTGTTAGCCGCTTATGCGGATCGGCCGGTGTGGCTGGTAGATGGGCCTACGGTCAGCGGGGGTCAATTTGAAATTGTGGACGGGCCACTGACGGCCGCAGAACTATACCAAGCGCCATGATCCAATTTTCCCCAAGTCGGTATGCAGGAATACGGGTGGTCGTGTTGGGAGCCTCTGGTTTTATCGGCCGTTGGACAGCCCGCGTTTTATGCCAACAAGGGGCGGATGTGTGTCTGGCAGTACGGGATGCGGCCGTCGCAGCCCCCATTTTTGCCGCTTATGACATTGCCGGGGATGTGGTAGAACTGAATTTGGGGGAGGAGACGGCCGTCACCAACCTCATCGCCCAATACCGCCCTGCCATCACCTTCAATCTGGCCGGATATGGCGTGGATCGTTCAGAACGGGATGAAACCACCGCTTACCAGATCAACGCCTATCTACTGCAAACCCTCGCTGAAGCCGTTGCCTCCCATCCCCATCCCAATTGGGGCGGCCAACAAATCATTCATGTTGGGTCGGCGTTGGAATACGGCGTTTTGGGCAATGATTTAGTCGAAGATTCGACCCCCCAGCCTACCACTTTGTATGGGCAATCCAAATTAGCCGGAACCCAAATTTTGCAGCAGTTTGCCGCCAACGGCCGCGTCAAAGCCATCACCGCTCGTCTATTTACCATTTATGGAGTGGGGGAACATAACGGCCGTTTACTCCCTTCCCTCCTCACCGTCGCCCGTACCAACCAACCCTTGCCGATGACGGCCGGGCTGCAAAAACGAGACTTTACCTATGTAGCCGATGTGGTCGAGGGGCTACTGCGTCTGGGGCTGCTGCCCGACACCCAGGCAGACAACATCGTCAATCTAGCCACCGGCAAATTAACTACCGTCAGAACATTTGTGGAAACGGCCGCCACCGTCCTCAACATCCCCCCCGCCAATCTACAATTTGGCGCCCTGCCTACCCGCGCCGAAGAAATGGAACACGCCCCCATCTCGATTAGTCGCTTAAAGCAGTGGCTAAATTGGGTTCCAGCAATAACTATTGCAGAGGGGGTGCAGGATACGGCCGTGTTCCCTGCACATGATCAAAGATGATCCAGATGGCATTTACCGATCCGCCAATATTCGTGCCGCTATTCTGGGCTGGGGAGCCAACGACCAGCCGGAAATCATCCCCGGCCGCATTTACAAAATGTTGATGGGGCGCGGTTGATTGTAATACAGTCCTGCGCCATTAGTCGTAGCTGTGTTGCGGGCAAACAGGTTGTTAATCATAAATTGGATAAATAAGCCGGTGTCGGTATGGGAAACAGCCACTTCGGCAGACTTGGTGCAGATCACACCCACAAACATCCCACCCCCATTTATGACAAAAGATGTCAGGAATCCAGCGTAAACTGGCTGTAGTTTTAAGGTAAGAAGGTTAGCGGCCGAGGAACGGCCGTGTTATAATTATGGCAGGCAATCAGAACAAATGTTCACATTATGTCATGTGTACAACTATCAGGTGTGACTCACTTTAGAAGTGCGTCGCACCTCTCATCAACTTATGGAACCCCAAAATATCACCATTCGCGGCGCCCAACAGCACAATCTCAAACAGATTGATGTCACTATTCCCCGCAATAAATTCGTTGTCCTCACCGGCGTTAGCGGCAGCGGTAAATCATCCCTCGCTTTCGACACCATCTACGCCGAAGGGCAGCGCCGTTATGTGGAAAGCCTATCCTCCTACGCCCGCCAGTTTTTGGGTCAGATGGAAAAACCAAAAGTAGACGCTATCCTGGGTCTCAGTCCGGCCATCGCCATTGAGCAAAAAGCAGTCAGCAAAAATCCACGCTCCACCGTCGGCACAGTGACAGAGGTGATGGATTATCTGCGGGTTCTTTTTGCCCGTGTGGGGACGCCCCATTGTCCAGAGTGTGGCACGGCCGTAACCCCCCAATCAGCCCACGCCATTGCCCACCAACTGGCCGACCTGCCCCCCGGTACAAAATTCCAGCTTTTAGCCCCCATCGCCCGCAACCGCAAAGGAACCCACGCCGACGCTCTGGCACAAGCGCTGCAAGATGGTTTTATTCGCGCCCGCGTCAATGGCGACATTGTAGAGTTAACCAGCAGCCTGCCCGATCTCAACAAGAAAAAGAAACACAACATCGAACTCATTGTAGACCGGCTGCGGGTTCCAGAGGAAACAGATGAGGCTTTCCTATCCCGGCTAGTAGATTCTGTGGAAACGACCCTCAAAGCAGGTGACGGTTTGCTTATTGCCGACTTGGGCACGGAAGAATTGATGCTGAGCGAACACAACGCCTGCCCCACTTGTGGCTTCAGTTTTCCCGATTTGTCGCCGCAGCTATTCAGCTTCAATTCGCCGCTGGGCATGTGCCCCGACTGCAACGGCATCGGCACTCAAATGCAGGTTGACCCTGACCTGGTTATCGAGGATGCCTCGCTCTCGATTATGGATGGGGCGCTGCGCTGGTACGGCAATGTGGGCAAGAAGAAGAATAAGTGGACAACATCGCAGCTTAAAACAATTGCCGAACATTACCAGATTAGCCTAGATACCCCCTGGAAGGAGCTGCCGGAGTCGTTTCGTCACATTCTCTTTTATGGTTCCGGCGATGAGGTTCTGCACTTCAAATACAATAGTGAAAATGACAATGCTTCCTGGTCGGGTGTAGCCAGACGGCCGTTAAAAGGAATCATCTACCACATCAACCGCCTCTTTCACCAGACCAGTTCTGAAATGACCCGTAAATGGTACGCCAGCTTCATGAGCAAACGGCCGTGTCCCACTTGCGGCGGCTCTCGTTTACGTCCCGAAGCTCGTGCTGTCACCGTCGGCGGCAAAACCCTCAACGACGTCAGCGCCCTGGCGATTGATGAGGCACATACCTGGATTATGAACCTGTATTGTCAATCAGAGATTGGAGATCAGAGATTAGAGATTGGGCGTAACGGTCAATCTTCAATCTCCAATCTCCAATCTCTCAATGAAGAACAATTTGAAATCGGCGAAGAAGTGCTGAAAGAAATCCGCGACCGGCTGCAGTTTATGCTCAATGTGGGTTTGCATTATCTGACAATAGACCGTCCTGCCCCCTCACTTTCCGGCGGCGAGGCACAGCGTATTCGTCTGGCCAGCCAGATTGGCTGCGGGCTGGTAGGGGTTCTTTATATTTTGGATGAGCCTTCAATTGGTCTACACGCCCGCGACAATCGCGCTTTGCTAGACACGCTGCACCAACTGCGCGACATGGGCAACACTGTCTTAGTTGTGGAGCATGATGAAGAAACGATGCGCGAAGCAGACTGGCTGATTGACCTGGGGCCAGGCGCGGGCGTCAAAGGAGGCCATATCATCGCCGCCGGACCGCCAGATGATGTCGCCACCCATCCAGACTCTTTAACCGGCCAATATTTACGGGGTGAACTGGCGATTACGATGCCCAATGGCAGCGGCCGTCGCCAATCCAACACCTATCTACAAATCAAAGGCGCTCGTCTACATAATTTGCAAAACGCGGCCGCTAAATTCCCGTTAGGAACCATGATCTGTGTCACCGGCGTCAGCGGCAGCGGCAAAAGCAGTCTGGTTGCCGAAACGCTGGAACCGGCCCTGGCACGGGCGCTCAACAATGCCCAAAGCACCCCCGGCCCCTACAGCAGTTTAAGCGGCCTGGAACATCTGGATAAGGTGATCAACATCACGCAAGACCCTATCGGCCGTACCCCTCGTTCCAACCCGGCCACCTACGTCAAACTTTTTGACACAATTCGCAAAGTGTTTGCCCTGACGCCGGCAGCCAAAGCTCGCGGTTATAAACCTGGCCGATTTAGCTTTAATGTGAAAGGCGGCCGTTGTGAAGCATGTTCCGGTTATGGGCTGCGTAAAGTGGAGATGCACTTTCTGGCCGATGTGTGGGTGATGTGCCGGGAGTGTAACGGCCGTCGTTTCAACCACGAAACCCTACAAATCACCTACCGGGGCCAAAACATTGCCGACGTGCTGGACATGGATGTACAGGATGCGCTGGCATTCTTTGAGAACCACCCCAAAATTCACCGCCAGCTGCAAACCCTACATGATGTAGGCTTGGATTACATTAAGCTGGGGCAAAGCGCCCTTACCCTCTCTGGCGGCGAAGCGCAGCGCATCAAGCTGTCCAAAGAATTGAGCCGGGTAGCTACCGGCCGTACTGTCTACATTTTGGATGAACCAACAACTGGCCTACACTTCCACGATGTACAAAAGCTGCTGGATGTGCTGCATCGTCTGGTAGATGCGGGCAACACTGTTATCGTTATTGAGCATAATCTGGATGTGGTCAAAACGGCCGATTGGATTGTAGACCTCGGCCCTGAAGGAGGGGATGGCGGCGGCCGAATCATCGCTCAGGGAACGCCAGAGGAGATAGTTCAGGTGACGGACAGTTACACCGGACAATTTTTACAAGCGGTATTGTTATTGGAAACGGCCGTGTAATGACCCAAACAATTGTCTTCCTACGCGCCCTCAATGTGGGTGGCAAACACATTGTCAAAATGGCTGAACTGCGTCAACATTTTGCGGCCATGGGGTTTGCCGATGCGGCTACGTATATTCAAAGCGGTAATGTTATCTTGCAAACGAAAACGGCCGACACGGCCGTTCTAGAACAGCAAATAGAGCAACATCTTCAAAAAATATTGGGGTATCCGGTGGCAGCTTTTGCCCGCACGACGGCCGAGATCCAATCCATCCTCCACAACATCCCCTTTCCCCAATCAAAGCTAGACGCCGGAGCAAAACTCTACATCGCTTTTTTGAAGGAACGGCCGGATGATGAAGCGTTAACCAAATTAACGCCCTATCAAAACGAGATTGATTCATTCCAATTCGGCGACAAGGAACTTTATTGGCTGTGTCAGAAAACACAGAGCCAGTCCAAATTTTCCGGGTCAGTTCTGGAGAAAACAGTTGGCTGCCAAGCAACATTACGCGGCCTCACAACCATCCAAAAAATTGCCGCCAAATATTTAAGCGTGACTTGATGTTCGTCGGCTGTGGACTTGGCGGCAATGGGCACACCCTCAGATGAAGGCGGAGAAGATCGAAAACAGTCGCTTGGGATTTTGAAATCCAATTTTTTGCCCAACAACACGATTGAAATAGCCTATCGGTCTGATAGAACATTGGGAGACTGAATAGACCTTATCGGAAATAACTTTTTCGACAGGATTAACAAGATTAACAGGATGAAATAATCCCGTAAATCCTGTCTGATTTCTTATTTCCGATAAGGTTGAATCTCTTAATCTCCAATCTCCCAATCTCCATTTTCAGTGGTGAAAAAGCCCATGTCCATCAAATCCCATTACCTAACTTTGTTTGCGTATCATTGGCATACAATACAACGGCTGTTGGCCGGCGCCGAAGAATTGAGTGCGGCAGAATATAAGGCGGAAATAGAAGCTGATATTTTCCTCACTACCCTGGGCGGCAACACATTTCCTTTTGCTCGCTGGCGGGGGTTGCAACATCTCATCTTGCATGGAATGCAGCACCACAGCGAATTGGCTCGCCTGCTCACCCTCAACGGCCGTTCTCTCGGCGATCTTGATTTTGCTTTTTTTACGGGCTGACCACACTTTCTGTTACACTTGCCCCATGAATGAACAACTGTTGACAATTGGTGCTCTGGCCAACCGGGTCGGTCTACGTACTTCCGCTTTGCGCTATTATGAAAATCAAGGGCTGCTGCAGCCAGACGGCCGTACTGCCGCCGGCTACCGCCTCTACAAACCAACAGCCGAACAAACCCTGCGCCTCATCCAACGCGCCCAACGTTTAGGCTTGTCGCTGGCTGATATTCGCCAACTGCTAACTGGGTATCACAGCGATAGTTTGAGCGATAAGGCGATATTGGAAATAGTGGAAGCGCGGGCTGTCGCTTTGGAAAAGCAGTTGACAGACCTATTGGTATTGCAGCATGAACTAGACCTGTTTTTGCAAGATATGCGCCATGAACCGGAGGACACGGCCGTACACACTGGCAATGATCACTTCGACCAACTATTACAGCGTATCTGCCTAAACCCCCATCCCCAAACTGCTCGCAACTGGTTGGATTGGCTCATTACGGCCGCTGGCTGCCGTCTGAACAGCCCGCCCGCCCAGGCCATCTTACGCCGGTTAGAAGGGCAGCACATTCACGTCTGGCAAGAAGAGGCTGGCTACCATATTTTGATTGTATCTGATGAGGCGCAAGTGGTGACGGCCGTGTCTAATCTAGCCGAACTGGAAGACGACTGCCACGCCCCCACCCACGCCGATCTCACCACCTACATATACCAGGACATTGAAGGCATTCACTTCACCATTCAAGGCAGCAGCGCTTTCATCTATGCCCGTCTCTTTTTGGCCTTAGAGCAAGCTCGTTAGATAAAAACAGAAATTAAGGAAATGCAAGTCAACAAACGTTTTAGCGGTACGGTACAAACCATTGTTGCCCATTGGCCCCGTTTTATGCTGTTGTATGGCGGCATGGTGGGGGCGCTGCTACTGATGGGGGTCAGCGCGGAGAGGGGGTGGTATTCTTTTGTGCCCCTTTCCACGGCCGCACTCCTCTTATGCGCGCATTTTTTTGCGGCCGCATTATGGTCTGCCCACCAACTGTATGATCGGGATGGGGTACGGCCGCATCTTGTTTTGTTTAATATGGGCCACCTCCAACCCCAGGACAGATTTGCGGTTATTGATGTCGGTTTTCGGGAACGGCCGCTTGACCTTAGCCGTCGCCTGACAACGGGGCAAATCATTGTATTAGATGTGTACAATCCCCAATGGACAACCAGCGCCGCTTTGGCTCGCCGCCGTAAACAACGCCCCCACCTGCCTGCTGATCCTCGTCTTGTGTGGCGTGAAGGGCAGTTTAACTTGCTGCCGCTGCCGGATAACAGCGTGTCGGCCGTACTGCTCTGCCAAACCACCGCCCAATTTTGGCAGCACGGCGACCGGCTCACTTTACTACGCGAGGCGCTTCGGATTTTAACGGCCGACGGCCGTTTGCTCTTCGCTGAACAGGCCCGCAGCCAAACCAACTGGCTCATTTTCGGCCCGACCGCAACCAACATCCCCTCAGACACATATTGGCGCAGCTTGCTAAAAGAAGCCGGTTTTTTCGTTCAGCAAGAGAGAGACCTGAACGGACATATTCTCTGCCTGCAAGCCCAAATACCGACCCATCTCCAGGCACAACAACTACAGTTTGAACTAGATTTTTGATGAGGGAATTGACCTGTTTATTGTAAACTCTGAATAGAACGCGGATGAACGCAGATTGGCAGGATTTACGCGGATTTTTCCAAGCAATTATCAATTGCCATTATCTGCGAAAATCCGCCAAATCCTGAAAATCCGCGTCCCATTTTTATCTTTTCTGGCAGCCTGCTAGATACTGGCTTAATAACCACTGTCTCGGTTTACCAGATTCAACAACGGCTCGTCACTTTGGTAACGACGTAGATTCTCCACAAACAAATCTGTGGCTCGTTCATCGTAAGCGGGCGTAAAACCACTGATGTGCGGCGTAAGAGTGACATTTTCCATCTTCCACAAAGGGCTGTTCTGCGGCAGTGGCTCACTCTCAAACACATCCAATCCAGCCCCGGCAATCCACCCTTTTTTCAAGGCTTTAACCAGGCAGCTTTCATTGATAATGCCGCCCCGCCCCACATTGATTAAGTAGGAATAAGCCGGCATCGCCTTAAACATCGCTTCATCAAAGAGATGATGGGTTTGGGCTGTCAAAGGCAGGGTAATCACCACAAAATCACATTCAGCTACCATAGAACGGGTTGCTTCACTGGGATAAATTCTGTGGGGTAAATTCCCTTCCGGATCGCCTAAACCGGGAAGAAAGTAACCATTATCTTTAATATGACGGGCATCTCGTTTGGTTACTAACAGTTGCATATTAAATGCTTTGGCCAACCGGGCCACTTCACGGCCGATGCTACCGTAGCCTAATATGCCTAATGTTTTTCCATATAGTTCTTGGGGCAGAAATGTTTCCCAACGGTTTTGGGGCCACTGAGCGGCCGTTTGCAGCCGCACCCAGGTAGGCACTCGATTGGCCCAGGTCAACATTTGGGTCAGCACATATTGGGCAATATTGGAAGCATGAATACCGCTAGCGCTGGTTAATTGTATATTTCGTGACCAGACGGCCGTATCCCGCAAATGATCCACCCCGGCCGAATGCATCTGAATCCAGCGTAAGGCTGGCGATTGAGCTTCAGCAGGGAAGCCGGTTAAGCCATATATCACCTCGGCCATTGTCAGACGGTCATCCGGCCATTGTTTATCTTTCAAGGCCACCTGTTCTACCGTCACACCGGCAAATGATGATTCAATTTTCTCCAGAATGGATGCTGGGAAGGGCATTGTTATTACAACGTGCATTTTTATAACTCCACATTTCAGTTTGTAGTTTTCGGTATTCGGTATTTGAGTGTAACATAATCGGCGCTGACGGTATAATCTATTCTCAGTAGATCCAAAATTCGTTTGATTATTTATCATCGTGCATTGCAAATGCACACCTGAGATACGAAACCCGCTGAAAGCGGGTTGAAAACCGTTCGGCTTAAGGTTATAGTGCGTTTTTAACGCACTTCTTGTCTCAGATGTGGATTTCCAATCCACATCATATGGTTGAAATTTGGATATACTGATTCTATGAAAAATGTTAACGGAATCCTCGTTGAAAAGCGCTTATGTTAGACCTATATCCTTTGCTCTTTACACCTGTTCTTAAAGATTATATATGGGGCGGCCGTACCCTAGAAAAATTGGGACGCACGCTGCCAAAGGGAATTATTGCCGAAAGTTGGGAAATTTCGGGGCATAAAGACGGGATAACGCCGGTGGCTAACGGCCGTTATGCCAACACACTCCTCACCGATCTTCATCAGGAATTGGGGTTAGCTTTAATCGGCCGTAACTGTGTCTGGGCGCAGGAGCGGGGCAAATTCCCCTTGCTCATCAAACTGCTAGACGCCAACCGTCAGCTTTCCGTGCAGGTACATCCCAATGATGCCTATGCCCTGGCCCACGAAGGCAACGAATTGGGTAAAGCTGAAATGTGGGTGGTGTTGGCGGCCAAACCAAACGCCAAATTACAATTAGGGGTTACGGCCGGA
>JAAEOP010000146.1 GCA_024223125.1 Chloroflexota bacterium
GACATTATCTTTGGCGATGAACCGACCGGCGCCTTAAATTCAAAGTCTGCCAATGAAATAATGGAGATATTTGGGGATATAAACGAGTCGGGAACGACGATTATGCTTGTCACCCACGACGTGAAAGTGGCCGCAAAAACGGAGCGCGTTCTCTTTATGATAGATGGCAAAATAGAGGGTGATTATTATCTGGGGAAATTGCAGGCAGCGGATGATGACAGCAGTGAGCGAGAGCAAAAATTGTTGCAATGGTTGTTAGAGATGGGATGGTAAAATGGGGGGAGCTTTAACGGCCGTTTCTCCTCCAACCTGGCGAGTAAATGAGGGTGCGGGACGAGGTTGGGGCGAAGCGTTGGAATGTAGAGCTTGATTTGTAAAATCACAAAGGTGATTATGGGGGAAAGTGTGGGGGTGGGGAAACGGCCGTTTGACCACAAATTTGGCATCGAGAACTCCCTCTGGGGGGATTGCGGTAAATAGTGAAGGGGTGGGGAGGGGAACTGCCGTTTCCCCTTATGCTCTGAGTCTACGCAACATCAACTTGTTGTGAGCCGCTCTCATCTGTGCTATTTCAGTTGTTTGTAGGTCAAGCCCATCACGTAAAATGATCTCGTCCGTATAATCCAGCAACGTGTCCAAATCAACCGCATCGCGGATCATATCATCTACGGTGGTAAATTGTTCATGCGTTACAGATACCAGCGGGATTCGTAAACTTCTTATCTCGCTCGGAACCAGTTCCAAAACGCCGCCGCCATAATGCCGACCCAATAACTCAGCATACAAAAAAGTTAGTGAGTTTAGAAAAGAAAAAACTAAATCTTTGGCTTGTTTTTTGTAAGCTGGTTTCATGTTGACGCGGTAGGCTGTATCTGTTGAATAGGCTCCTAACTCGTTTAATACCAGTCGCGGGAAATGATGGCACCTTTTCAACAGCGCTATTTCTGATACCCACACATACGGAACCACATACCACGGGGTGCGGATGCGGCATTTATAGCGAGTATGAATTTCTTGTAATTCGCCCAAATTGATATAGTCAGCCATTTGGGGAGGTAACTGAGCGACTGGATCGTCGGGAAACTGGAGAAAATGGACGTTTTTCCCCGCTAATTTATTGGTTTCGTGATCATTGGCCGTGTAGAGGATGCCTTGTATCAAATTGCTTTTGGCGAGCATGGGCGCTGCAATAGTTTCCAATTGGTAATGGTTCAAGGTGGTGTCATTGACGGCAAAAAATTTATTGGCGCCAGTCACAATGCCAATTTGCACCTTAGCAATCGTGTCAAAGGGCAAAATACGGGGATTGCTTTGTAGGCGATTGAGCAATTGCAATTCAGCGTCGTTTAGCAAGGCGAACATCCAATTGCCATTCCAATTAGGCGGCGTGGCATGGTGGGGAATACTGGAAATATCTAATGTTTGTAAATCGTCTATGCTGTCCAGATCGATGATTCGCAGGTCGGCACGCTGTTGGGGGAGCATGTTAAATAAGCTGAGTTGGGGCTTGTCGTGGTGGATGAGTGGTTGAAATGTTTTTGTATTTCGCTTTTCAGCCAGTAATAAGAGTACGCCTTGTAAGGTATCATCAAAAACGATCTGACGAAAATGGATCAGTGTAATGGAAGCCATTTCCTGTTCCAACAATAAGCGTAGCCCGTTTGCGTGTTGTACGTGGAGGATTTCGGCGGGGATGACCATAGCTAAACGGCCGTTTGGCGACAGGTGCATAATCCCAGCCATCACAAAAGGAACCCACGCATTGGTGCGTTTAGAAAATGGCACATTGGCGCGATCAAAAATGCGCTTGGCCTTATCTCGCTGCGCCGCATCAAAGTATTGATACCGAATGTAGGGAGGATTGCCGATGATGGCATCCCAACTGTTGCCGTTGACTGTTTCTATCCAGTTGAAAAAATCATCGTTGATAATGGTTACTTCAGAAGAGAGTTGGCGTAATGAATTACCAAATGAGTTCGCTTTTTCTGCTTCCTGCGGGATGAGTTCGACCGCATCCACATAAGCGGGAGCCAAACCATTGCCTCTATTGATTTGATTGGATAACGCTTGCAGAAAACGGCCGTCGCCACAACTAGGCTCTAATATGCGTTGCGGCTGATGCACCAAAGCCCATCGACTGAGAAAATCAGCGATAGGCGGGGGCGTATAATAGCCGCCGCGTAATTTTTGGGCGCTTTCTTGCGATTTGAAGTTCATGTGGGCAGTTCGATTTGGTCAATAAGGTGCTCAATGCCGTAAAGCTGGTTGATCATCCCGTCCATTTTGTTTTTCAGGGCGCGTTGTTGCCGTTCTAATCGTTTACGCTCACTGGCTGAGGCGGCACTGTTCAATGTGTGACCAATATGGTGCAACTTCTGATTGGTAGACGTAATTTCTCGATAGAGTTGACGGCGTGGGTTATCTGTCGTTATGTCAATATTGGGGATGGGGATTTCTTTGAGGACTGCCGTTCCCCGCGCAAACCATCCCCCTCTAAATGGACTGCCCCTTTTGCGGCAGAAAAATTCAATCGCTTTATGATTGAGCAACGCATGAATGAACTGAAGATCATAAGGGGATCGCTTGTTCTTATTCTGAAAAGCTGCGATGGCACATTCGCCAGCCGTACCGCCAGAAGCCAACAAACTATTCGTTTCATCGTAAACATATTTATCCCCCAAGCTGTTCACACCCACGATGATTTTGGCTCTGTTCTCAAAGGTAGCTAACGCTTGCTGGCGACCAAAACGATACCATTCATCCGCCGGATATGGTTTGGGGCTGATGTCCCGCCGCATGAGTGTGGCTTGATTGTGTTGTAACCACGCATAGGCCAACGGGTAATCGGTTTGCATCGTTTGTGGGGGGATGATGGTGGTGGCGAGACGGCCGTTTACCCTATCCACAACATAAGGAAAAATAACCAAAGCCGTCGTGGGCAACGGATAGAAAGAGCGCAATTCAGCCACATTGCCCTCATAAAAAGGCTTCAATATCCCTTTTTCAATGCGCCATTGCCGATTTTGGCGCATAAACGTAATGGTGTCGGCTCCATCATCCTCCCAATCCGTAATAACATAAACGTTGTTGCGGCTCGTCTGGATGCCATTAAAAACGTCCGCTACGTCGCCCAACAACACCGTGTTAGACGACATCGCTTGCAACAAATCCAATTCAGCCGAGACGCCGGGCAATATCCACGCATTTTCACCAGATACATACCGATGCGGCAAACGTATCCCTCGTGATTCCAGTTGATATTGCCGTAACCAATCTTGCGGCGTATCAATCCTTTCATAAAGTAAGGGCATAGAGTCCAAATCATCCGGTCGGAATTTCGAGAAGTATAACAAGCAGCTATAGGTTGTACGGCCGTGAAACAGTTGCACGTTCCCAAAATCAACCAAGCGCGTCAGTTGCGTTTCACGAGAGAGAACGCCGCGTATTTTTTTGCCGGATTCAATATGGGAAAACTTGCGCGAAACAATCAGGCCACAAACGCCATCTGGCTTTAGCATTTGCCGGACAATCCGTTCTAAAAAGAGGTAATACTTATCAAACTGCTTATACGCCGTTTTGTAATGACCACGACGTTTGTAAAAGTCATATTCGGTCGGTTCTAAATTCTTAATATCTTCCGTTTTGAGGTAAGGGGGATTGCCAATGACACAATCAAATTGATCTGGTACATCTACGCCCCAAGTTAGCGGGGAACCTACCAAATGGGGGTTGTCGTCGTAGGCATAGATGCGTTCATCAACCAATGAATCGCCATAAACGATGTTTGCGTCCAGTGAGGGTAAAATGCTGTTTGTTGTGGGGAGGGATACGGCCGTTTCATCTTCTAACAATTTAACCAGCAGACTAAAACGAGCCACCTCAACGGCCGAGTAATCCCGATCCACCCCATAAACACAACCCAATAGCTCCCATTTCTTGGCAAAAACCAACTGCCAACCCTGTGTCGTTTGATAAATAAACGATTGATCATCGCTCGATGATTGATCATTGTCCGATAGCAACGCATTGGTAGCCGCCTCTACCAGATGGGCAAATGCTGTCACTAAAAACCCGCCTGAACCACAGGCCGGATCAATTACTTTTTTATCCAGAATTTCGTCAAAACTCAACGATTTAAAGATGGGAGTTAGCGTATCATGGACAATGCGCTGAATGAGCGGTTGGGGCGTAGGCACAATATCGCGCCCCTCATTTTCTGGCTTCGGTTGCAATTGCGCTGTGCCATCAACTAGAACAATTCGTTCATGCAAAAAATAATCGTACACTTGCCCCAAAAATTCCGGTTCAAAAACGGCAAATGTATAGGGGGCGACAGGAAAATAAAGCGAATCAATTATCTCCGCCACCGTTACGCTGTTCAAACGAATCTGCTGTACGCCAGTTGCACAAAGCGGGTCTTGTTTTGTATCAAATAATCCCGAATCAAATTTACGATCTGCTGCCGACAAGAAGGATACAAAAGCATCCCAATCATTCATTGCCGCAATCTGTCGTAACTGTTGGTATGTCTGTATGCCCCGATCCTCGCACATACGCAAAAACAGCACCCGCAAAATAAACCGTTCCACCAATTCATTGACGGGTTGCGGTTCTATGCGGGGATTATCAGCGACAATATCACGCGCCAATTGCAAACGCCACTGGTTCAAACGTTGTAAGAAAAACAGATCGATGGCTTCTTCAGGACGATTTTTAGTTTGGGCAGAAAAAGTAGCATCAAACGTGCCTGAGTAAACAGCCTCACGAGAAATTAGCTGTTTGATTTCAGTTAAACGTTCCGCATATTCTGTGTAGTGGAAGCGATATAGTCGGGAGTGCGCGGCGAGATGATCGGGGGAAGGTTTGGTGGTGGTGTCATAAATAATGAGATACTCAAAGTTGGTTAAAATCGAAACTTGGAGATTGGCCGACCAACCATACCGCCGTATCTGAAATGCAGGCTCGGATAATTTGATAATATCGGCGTTTGGTTTCTTAGCTTCTACATAAAATTTGCGTTCGGAACCAAGCCGAAATTCATAATCTGGCCGCTTTGTTTGTTCGTCAACTGTTACTCTGGTTTCTCGTACAACTTCACGGAATTGCCGTGATAAATTGCGTTCATTATGAACATCCCAACCCAGTAATTCAAAGAATGGATTGATGAAATCTTCTCGAATATCTGTTTCGCTGTAGAGGCTGTTGCGATTGATATATTCATGACGGAATTGTTCGTAACGAGTAACTAAATGTTTCATGAAGATTATTATAGGTAAAGCCAATTGTTTTAGCGAATCTTGACAGAAATTTCTGAGATTTAGGTTGGGCTGGGGCTGGCGATCTCTCAGACGTTTGTGGAAGCGCATGGGGGAGGTTTATGGCCGTTAGTGAGAAGATGGGGAAGGAAAACGGCCGTTTCCCCCTCCCACTCTCTAGCCCAACCATCCCCCTTTCCATTATAATACGTCCATGTCTGGCGATTTGCTGCAAACGAAACTGTATGTTCCTTGGTAACGGCCGTTTCTCATCTCCCGTCCCCATCTCATCAAAAAGCTCAACCAGGGGGAACTATGCGCATGGCAATCCCTATTACAAACTTTTGCGAACTGAAGTGGCTGTGCTGGCTCAAGAATTGCACGGAGCCGCTGGGGTAAAAGAACAAGCGGCCAAGCATCAGTTGCGAAAAATCAACGGGGAGATCAACAGTCTCAAATTGCTCCTTAATTTATCAAGATTGGTGTCTCAAAACCCTTGACACATTCCGCGTTGTCGAAAATCGCAAAGAAACGATTACGAATACAAGTATTTGCGGATGTGTTGTGGGAGGAATAACCGTAAAGCTTATCCAACCGAACCGAACAATACAACCCCAAATTAATGGGGGGATGGCACATCCCCCAAATATCCTATGCGTTCTCCAATAATCATCACTTGCTCAATTCCCCGATCTGGATATTATTTAATACATATTAAATGTTTATATGTATTAACAATGACCCTAATGAGTCTTTGATCAATGTCATC
>JAAEOP010000147.1 GCA_024223125.1 Chloroflexota bacterium
GGCGATGTTGAATTGGCCCAGGGCAACGTAGAAAAGTTTGCTGCCGGCAAAAGCATAAAAACCACCGGCTATGGCCGCGCTCACCCAAATTAGACTGTTGACCGTTGACCATTGACCATTGGCATTGCCGGTGGCGGTCAATTGCCGGCGGTCAGTGATCAAAATAGTTGTGAGAACGTATCTTGTTAACAAGAATGTGCCGTAGGCCCCAACTACAAAGGTGAAGAGCATGTGCAGATTGCTGGCTGTGACCACCCCCAGGTTTAGAGTCAAGGGCAGGGCTGTAATCGCGTTTAGGGTGGTCAGGGTATAAAAGGCCAGATTGATACCGATGGGGTAAAATATAAAATCGCTGTGGAAAGGATTTTGGCCTTCATTCAGCAAAGCATATTTTACCCACCATAAATTCCAGGCAATGGCCGGATCATCGCCGCCGTCGCCGGGCAGGTGGGTGGTCAGTTGGTTGGCTGTGGGCCAGGTGAGTACCAGGGCTAAGATCAGATAGCCGGCCCAAAGTATCAAATTA
>JAAEOP010000148.1 GCA_024223125.1 Chloroflexota bacterium
GATGCCAGCGGCCGTACAAACAACCCTCAATTTGCAGGAGACAATCGCCCACATCGCCCCCCGTTACCGTTACATGCAGCATTGTGTCGTCATTGGCCGGGGATTCAACTACGCTACCGCTTTTGAAATAGCTCTCAAACTAAAAGAGTTAACCTACACCGTCATCGAACCATATAGCAGCGCCGATTTTCAGCATGGTCCACTGGCAATGTTAGACGAGGGCTTTCCGGTGATTGTCATCGCCCCGACCGGCGTTATGCAGTCAGAAATGGCCGCGTTTATGCACACCATTCAATCTCGCGGGGCGGAAATCATTACAGTCAGTGATGATGAGGCGATAAACAACCTGGCTCGCATTCCCCTCCAATTACCCATCTCCGTACCGGAATGGCTGTCGCCGCTGACAACCATTATCCCCGGCCAACTGTTAGCCATGCACCTAGCCCACACACGAGACTTTGACATTGACGCCCCCCGCGCCATCCGCAAGGTGACGGAAACAGTTTAACTTTACTTGTAAACTTGCCACTTGCATACTCCCTAAAGTATATCGTTTGCCAGCGCATGAAGTTCGTTTAAGGGTTCGTCGTCGGTGATGAGATCAACGGCCGTGCGAGAAAAACGACAGGCAGCGGTACGGGTACGGCCGTCACCCTCCATAGCCAACGACCATTGTGCCTGCTCCACTAACAGCGCCAATTCCAAAGAACGGCCGAGTGTCAACGCAAAACGGCGGGCGCCCGCTTCCAATGTAGGCTGCCCTTGTGTTAAAGCATGTTGCAGCCAGTCCTGAGCGTGAGCCAGCCCAGCCTGAGCTACTTGCCCAGCCGTCGCCAGCCGTGTATCCGTCACCGGTTGGATACATTGCTGGACTTTTTGAGCCAATGCCGCCAGCGGAGCATCATCACGCAGCGCCCGTAGCGTATCCAACGCCAGCACATTGGTCGTCCCTTCCCAGATGGGCAGCACCTGAGCGTCGCGCAGCAAAAGAGGCAGACCGGTATCTTCCACATAGCCCGCGCCACCATGCGCTTCCAAAATTTCACTCGTCACCATGACACCCTGCCGTCCTGTCACCAGCTTGTTGATGGAGGTTAGCAGGCGCAGCAAGGAAGCTTCCTCACTGTTTATTTCTCCGGCTTCATCTTTGCCGATCAATTCCACGACGTAAAAGGCAAGGAGGAA
>JAAEOP010000149.1 GCA_024223125.1 Chloroflexota bacterium
GGCCCCCGACTTTAAATTGGGGATGACCCAGTTTACAGTAGACCGGGAGGAGCAGGAGTTGGCTGTGGAGATTACGGCCGACGAAACCCAACTTTCCCCCGGCGACACAGTCAATTACACCGTCAAAGTAACCGATCACAACGGACAGCCAGTAGAAGCGGAACTGTCTTTGTCGCTAACTGATCTGGCGGTGCTGACGATTGCCAATCGCAAAGAACGGCCGATTCTGGATCATTTCTACTCCGAGAAATGGTTGAGCGTGAATACAGCCACCCTGTTGGCGCGGAATATGGACGCCTACAACAAAGAGTTGGAAGATGAGATCAAAGGGGGTGGCGGCGGTGGCGGCACATATGGCGTACAAACCATCCGCGAGGAGTTCCCGGATACAACTTATTGGGAAGGGCAGGTCAAGACGAACGCAGAAGGCATTGCTACGGTTGCCATTCCGCTGCCGGACAGCCTGACAACGTGGCGTATGGACGCCCGCGCAGTAACGTTAGACACGAAGGTGGGGCAGGCAACAAATGATATTGTCTCTACGCTGCCTGTTCTCGTCAGCCCGCAAACACCCCGCTTTTTTGTGGTGGGGGATGAGGTTGAGTTGGGCACGGCCGTACACAACAACAGCGACGAAGAAATTGAAGCCATCGTCTCTCTGGATGCGGTTGGCGTAACCTTATTGGATGATAAAAGCCAAACCATCTTCATTCCCGCCCGGCAACAAGGGTATGTCACCTGGAATGTGGTTGTGGAAGATGTGGAACGGGTAGACTTAGTGTTCCGCATTCGTGCCGGACAGTTCAGTGATGCCACACGGCCGCC
>JAAEOP010000150.1 GCA_024223125.1 Chloroflexota bacterium
AGATCGTGTCCCCCCTTTTTTAAAGGGGGGTTAGGGGGGATTTTTCTTAAACCGTCCCTTAATTCAACAGTATTGTAACCCTTCCCAGGAGGGGAATCTCTCCCTCCGGGATGTTCTTATTCCCCTCCTGGGAGGGATTAGGGGTGGGTGAAGGAAAAGTAAAATTTATACCCTTTGACAGTATATCTTGGTATTCTTTGTGACAAGATTATATCTCCAGTTTTGTCAACATATCGCCAAGTTCCGATTGGTATTTGCCTGCTTTCGTGAAAACAGGCAGGAGTTGTTCGTAAATTGTCGTGTTTTCGGGGATTGGCCTGGCAACTTCTTCAACCTGATGAATGTCGTCAATTTTTTTAAAATCGTTCCAGATTCCTGTACCGACGGCAGCTACGGCGGCGGCTCCCAGGGCCGCAGCTTGTTGATCGATATTGGTCTTGACAATATTCATGTTGTAAAGATCGGCGTAGATCTGTCGCCAAAGCTTACTTTGACTGCCGCCGCCAACCACCACGATTTCATCGCTGAGATGTTCGAGTTTTCGTAATGCATCCAGCGCCAGGCGCAACGCCATTCCAATACCTTCCATCGCTGCCCGAATAACATCAGCCTGGGTATGGCCGAGATCAAGCCCGATAAAGGCTCCGCGTATGTTTGTGCTGGCGTCGAGCGATGAACCGCCGGCCAGGCTCGGATTGAAGAGTAATTTGTTAGCGCCAACCGGGGATTTCGCTGCCAGGGCAGTCATCAACTCATACACGTCAACCCCTTCTTGTTGTGCGTTCATTTGGAGATTTTGGCACAGATGATCACGTATCCAACGAAAGCTGGTTCCGGTTGAAAATACGCCCACGGCAGAGGTAAACATACCGGGG
>JAAEOP010000151.1 GCA_024223125.1 Chloroflexota bacterium
CAGAGGCTTCGCACCTCAACGTTACCGTTGACGCACGCTCTGGTAGGGTACTTGTGGCAGAACACAAGGATGTATCCTTTTGTACATCAGCTATCCATGCAACTTCGTGTCGCACGCCTGTGGGTAACAAACCCGCCATATGGGGTCACTAGATTAATGCCAGATTGATGACACCCTAAACATTTTTCACTAACCAATTTGCCGCCAGTCAAAAATCTTCCAAACTTTCTCCTATCACCCGCTTGGGTGACTAAATCACCCCTATAACAAGGAGAAAGTTATCATGAACCAGGATTGGAACACCGATGAAATCATCGAACATTTCACTTTGCTGCCATCAGAATTTAATTTTCTGGGCTGCAACCATCCCCATAACCACATCGGGAAAGCTCTTTTGTTGAAATTCTTTCAACATGAATATCGCTTTCCTGAAACTGTGTCAGAAATCCCTCGCGTTATCATTGAATATGTTGCTCAACAATTGGATGTACCTTCTACAGCCATAGACAAATATGATTGGAAAGGCGAACGAATCAAGGAGCATCGGAAGAACATCCGCGATCTGATGGGATTTCGGCCAGCAACGGTTGAAGATCAAAAAGCGTTGCGAATGTGGTTAATAGCCGAGGCGCTACCACATGAATACCGCCCTGCTCATTTGGAGCAACTTATCTATCAGCGCTTACGGCGGGAACATATCGAACCGCCGACAAGAAAGCAGATGGAGCGTCTTGTAACCAGAGCGAGCAACCATTATGAAAGATTGTTTTTCGCCAGGACATACGGCCGTTTATCAACAACCATGCGAGTCAACTTGCGCCAGTTAATCCGCCAAGTGGCGGAATTGGCCGAAGAAATAAATTTGGAAGAAAGTGATGAAAACCTGCTACAACATTACCCCATACACGATCTCAAAACCGGTGCCGGCGAACCCAAAGTAGGCAACATTAAAAAGGTGGCTGCCCGGCTCAAACTATTGCAGGAAATTGGCTTGCCATCCGATTTGTTTGCCGACGTATCGCTACCTTTTTTGCAGCAATACCAACGGCAAGTGGCTGTTGAATCCATCAGCCACTTGAAACGGCGAGATAAAAAAGAGAGCCAAAAAGCGCAACTCTACACCATGTTGGCCGCGTTTTGCTGGGTGCGCCAGCGTGAAATTACCGATTATCTGGTAGATTTGTTCATTCGCGTCCTCAAAGATATTCGTTTGCGCGCCCGATCCCGTGTTGAAAAACAATTGATAGCCGATTACATCAAAGTAGGCGGTAAACAACAACTGCTGTTCCATCTGGTACGAGCGATGTGGGACAATCCCGCTGGCATCATCCAAGATGTACTGTATCCAGTCATTGGCAAAGAACGGCTGGAAGCTCTGGTTGAAGAAGCCAAACAGCAAGGCCCTTACCGTCAATTTGTCCAAACCCGTATCAGCGGCTCGTACACCCATCATTATCGCCAAATGCTGCCGCCATTGCTGGCGGTTTTGTCGTTTCGCTCCAACAACGATCAATACAAACCTCTCGTTGAAGCGCTGGAAATTGTGGCCGCTTACCTGGAAGAAAAGGATGCCTATTATCCAAAAGACCAGGAGGTTCTAATGGATGATGTGATTCAAAAACAGTGGCAACATTGGATATATCAGAAAGACAGTCGAGGCAAACGCCGCATCCGCCGGGTGCGCTACGAATTATGCGTCCTGCAATCATTACGGGAAAAACTGCGTTGCAAAGAAATCTGGGTGGAGGAAGCGAATCGCTATCGCAATCCTGATGAAGATGTTCCCGCTGACTTTAGCGACAAACGAGACGAATACTATGATGCTCTGAATTTGCCTCAGAAAGCAGCGGAGTTTGTACAAACTCTGCAAAAAGAGATGACTGCAAGCCTACAAAAACTGAATGATTCGCTGCCCACAAATTCAGATGTCGAGATTCTACCGAAAGGAGGCGGTTGGATACGGCTCACGCCACTCGTCAAACAAAAAGAGCCGACCAACCTGCGTTACCTCAAAAACCAGGTCAAACAACGCTGGTGGATGACCGGCCTGTTGGATATTGTCAAAGAGGCAGACTTTCGCGTGGGGTTTACAGACAGTTTCAAGAGCCTCACCGGACAGCAGCGCATGCCGCAAGATGAACTTCAAAAACGGCTGCTGCTTTGTCTATTCGGTCTGGGAACAAACACTGGTTTGACCAGAGTTAG
>JAAEOP010000152.1 GCA_024223125.1 Chloroflexota bacterium
ACATACGGGCAGAGCTGTTGCCGGAAGATAAGATGACGGCCGTCACTGAACTGCAAAAGGAGTACGGCCGTGTGGCTATGGTTGGTGATGGCATCAATGACGCCCCAGCCCTGGCGCTGGCCGATGTGGGTATTGCTATTGGAGGAGCCAGCGCCACCGCACAGGCTATGGAAACGGCCGACGTCACCTTAATGAGCAACGGACTTAAAATGCTGCCTTTTGCTTACAAGCTGAGCCGTTCGGCCATGAACACCATTCAATTTAATATTGCCTTTGCCATTCTGGTGAAAATAGTCTTTTTGCTGTTAGTGTTGGCCGGACGCAGCAGCATGTGGCTGGCTGTCGCCGCCGATATGGGCACATCCTTGTTGGTGACGTTGAATGGGATGCGGTTGTTGGGTAAACGGCCGTAGCAAATCCCGCTTTATACACTTGCACATAAAATATAACCTGTCATAATGGTTATCGTTATCGCCAATGGGATTTCAAAATCAGATGTACCATGAGACTTAACAGGTAAGGGGTCTCTGGCAGTAGCAATATCTACTGAAAACGAGGGGTACATCTGCATTTTATTTGCATCTGCCAGTTGTCCAAATATCTTACCAACTTAAAGAAGTAGTTGTTCATGTCACGCAGAAGTATCCAGCGAAAAATAACCTCTAAAGGCTTCCTCAATGGGTGGTGGAGACGTTCCAAGCCTGAGAAAAAACAGCGTAACGAATACCTAGAAACCTTGAGTTACCAACACCGCCATTTTGATGTGAAAGGGTTAACCACACAAGGGCTACATACCCTGGAATTAAAAGAGGTGTTTGTAAACCTGAGGTTAAGCGAGCAGCTAACAGGGTTGTCAGCAATTCAGTTGCTACCCCTTTCATCCCCCACCAACCAACAAACCATCTGGGAAGTTCTCACGGCCGAAAAATGGCAAGAGCATAATTTGGTGATATTGGGAACCCCCGGCAGCGGCAAAACCACCCTCCTCAAACACATTACCCTTTCCATTTGCCAGGGAGCCGCATTGCCAGCCTATACCATTGTTCCCCAAACTCCCATCTTGCTCTATTTGCGCGATTTTGCAGACGACATTGGGCAAGACCCAGGTTTTTCATTGCTCACGGCCGTGTCCCACAACCAAGTCCAGTGGCAGGGAGCAACCTCCTTTACCTGGCTGCAAACCGAGTTAGAAAACGGTAACTGCCTCATTTTACTGGATGGCTTAGATGAAGTGGCCGACGAAACAGCTCGCAAAAAAGTAGTGGCCTGGGTAGAAATACAAATGGCCGTTTACCGGCAAAATCGGTTTATCATCACCTCACGGCCGTATGGCTACCAGACCAATCCATTCAAGGAGACTGTAGTGTTGGAGGTACGGCCGTTTTCTCCAGACCAGGTACGCCGCTTTGTCAGCGGTTGGTATCTATCCAACGAGGTGATGAGCGCCCAGAAGAATGATCGTGGTGTACGAATAGAAGCCCGGCGCCACGCGGACAATTTACTGCGCCGCATCAGCCAATCCCCCGTTTTAATGGAGCTTTCCATCAACCCCCTGCTGTTGACGATGATTGCCACCATTCACCGTTATCGTGGCAGTCTGCCCGACCGTCGGGTAGATTTGTTTGAAGAAATTTGTGAAGTCTTTTTAGGGAAGCGGCAGCAGGCCAAAGGGTTGGAATCTGATTTGATACCGGCCCAAAAACAACACGTCTTACAACCGCTGGCGTTTGGCATGATGCACCAGAAAACCAGCGAACTGCCCCTGCATGAAGCTGTCCATATCATCAGCCCACCTTTACGCCGTGTCAGCCCACAAAGCCGACCCGATGCGTTTATTCGCATGATTGCCAACTCTTCTGGCTTGTTGTTGGAAAGGGAGCCAGGCAAAATTTCATTCGCCCACCTTACCTTTCAAGAATATCTGGCTGCTGCTCATATCCGTGAAAACCGGCTGGAACGGGAAATGGTAAATGTTGTCACCGATGATTGGTGGCACGAAACAATACGGCTGTTCAGCGCTCAGGGAGATGCGACCCGTATTATTCGCGCTTGTGTGGTACGGCCGTCTCCTTCTGTACCGGCCTTGACCCTGGCTCTGGAATGTTTGGAAGAAGCACAGGTTCTCGGCCCAGAACTACGTCCGTTAGCCGACCGGCTGACCCAAAGTGTGGAAAATGAAAATCCCGAAGTGCGCCGTGTGGGTGCCGAAGTTTTGCTCTCTTTACGACTGCGGCGCATGATGCGTCTGGACGAGGGGCAATATGTAGACAACAGTCTGGTAACACAAGCCGAATACCAGTTGTTTTTAGATGACGTTCAGGCTTCTGGTCACTATCACCAACCGGACCATTGGACCAGGCAAGCGTTCAATTCTGGGCAAGGGCGTGAACCGACGGTGGGTATACGGCCGTCTGACGCCAACGCTTTTTGTGAATGGCTGACCGAGCGGGAAGGTAATGATTGGCTTTACCGCTTGCCCACAGCCGACGAATATCGCCAGCTCACCCACCTACACCAGCCAGAAACCGACAAAATCGGCTACTGGCATCGCAGAGACAAAGAGTACCGCTGCACCCGTCCGGCCGACACAGAAGACGGTGCAACCTGGCTGCCTCAATTACTCATCCAACTTGAAGAACGATTTCAGGACGATCTTTTTGTGGGCAATGGGGCTGCATCCTCCGCCAAACAACATGTCATTGCTTTTGCCCGACAGCAAATTATAGAACGCGCCCGGCAGCGCAGTTTTACCTTGCTAGACCTGGAACGAGAATTAGAAACGGCCGTACCCGAAGTTATCCAGGATTGGCAGCATATGCGTGACCGCCCCAATTCCACCCGCGCTCAGAGATTAAATGTGACCCTGGAAGAAGCGTATGCCCGACTGGAAAGCCCAGACCTGGATATGGCCCGCACCATTATTCTGGCCGATATTATTGACGTGGCAGACAACTTGGCTCAATCTTTGCCAAACACATTGAAAGACAGTGAACAGTCTGAAAAAAGAATTGGCCGCTTAAATAGACATCTGACCCACGCCCGTGAAATTACTCAAAAACAAGAGTGGCGGTTAAGTCGGCGAGACCTGACAACTCACCAACGTTTGCTGCGCCATCTTGGGCGGGCTTTGTCTGAAGCGAGAAAATTAGTGAAGGGTCTGAAAAAATCTCGACAGGATGCCCGCACTCGTTTACGGATTGTATCCCTACAAAAAATCATCCAGTATCTTGTGGAAATGGAAAAACAGGCATTGGAAGATACTGGCGTTAGCCGGCGTCACAAACGTCAGTTAGGCAAATATATTGATCTGTATATTGACGTTCTCCTCCTGGATGAACGCATCAAAGGAAATTGGCCGGCTTTAGAGGGAATACGGATTATTCGGGAGAGGCGGTGATCAGTTTTCAGTGAGCATGTTAGCGACTTGCAGACTTGCCACTTGAAAACTTCCTGTCACAAATATCATGATTTAGCTTCACGGCCGTCACCTTTCTGTCAGGAAACGATTAGCTTGACTGTCTTAAAATGACATAGATTGCCTGATTTTGTCGGGCATTGACCGATCAGACTTAGGAATGAGGATTAAATAATCCCATGAACTTTAATTTGTCATTCCCGCGAAGGCGGGAATCCACTCGACTAAAAAGATGGATACCTGCCTTCGCAGGTATGACAAGTTCGGGGTTTAATAAAATCCCCATTCCTTA
>JAAEOP010000153.1 GCA_024223125.1 Chloroflexota bacterium
GACAACGGCCGTTACCGGAGACGGCATCGCTGATCTCGTTGATTTGATTGACCGGCATCAAGCATATTTGTTGACCAGCGGCGGCTGGCTGCAACGGGAAAAGGAACGCGCCCGGCATGAGATTGAACAATTATTGGTAGATCAATTCATCTCCCGTCTGGAAACGGCCGTGCCGGCCCCGGCGCGAGAACAATTGGTAACGGCCGTTGCTGAACGAGAGATGGACCCGTACACGGCCGTAGATACATTAATGTTTGAAAGTAATTCTATATGAGTGATATTTTAGCTTATGGTGATATAAAATTATTTGCCGGTTCAGGTTGCCCTGATTTGGCGCAGCGTATTTCAGAATATGTGGGGATTCCCTTAAGCGGTTGGGACATTGTCCAATTCCCCAATGAAAATCTATTTGTCAAATTGCATGGCAGTGTGCGCGGGCAGGATGTGTTTCTGATTCAAAGCCATTGCCGACCGGTGCATCGCAACATTATGGAGATGTTGATTGCCATAGATTGCCTAAAACGGGATTCGGCTGGCCGCATAACAGTTGTCATTCCCTATATGGCTTATGCTCAAAGCGATAAAAAAGACCAGCCTCGCGTCCCTATTTCAGCCCGCTTATTGGCGGATATGATCGAGGTAGCCGGGGCTGACCGTTGGGTGACAATTGATTTACATGCAGAGCAAATTCAAGGCTTTTATAAAATTCCAGGTGATTCCCTGACAGCGTTTCACATCATTGTGGATTATTTTTCCGCAAAGGAGTTGGATGCTGTGGTGGTAACGCCCGATTTGGGTTTTGCTAAAAAGGGACGCAACTACGCCGCCCGTCTGGACCTGCCTCTGGCGTTTGTGGAAAAACGACGGGTGGGGAATGAGATCGGCCGTGAGGCGCTCAGTTTGATTGGAAATGTGCAGGATAAAGATGTCATTATTGTGGATGATTTGGTGGACACGGCCGGATCCATTCAACAAGCGGTGCAACTGGTTAAGTCATCCGGGGCCAAAGATGTGTATGTGGCCTTTACCCATCCTGTTTTATCTGATCCGGCGGTTGAACGGCTGGTCCAATTGCCGATCAAAGAAATTGTCACCACAGATACAATCCCCATTCCGACACAAAAGAAACTGCCCAATATTACGGTACGCACGGTGTCTGAACTATTGGGCGAAGTCATCATTCGCACACATGAAGGGCGCAGTGTGGGGGAACTGTTTAATGAGTAAGATATTGGCATCTAATAGAATATTTAGCTAAAGTGAGTATGATAGCTCGTCTATATTAACCAAAAAGAAACATCCATACCTGCAAACTTGCAACTTGCCACAAATAAAAAATTATGTTTAAGAAACTATTTCACAAAATTGTTGGCGACCCCAACGATAAGATTATTCAAGATTTACGGCCGTTTGTAGATGATGTCGGCAGTTATGAAAAAGAACTGCAACAAATGAGCGACGAACAGCTGCGGGAAAAAACTGAAGAGCTGCGCCACCGTCATCTGGAGGGTGGCGAAACCGTAGAAGATCTCATGGCCGAAGCATTTGCTTTGGTGCGCGAAGCCTCCGTTCGTACCACTACAATGCGTCATTACGATGTGCAGATTATGGGCGGTTCTCTGCTGCACGGCGGCGATGTGGTCGAGATGCGTACTGGCGAGGGAAAAACATTGGTGGGAACTTTGCCCCTCTTTCTAAACGCGCTCACCAATCGCGGCGTCCATCTGGTGACCGTAAACGAATACCTGGCCCGCCGCGATGGGGGCTGGATGGGCAAAATCCTCCACTTTTTAGGGTTGTCTGTGGGTTGCATTGGCCCGCAGCAATTTTCGGCCTTGTATGACCCGGACTACGTAAACCCGGGGGCGGAATTGGAAGATGAACGGCTGGTTCATTGGCGGCCGTGTACCCGCAAACAAGCGTATCTGGCCGACATCACCTATGGCATTAGCAGCGAATTTGGCTTTGATTATTTGCGCGATAATATGGCTACCAACAAAGAGAAGCTGGTGCAGCGCGACCTGGTGTATGCCATTATTGACGAGGTAGACAATGTGCTGATTGACGAAGCCCGGACGCCGCTCATCATTTCTGGCCCCGCGCCCCGTTCCGGTAAAGAGTATGCCCGTTTTTCCGGTTACGTTACCCATCTAAAAAGGAATACGGTTGAAGATGAAGACGCCGAGCCAAACGGCCATTACGATCTGGATGAAAAAGCCCGGTCTGTCAATCTAACAGAAATGGGCATTGCTGAAGTTGAACGACGGGTTGAAGAATTGGATGTAGACGCCGGCGACAGTTTATACGACCCCCGTTTTTATCATTTAACCTACTATCTGGACAACGCCATGAAGGCGCAATATTTGTTTAAGCGGAATGTGCATTATGTGGTGCAGGAGGGTCAGGTAGTTATTGTGGATGATTTTACCGGCCGTCTGATGCCTGGTCGTCGTTATTCAGAAGGGCTGCACGAAGCGATTGAAGCCAAAGAAGGCGTCACAATTAAACGAGAGACGATTACGGTAGCCACCATTACGCTGCAAAATTATTTTCGGCAGTATGAAAAATTGGCCGGGATGACCGGGACAGCGCTAACAGACGCGGAGGAATTTGACAAGATTTATGAGCTGGGTGTGACACCGCTGCCGACCAATGTGCAATATATTGTGGATACCGGTTCGATGGGGTTGGTAGAAAAGAAAGATAAGCTGGAAAGTGGGGAGGAAATTTCTTATCTGGACCCAGAAACGAAAAATCCGATATTTTTTAAGCGCACCGATTTTCCAGATCAGATTTTTGGGAATGAGGAAGCCAAAGATAGCGCTATTATCAAAGAAGTAAAACGGTATCAGGATATGGGACGGCCGATTCTGGTCGGCACAACATCGGTAGAACATTCAGAAACAATCCACAATATGCTGGAAAGAGAAAAAGTTCCCCACGCCGTTTTGAACGCCAAAATTCACCAGTCAGAGGCATTGATTGTGGCCCAGGCCGGCCGTAAAGGAGCTGTAACAATCTCTACCAATATGGCCGGTCGCGGAACGGACATTTTGCTGGGGGGCAATCCGGAAGGGATGGCTGCCGAGATGATGGAAGATGCGTTGTTCAAACGGCCGTTATTGACCCAACTCACCTTCAAACTACTGGATGAAGGGGAAGGTGCAGCCCGTGATTATGCTAAGACACATTCAAAACTAAGCGAGAGTTTGGTGGATTGGCTAATCGAAACAAAACAAGATATGGATGCCGCTTTGGACGAAATTGAGCGTGTCCAGGTCATTGGTTATCTGACTCAGAAACTGCGTCGCGCTTACGACATTGGTTATGACGATGTTGTGAAAATGTTGCGATTGGTTAACAGTGGGTTTGCGGCCGAAGCGCGAGAATATCTGGAAGAAATCGAAGTGGATGTAGCGCTGGCTGAGGAAGCGACCCGGTTGTTTGAGTTATACGGCCGTTACCAACGCATCCACGAAGATAACGGCATGGTCGCCCAATTCCTGGCTGAAATCGTCTTTGACAAACATTACAACGCACGTGCGGCCGTGGTGCGGGCTACCCTGTCCGGCGAAAGAGACGAAGCGTTGGCAGTGGTAGAAAAAATTCCCGCCCTGGACACCATTATCATCGAGCAAATTGAAGATATACAGGCACAGACTAAACAAGAACGTCAGAATGTATGGCAGTTGGGCGGCTTGCATGTTATCGGTTCAGAGCGGCATGAATCCCGCCGTATTGATAACCAGCTTCGCGGCCGGGCTGCGCGGCAGGGTGACCCTGGATCTTCCCGCTTTTTCCTCTCTGTGGAAGATGAATTGATGCGTCGTTTTGGCGGCGAACGGCTGAAAAGCTGGATGAATAAGGGGCTAATGAGCAATCTTCCCGAAGATACGCCGCTGGAATTTGGCGTGTTAGACCGGATGATTGAAAGCGCCCAGGAACGTGTGGAAGGGTATAACTTCGACATGCGAAAAAACATCGTCGAATATGATGATGTGATGAACCGGCAGCGGCAATCAATCTACGGCGAACGTCAGGCCATTTTACTGGAAGAGGAAGTTGATTATGATGGCAAGATTGATGATGCCTTTGACAAGTCTATTGCTGAATTGGTAGATAATTATGTTGTCAATTACATACCCTTTTGCCAGGCTGAAATAGCCCAGGTTATTACTGATTTCAGTACAGATGCGACGGATATTATTAATTTAACGGCCGTGTTAGCCCGTTTGCGTGGTTTCTTGCCAGAGGTCGTTCATTTAGATCGTACCGAACTGGCTGATCTCGATGCAGATAAATTGACAGATCGCTTGCTGGAACTGGCCCATGATAACGAGGAAAAGGGGTACAATCTTTATCAGTTGTTCCAGGCCATGAACCGCTTCTTGCCCTTGTTCCCACCAGTTCCCAATTTAGGCTCCTTAGCCAGCCGCAAGACCGGGCATCGCCAGTTAAAAGATAATGCGTCTCGCATCTATCTGGAACAAGTAAAAATCTTCTTTGATGAATTTGTAGCCGAACAGATAGAGTTAGATTCATCTGACCGGGATCGCATTTGGCAAACGGCCGAAACCCAATTAATAGAAGCCTTTGACCAGTTTAGAACCGATGGGCTTTCAATTAAAAATGCCGCTGTACGGCAAGCCCGTTTTAAGGAACAGGCCGGTGAGGCTTTGCGTCAATTATTGCTAGATACGATTTCTGCCCTGGATGGCGACCAGTTGGAAATGGCGCTGGTAGCCTATGTCCAGACACAGCAAGATAAGTGGCGCAAGCATGTTGGGGATGAAGAGTACTGCAACTTCCAACGGCTGCTTTTACTGGATGCGATTGATCGTGAATGGCGGGATTATTTAACGGCCGCAGATGATTTGCGGCGGGAAATTGGTCTGGAAGCTGTCGGTCAGCGAGACCCGAAAGTGCAATATAAAATTCGTTCGGCCGAAATGTTCAAAGATATGCGTAGCAATATTGAGAAAGATATTGCCGATCGATTCTTCCGTCAGGTGGCGCAGCACAAAGCTTTTATTGAACAGCAAGAAGCAGAAGTAGCTTACCATACGCAGGCGCGTGATGCCGGTTTTGCTGTTATCAAACGAGATAAGGGAAAGGGTGTGGAACTACGTCGTGATACGCCGAAGGTTGGTCGTAACGATCCCTGTCCTTGTGGTAGCGGCAAGAAGTACAAAAGTTGCCATATGCGCCAGGACAAGAAAGCCACCCAACGCAAAACCGGAACCAATGGGCAAGGAAAACAGCCGACTCGCACCTCAAGCAAGAAAAAGCGTCGTCGTCGTAAATAGTGTGATACAATGATGGTATGGTATTGATAATAGCTGGTCATATCCAGGTTTGCAGTTTAAGCAGCGCAGCTTGATGTGCGCTGCTTTTTTCTGTTTTATGCTTTCTTTTTACGTCAATTTCACCAGGCTCCGTTGACGTAAAATATAAAACGTGGTTTTATGTTATTAGCCACTTTAGGCTGCAACTTTGTAAACAGAAATTCCTATTTATTTCGAGTAACGTCTCCTGCATAATATTGAAATAATGATGCCCACTATGACAAACCAAAATTCATATAAGACAATTTACCATGTTACCAAATCAGCCTGGTCTTTGCAGCCGTTGTCGTCGGCATTGGCTGATATTCACAGCCGTTTGCAAAACATCTACCAGCCAACCGGCAGTTTCATCGCTCTGGTTGAGCCGCAGACGGATATGATCGAGTTCCCTACCATAATTGAGCAGGGACAAAAGATTACCCAAAGCCCACTATCTAGTTTGGACCTGACGCATCTAGTCGCCTGGGTCATTGAAAATAATTTGCCCTTTATGAGTATGGATTGGCAAACGGGTGAAAAACCTGTTTCCGAATTACTAGGCGGGCAGAAGACACGGTCTGTAATGTGTGTTCCCTTGTGGGCGAATGACGAAGTTGTGGGCGCAATCTCCATCCAGCATACTGAGGCTGATTTTTACGCTGAGTTAGATTTTCAAAATCTAATCAAAATCGGAACCGATGTTGCCGTTATTGTGCAAAACGGCCGTATGTATGCGGCGACTCAGGCATTGGTAGACAAGGGGACGCATGATTATCAAACGGCCGTTGCCCTGCGCCAGGCCATTGCCATGATTAGCACTTCTTTGGAAGAAGATGTGGTGATAGACCGTTTGTTGCTGGCCTTGGGGAATGTGGTCACTTATAACAACGCTTTTGTCTTTTTGTGGCGAGACGGCCGCTTACGATATATGGGCAGCCGCGATTTTTATGATCGTCCGGTACGCCTGACGGCCGTGCAAGCCGAAGCCATATGGGAACAGTCCCCTCTAATTGAGGAATTGCAAAACAATCAGGACGTGATTCGTATTGATGAGGTACAGGAAGACGGCCGTTGGCAGCCCTTCCCTGAAGGCGCTAAAATTCGCTCCTGGATGGCTTCCCCCCTTCTATCCGGTGGAAAATTTCTTGGCGTCCTTATTTTTGACAGTTACAAAGCGGATGCCTTTAATGGACAAGCTGAATGGTTGGCTTCTACATTGGCTTCACATGCGGCCGTCGCTATTCAAAATGCCAGCCTTTACCAGCAAACTCAACAGCAATTAAACGAATTAGGCACACTTTACCAGGCCAGCGCCACCATGACGGCGAACCTTGATCAAGATTTTGTACTGCAAACCGTCGTAGCTGAAATGGTGCGAGCTTTACAAGTAGATAGCTGTACTATTTTTGTGTGGCATAAAGATCAACGCACTCTTAGTCCCGCCGCTCATAGAAATCAAAATTATTTCCAGGGTGAATTGGCGGAGAATAATAACCTGATTGGATTAAGTCAGTTAGAAAACTTGGCTCAGTTCTCAACAGTCAACAAAGTTCTGGAAACCCAGCAAATTCGCGGGCTACGGGCTGATAAAGTTAGAAATGAAGATGAAGTCGCCTTGTTAAAGGCGTCTGGATTCCAATCATTGTTGCTTGTGCCCCTGGTGCGGCGCAACCATCTTTTTGGTTTGCTGGCTCTGGGCGAGGTACGGCGACCACGTAGCTACAGTCAAGGGGAACTGCGTCTGACGCAAAACCTGGCCGGGCAAGCGGCCGTCGCCATTGAACATGCCCACCTTTTCAGCCAGGCGCAAAGACGTATTGCCGAACTGTCCACTTTTCATGATATTGTTTTGCAGCTGAATTCGCCCTTGAAGCTAAACAAAGTGTTGGATGCCATTACAGAGTCGGCTTTGAAATTGATTGAGGCCAACAATTTACATATTTATTTGTATGACGCCGACACACAGGAATTTTCATTGACATCGGCATTGTGGCGCGACGGCCGACGCGACCCGGCCGTTGTCAAACCGCGTGCGGCCGGCAATGGTCTAACAGCAACAGTTGTGCGTCAAGGTCAGCCCATTGTCATTAATAATGCAGCCACACATCCTTTCTTCCAGTCAGAAAAATCAAAATCCTGGGGTATCTGCGCTATTGCTGGTTTTCCTTTGAAATTTGGCAACGAAGTGATTGGCGCCTTTACGGCTACCTATTTAAGCCCGCATACGTTTAGCGAAGAAGAATTGCTGTTGCTGAATTTGTTGGCTGAACAAGCGGCCGTGGCTGTGCATAATGCCGCTTTATACGCCGATTCTCAACGCCGGTTACGGGATATGTCTGCCTTAGTAGATATGGCAAAACAAGTGACGGGCAACTTGCATTTGGAATCTGTTCTGCAAACAACGGTGCAAAATCTACGCCGCCTGCTCAATGCCCGCGCCAGCACCATCACCATGGTGACAGATGATGGGAATGAGTTGATTGTGAAAGCGGCCGACGGTGTCGAAACAGAATTTATCAATGCCCGCATGAAAATTGCCAACAGTGTTTCTGGTAAAGTAGTAATAGAACGCAAACTGGTTTATACACACGATGCCCATAACGATCCCGAATTTCTATTTTTTGACCTGGTGGTACGCAGTCTGCTTGTCGTGCCGTTGATTGTGCGTGATAAAGCGATTGGAACCTTGACTGTTGACAGTGATCAGGCTAATGCGTTTACAGAATCTGACAAGCAGTTGATGACCATTGCGGCCGCTCAGGTGAGTGTGGCTATTTCTAATGCCCGTCTTTTTGAGGAATTGGAAAAACGGGCGGCTGAACTGAAAGCCGCTAATGATGAGTTAAAAGAAAGTGACCGGCTGAAAGATGAGCTAGTGCAAAATGTGTCCCATGAGTTGCGTACCCCATTGACTTTTGTGAAGGGGTATATAGATTTGTTGATGGATGGTGACCGGGGCTTGTTAACCCCTGAACAGCAAGAATTCTTGCAAATTGTGGCCGATAAAACGGATGATATAACCCACATTATTGAGGATATAATTACTTTACAGCGGATTGATGAGGGTAACTTACAATTGGAAACGGTTTCGATGGCTAAGATGTTGCAAACGGCCGTGTCCAACCACAGCCTCGTCGCCAATAAAAAAGGTTTAAGCGTCCGTCTGACGCCCACATCTGAAATCGGTTTCGTGAATATTGACAAAGGGCGTATCAATCAGGTATTAGATAATCTGATTGGCAATGCGATGAAATTCAGCCCGGATGGAGGCGTTATTTCCATTACCATGTCAGAACAGGAAGATGAGGTACAGGTTTCTGTTTCGGATGAAGGCGTTGGTATGCCCCTGGAAAAACACCAGCGTATTTTTGAAAGATTTTATCAGATTGACGGCTCGTCGCGCCGCCGCTTTGGCGGCACCGGGATTGGGCTGGCTATTGTGAAGCGTATCGTTGACGCTCATCATGGACACATTTGGGTCGAAAGTGAACTCAATAAAGGGAGTTCGTTCTACTTCACCTTACCTAAAGCAAAAGCCGATGTTCCAGTTATCAGTTCAAACTGAAGTTGCTGCTTGCTTTTGCCTATCTGAAGTAGCTAGGATAGGAAACATTGTCTAGTTTAGAGAATCAAATTAGTTTTTCAACAATTCAAACATGGCCCAAAATTGATTTGCATCGCCATTTGGAAGGTTCCTTACGGCTGCAAACGTTGTTTGATATTGCCCAAAAGTATCCTCTGGATATTCCCTCGCGCACGATGAATGAGTTACGGCCGTATGTGCAAGTAACCAGTGACCCCGCCAACCATACAGCCTTTTTAAGCAAGTTTGAAGTTTTGCGCCATTTTTACCGTTCACCAAAAACAATTCACCGTATGGCTTATGAAGCGGTGGCTGACGCTGCTCTGGATAATGTGAAGTATCTGGAACTGCGGTTTAGTCCCCAGGCATTGTCACGAGTGCGTCATTTCACTTTGACGGAGGTAACGGATTGGGTGATTACGGCCGTACACCAGGCCAGCCAAGATTATGATATTCAGGTCGGTCTAATTATCAGTTTGGTACGGCACGACCCATTACCCCAGGCTAAAAAAGTGGCCGAAGTAGCCTTTGAACGCTGCGACAAAGGGATTGTCGGTTTGGACCTGGCCGGCGATGAAGTGAAATTCCCATCCGCCCCCTTTGCCCCGATATTCAAAGAAGCTAAAGAAGTGGGGTTGGGCATTACCATTCATGCCGGTGAATGGGCCAGCGCTTATGGGGTGCGCGAAGCCATCGAAGAATTGTATGCTGACCGCATTGGACATGGCATCCGCACCATGGAAAATTCCCACATATTACGACTGGTACGAGAGAGAGACATTGCTCTGGAAGTTTGTCTGACCAGTAATTTGCAAACCGGCGTCGTGCGCCAAATAGCTCATCATCCCCTGGTTGATATGCTTGATTTGAATATGAAAGCAACCCTGAACACAGATGATCCCGGTGTGAGTGATTGCACGATGAGTACCGAATATCAGATAGCGTTAAAAGAACTGGGGTTACCCTACGCCATTATTCGTCAGATGACTTTGAATGCAGCTCAAGTTGCCTTTTTACCAGAGGCAGAACGAACACAATTAGTTGCTCGCTTTGAACGCCTGCTTCCTACATCCATCAAGACCCTTCCCACTCCTTGATTGCTTTTTTGATCAATATTTGAACACGCTGGTCTTCAATTTCACGCGGCCGTTGGTATTTTCGGCCGTCCGCTTCTATTTGTAACCCACCGGCTGGGTGTTGTGTCAGATGAACAGAACGGTCGGCTAACTCTGGATCAGCCGCTATATATCTTTGCAAGATGCTGTCTATTTGCGCGACCGGACTTAAAGCGGCCGATGGTTCTGCGGCTATCTTTTGGATACCAGGCGTTATTATGCTTGATTGCTTTTTTTCTACTTTAGTTGCATCTCGTTGTGATTCTAAGCGATTGAGAAAGCGGGCCTGTTTTTCATTTAATTCGGCGGCTGTGGCTTGGTTAGCGGCCGAGGATGACGATGGCGCTAGAGGTGGGGCTACACCTGCATCTGCCAGATTTTGATACCCACCGGCAAAGGAGATGAGTTCGCCAACGGCCGTTAACAACAAGCGGCCCACATTTTCAGCTTCCACATCTGAAATTTGTTCATACCGGTTGCCGCGAAATTCAACAACCAATTTGCCCATCGGAGGCACTCTGAGTACGCGCATGACTTCAAGTTCTTTGTCCATAAGCTCTCCTTAGATAAACGGGCTGAAGCCCGCACTACGAACCTTTTTAATTTTGACAATGGGGGCAGTAATGTGTACTACGGCCGCCTAAGACAATCCGTTCTATCGGTGTGCCACAAGTGTAACACGGATTGCCGGTTCTTCTGAATACTGCTACCGCGTTTTGCATATCTCCTTTGCTGCCATCCGGCTTTGTGTAGAGGGTGATGCTGGCCCCTTCACGGGCAATGCCCAAATGTAACACTTTTTGGATGGCCTGGTGCAAGGCGGCAATTTCTGCCTGGCTTAAACTGTTACTTTTGCGGGTCGGATGCAGCCCGGCATAAAACAGAGCTTCATCAGCGTAAATGTTGCCTACCCCGGCGATGAAAGTCTGGTCTAATAATAATGGTTTAAGCACACGACGACGGCCGTCTAATCGTTCTGTTAACAACGCTACCGTAAATGTAGGTTCCAATGGTTCTGGCCCCAGTTTACCTACTATTTGCTGGGGGTCAGACACCAGATACACCCGGCCAAATTTACGCATATCACGAAAGCGGAGTTCACGGCCGTCTGCCAAAAAAAAGATAGTATGCACATACTTATCAGGGGGAGCATCTGAGGGAGACACGGCTAGATGTCCAGACATTTTCAAGTGGATGAGGAGAGTGTCTCCTTCATTCAGGTTGAACAGTAGATATTTGCCTCGCCGGTTGATGGCCTCTATTTGCTGCCCCTGAATCCGCATTCGCAGTTCACCTAACTCAGGGGTAACAATATGATTAGGCCAGTCATTCCACACGGCCGTAATGACCTGCCCTACTAACGGCTCACGCAAAGCTCTTACGGTGGTCTCTACCTCTGGTAATTCCGGCATAAATCGTTGTTCATCTCCAATAATGCAACAGAAGCCAATTATAACCCAATCCTCTTGCCTGTTGTAGGACAAGATGCCATCTTGTCTAGTCCCACGCCACCGATTAATTGCGATTCATAAATCGGTGGCTGGTATACAAAGTACGCTAAAGCGCACTGGAAATGAGCCGCGTGTTGAGAACGGCCGCCTCAACATGCTTGAGCATGTTTTGTATACCAGCCGATGAATGAATTCATTGGCGAAGTTTATGTTGGTGGCAACAGCGGATTAAAGTAGGGAACGGATGCCAATGTATACTTGCTGTCAACAATACGTTAAAATGTGCTGGGACATACAACATACATATAAAATTTGCCGCTTGCAAATGACAAGCGGCAAATATAATCCGATTCACACCCATCAAAAAAGGATAATCTCCCATGAGCGAACCCCATGCCTTAAAATGCCCTTCTTGTACAGCATCTTTGCCGTATGACGGCCGTTCCGAAACCATCCGTTGTGATTATTGCGACACTACTATTATTGTGCCTGAATCTATGCAAGCAGGCGCTTCCCGGCCCGGTGTTGTGGGAGATGAGGAGCCAGCGACGGCCGAACAAATTCACAAAATTTTGGGGCTTGTACGGCAGGGTAAAAAGATTGAAGCCATTAAATTGTACCGGGAAACGTTTGATGTTTCATTGAAAGAAGCCAAAGATGTGGTGGATCATTTGGGGCATGGTCAGCCAACGGCCGTGTATACAACAACCGGAATGGGCACGGCCGTTGCCACCTCGACGGCGGCTTCAACCGGCTGTGGCTGCATCCTTCCCATCCTCATCATCTTGCTCATTTTGGGGATAGGAGTGGCCGTCTTTTTTGCCGCAGACCCAGAGCAGTTCAGCCGTATTTCGGAAGCGATTGCCGAAGGGGATATTGAGAAAGCGGCCGAGGGAGTGAGCAGCAGTGTCTCCAACGTGAACCGGGCTGCCAACGGCGATGTGGTGGCTACCACCAGCGGCGGCGACGGCATTGGCGCTGACTTACTGCTGGAAACCTGGCAGTATGGCAGCGGCAACATTCCCATCAGACTCAGTTATACGGCCGACCAAGACGGCGCTCGCCAGATTGTGTGGGAACATCAGATTGGCGAGACCGGTTCCAGCAACCAATACAATGTGGGCTTTGACAAGCAGCAGGTGTACCTGAGCCAGGGCACTTCTTTGCAAGCGTTTGA
>JAAEOP010000154.1 GCA_024223125.1 Chloroflexota bacterium
AACGGCCGTTTTCCCCATCAAACAACCTCCTCTCCGCCGTCATTGCCCTCTTCCAACATCTTCAAAACGGCCGTGTTATACGCCCGCTGAAAACTATCATCCGAAGCATATAGCTGATAAAGTGACAGATCATGCCGCCGCTGTTGCAGCATCACCTCTGTCATCATTTTTTCCCACATGATCGCCTTGTTTTGCTCGTCAATGTTATCCAAAACCATGCTTTGTGTATCAGGAATATCTTTTGCCAAATCAACTGATTTAGCGACCTTTGTTTCAAAATCTTCTTTCGACATACCATACCGTTCATTAAAGGCGGCGATAATCTCATCTAGCGGATCGCGTTGCTCTTCGCTGTCATGTACGCCGCGCATGTTCGGATTTTGCGGCTCCACTTCACTATCGGCCGCATCCAGTTCAATTTTTTCGTTCAGCTTTTTACGCTCTAAACTATAAGTAGACAGATCAACACTGTTCAACAACTCGTCCACCGCGTCCAAATCTTTATCGCTAATCTGCAACATCGGAATCAGATATTTGAGAAGCCAAAACAGCATCTCCCATTCCAGCAGTTCAAAGGGCAGAATGCTTGCCATCTGCCCGTAAATTTTCACAAACTGCTTGGCCTTAATTTTGAAATCCACTTTTTCATCTTCTTCTAACTGCAACTGATGGTTAAAGCGGCCGGCTGGGGTTTGGATGAGCGAGTTGAGCTGCTCTGCATCCGCATTGCGGAAGTAAAGGTCGTTAAACTGCTCCACCTCATGCCATTCATACACCCCTTCCTTGTCCAGTGCATGTTTCAGATCGTGCAGCACGTTTACGTTGGTTGGTTCGGTCAGACTGGTGGCGGTGTAAAAATCATCGAAGGCGGCTTTGATGATGCTGATGCTGTTGTAAAAGTCGAGAATGAATAAATCTTCGGTACGTTTGCCCAACTTTAGATTACTGCGATTGAGACGGGAGAGGGCCTGCACGGCAAAAACGCCCTGCAATTTTTTGTCCACATACATCGTCGTCAACTTCGGTTGGTCGAAGCCGGTGAGAAATTTGTTGGCAACGACGAGCAGTTGGTAATCGCCGCCATCAAAGTTGTCTTTAATATCTTTGCTGGCGAAGCCGTTGAGGCTTTCTTCACTGTGTTCAATGCCATCTTCCATCTGCTTTTTGCCAGAGAAAGCGATCAGTACGCCGACGGCGCTGTTTTTCTTTTTGAGCGCGGCTTTAATCGCCGAGTAGTAGCGAATGGCGTTTTTAATGTCGTGCGTCAACACCATCCCTTTTGCCTGCCCTTTTAGCTTCTTGGGGGCGATCACTTTTTCCAAGAAATGCTCCACCATCACTTCCGCTTTAACAGCGATGGTGTCGGGGTCGCCTTCCACATATTTACGCAGCCGTTTTTGCGCTTTCACGGTGTCGAAGAGCGGGTTGTCGGCGATGGATTTTTCGATTTCGTAATAACTTTTATAGGTGGTGTAGTTGCTTAGCACATCGAGAATGAACCCTTCTTCAATCGCTTGTTTCATGGAGTAGAGGTGGAAGGGGTTGAAGTTGTTGCCGTCCCCGTCTGGTACGCCAAACTTTTCCAGCGTGGCGTTTTTCGGAGTGGCGGTGAAGGCGAAGTAGGCGGCGTTGCCCCGCATTTTGCGGTTAGCCATCGTTTGTAAAATGTACTCTTGAATGTCGTCGGGCATCTCGTCCACATCTTGCCCCAGGGCGATGTTCAGCTTCATGGCTGATTTGCCGCTTTGGGAGGAGTGGGCTTCGTCGATGATCACGGCAAAACGGTTGTCGGAGAGGTCGTCGATGCCATCAACGATGTAGGGGAATTTTTGGATGGTGCTGATGATGATTTTTTTGCCGCTTTCCAGATGTTTTTGCAGATCGGCGGCACTGTCAGCATGGGCGACGATGTTTTTGACCTCGGAGAATTGGCCGATGTTGTCGCTGAGCTGGCGGTCGAGAACGCGCCGGTCGGTGACGACGATGACGGAATCGAAGAGGGGGGCGTCTGTGTTGGGCTGGTAGAGTTCGATAAGCTGGTAGGCCAGCCAGGTGATGGAGTGGGATTTGCCCGAGCCGGCCGAATGTTGAATGAGATACCGTTTGCCGGTGCCGTTGTCGCGCAAATCGGCCAGCAGTTGGCGCACGACGTCTAATTGATGGTAGCGGGGGAAGAAGAGGGTTTTATCTTTGAGTTTGGCGCGGCGGCTTTCGCCCATGAGAACGACGAAATGCTCGATGATGGTGGCGAGGCTGTCGCGGCGCAGGATGTCCTCCCACAGGTAGGCGGTCGGTCTACCGTTTTCGTTCGGTGGATTCCCTTTGCCATGCCTGTACCCTTTGTTGAACGGCAAAAAGAAGCTGTTGCGCCCTGCCAGCCGCGTACACATCAGCACATCGTTGCTGTCTACGGCAAAATGGACGAGACAACGGCCGAATTGGAGCAAGGGTTCGTTCTGGTCGCGCCGCATATATTGCTTTTCTGCGTCGCGTACCGTCTGCCCTGTCCATTCGTTTTTTAGCTCGATGCTGATGATTGGCAGGCCGTTGAGGAAGATGACCATATCGACGGATGGCCTGTCTGTGCCGGTGCTGTAATAAATTTGGCGGGTGATGGAGAAG
>JAAEOP010000155.1 GCA_024223125.1 Chloroflexota bacterium
ATCCGGCAACAACAACAGCAGTTGGCCTCCCCTACCAGACCAGGGCAGATACAGTTATTGACAACCGGAGACGCTGAACTATTTGCCCAATTAGCGTGGCAGTTGATTGGGTTTGAGGGAGATGTGGGAACGGCCGTGTGGGAAGATCCGCACCATCTTAACCCGAGGCCACCTTTTGGGGGCCAAGAAGATGAATTAAGGTTGCTATGAAGAAGCTTATGGCTTTCCCGACGGCGGCGGCGGTTACTTTGATGATATCACCGTCACCGCTTACGCTTCTACATTTTTGCTCATTCAAGCAAATGGCGTCTATTATCAGATGGCTGCACCAGATTCCGAGGCTTTGTACAAAACAGGCACATTGACAACGGCCGACATGTGTGCTTTGCAAAACACTCTGGCACACAGCGGCATTTTCACCTTTACATTCGCTGCTGCCCCATGAAATGCCGGGCACAACAATGGTCACAGGTGAGTGTGACCAGGCGGTCGAACTGCCTTTTTCTTGTGCAGCGTCGCCATAATCCTTCTGATTTTTAACGCCGGTTAATCTTCAATTTTCACAATGGTTAACTTCATCTTACCCTGATAGTAAACTTCAAAGTTAACGCCTCCCCCTTGTTTCAAATTTCACAACCTCCATAATTATTGATAGTAGTATTGCGAAGAGAACAGATACATGGCCGTTAATGAACTTAGTAGTGTTCGCACACTGCCCCAACCCCAACTAAACATCAAAAACCGCTGGCTGAAAAAGTGGCTCTGGTCTCCATTTCATGGTCTCCTGATCAGCGTGGCTTTTTTTGTTTCGGCGTTGATTTTGTTGGTTCCGGCATATTTACTGTTGCGTACTGTTACCGGCTGGGAAAATGCGGCCGAAACATTAATCCGGCCGCAAACATGGCAGGTGTTGGGCAATACAGTCTGGCTGGCAGGTACGGTGACGGTGGCTGCGGCCGTCCTGGCCATTCCCCTGGCCTGGTTAACGACCTGTACCAATCTGCCCGGTAAACGAATCTGGGCGGTGTTGTTGGCCTTACCTCTCGTTATTCCCAGTTACGTAGCCGCTTTCCTCTTCGCCTCCATTTTGACGCCCAAAGGTTTATTACAGCAAGCGATGTATCCTCTTGTGGGCATTGAGCAGTTTCCCAATTTTTACGGCTTTCCCGGCGCTTTTTTGGTACTGACATTAATCAGTTACCCCTTTACCTTTTTAACAGTACGGGCAGCATTTAAGCGTATGGACCCGGCATTGCTAGAAGCGGCCCGCAGTTTGGGTGTTTCCCCGCACAAAGCATTTTTCCGGGTGACGCTACCTTATTTACGGCCGTCTATCCTGGCCGGCAGCTTACTGGTAGCGCTTTACGTTTTGCGTGACTTTGGCGCGGTGACAATGCTACAATACTCCACCTTCACCCGCATCATTTACAATCGTTATACCGCCTATAAATTAGATGCGGCCGCCGCGTTGGCATTGGTGTTGGTGGCAGTCACAGTCGTCATCCTCATTTTTGAGCATAAGAGCCGCGGCCGTGGCCGGTATGCCCGTATCTCCATCGGCGTGGCGCGGGCGCGTAAGCCAGCCCAGTTAGGCGTGTGGACAATTCCCGCTCTGGCCTTTATAGGCAGCGTTCTGTTTATCGCGTTGATTGTACCCACATCGGGTTTGCTGTACTGGTTCTGGCGCGGTTGGCAGCAAGATTTCGTCGTCAAAAATCTGGCTGCCTCCCAGAGCAATGTCACCTCTCTGTTCAACCTGATTGAACCGGCCTGGCACTCCTTTACCGCCTCCGCGTTGGGGGCTGGTTTAGCTATGCTGCTGGCGTTGCCGATTGCCATTTTGGTTGTGCGCCGTCCCGGTAAAATGAGCGCCTTTTTTGAACGCCTGACCTATGCCAGTTATGCTCTACCTGGACTGGTAGTAGCCCTGGCCTTTGTCTTTTTTGGCATCAAGTATGCTCAATCTATGTACCAAACATTGCCCATGCTGCTGCTGGCTTATGTTGTCCTTTTTATTCCCCAGGCTGTGGGCGCCGAACGTACCTCGCTCATGCAAGTATCTTCCAGTTTGGAAGAGGCGGGACGTAGTCTGGGTAAACGGCCGTTTGCCATCTTCCACCGTATCACCCTCCCCCTGATTAAACCGGGGCTGTTAGCCGGGGCCGCCCTCGTCTTTCTCACTTGTATGAAAGAGCTGCCCGCCACCCTCATTCTCAGCCCATTAGGCTTTAGCACCCTGTCTGCCCAGGTGTGGAGCAACATCAGCGAAGCCTTCTTTGCCCGTGCGGCCGCTCCTACTTTACTGTTGCTCCTCCTCTCATCAATCCCCCTGGCCTGGCTCACTTTAAGAGAAAGAGATTAGAGATTGGAGATTTATATTGTGCAAATCTCCAATCCCCAATCTCCAATCCCCCTAAATGTCCACCGTCATCTGCCACAATCTCTACAAATCATTTGACAACCAACCTATTGTTCAGGGTATCTCCTTCTTGGTGGCACCGGGGCAGATTTTGGCGTTGCTGGGGCCAAGTGGCTGTGGCAAAACAACCAGCCTGCGTCTGATTGCCGGTTTTGAACAGTTGGATAGAGGCCGGATTGAGATTGACGGCCGTCTTGTAGCCGACTCCAATACACACATCCCTCCCGAAAAACGGCGGGCCGGTATTGTCTTTCAAGATTACGCCATCTTTCCCCATTTGAGTGTAGCTGAAAATGTAGGCTTTGGGCTGCCTCGTCGTGTCCGGGCAGAGCGCACGGCCGAAATGCTGGACTTTGTAGGCTTGGCTGGCCTGGGGGAACGGATGCCGCATGAATTGTCGGGCGGACAACAGCAGCGGGTGGCGTTGGCGCGGGCATTGGCGCCCCAGCCGGCCGTCTTGTTGTTGGATGAACCGTTTTCTAATTTAGATGCTGCCTTGCGGGAGGAGATGCGCCAGGATGTACGCCGTCTGCTGAAGGAGAGTGGCACCACGGCCGTCTTCGTCACCCACGATCAGGAAGAAGCATTGTTTATGGGGGATGAAGTGGCGGTGATGAACCAGGGCCGCATTGAGCAGTTGGGAACGCCGGAACATATTTTCCACCGCCCCCGCACCCGCTTTGTGGCCGAATTCCTGGGGCACACCGATTTTGTGCCCGGTATTGTCACTCCGCAGGGAATTGAGACGCCAATGGGGTTACGGCCGCAAAAGGTCAATTTGCCCCTCGGCAGCCGGGTAGAACTTGTTTCCCGTCCTGATGATGTGCAGTTGGTCAAGGATGAAAATGGAAACGGCCGTGTCACCTCCCGTCAATTCATCGGCATCGCCTTCATCTACGAAATCACCCTCAACGACGGAACCATCGTCCACAGTTGGCAGTCCCATCTAACTTATTTGGCAGAGGGTACGGCCGTGCAGGCTACCTTTGGCGATGAGCATGATTTGGTACTGTTTTTTGGGGATACGGCCGTGTTATAATGTA
>JAAEOP010000156.1 GCA_024223125.1 Chloroflexota bacterium
GATGATTCTGAGTGCAATTACGATCACTTGGCTGGTCGAAATCGTCATTGTACTGGCTGCGGGTGCGGCTCCGTGGAGCCAGTTCAGCATCATCGGGCCAATCATTGTCGCCCTCCTCGCCAACGATGCCGAGCGCCAAGGTCCCAAGCGCACGCTTCTCGGCGTCTCGCTCATCACACTGCTTATCTTCTCTATTCTCGTCTGGTTCAGCGCTTACTAAATGAACCGCTAGAAAAAAGGAGTCAAAATAAAACAGGATACGGGAGGTGTAAAACACCTCCCGTATCCTGTTTTACAGATTCTGCTCCCTTTTTGCCAGGGCATCCCGGCAACTGCCTGCCATGTCACAATTCTGTAACAAGCTGTAACCAAAAGATAACATTCCCGTCATCAGGTTGTAACCGGTATGGCTTAGAATTGGAGAAATTCACAGCCTCAGCAAAGGAGTATAACGATGACCAAAAAGACCATGATTCGCTTCCTTCCAATTCTGTTATTGGGGTTTTTCACGCAGGCATGCGGGAGCATTCAGATTGGTGTGGCAACACCTATCACGGAAAATGAACCTGTTCCATTAACAGCTATGCAAGAGCCAACCCCCAATGCAATCGTCCCGGTAGAGAATGAAAGCCAGCCCACCGAGGAGCCTACTGAAGATTTTTCTCATTTGTGGGTTGAATATTGGGACGCGAAATATGGCTATGGAATAGCGCTGCCCGCCCACTGGACCGTCTCCCCCACACCCAACGACGGGTTTGGCGGCGCAATGATTACTCGCAGTTATGATGATGATTTCTTCAAGGCAAATGCCATCAAAGGCAATTGGATTAACGGGGAACCGCCCGAAGGGGCTATCAAGCTAGATTTCGTCATCTTTGAAGGGATTGTGCCCGAGCAATCCCTCAATGTAGCCATTAGCGAGATTCTCGGAAGCGACGCAGAAGTATCGGTTGTTTTATCCATCGAGGACACAGCGTTTGGCGGACATAGCGCAGCGCTGATTACGACTGCGCCGCCCCATAATCCAGAAGATACATTTACCTCCGCAGCCTTCAGATTGTCTCCTGA
>JAAEOP010000157.1 GCA_024223125.1 Chloroflexota bacterium
CGACCCCACCGTTCTGGCCGATTTCATACGTTGGGGTCTGGAGAATTATCCCGCCAACCAGGTAGCCCTCATCATCTGGAATCATGGCGTCGGGTGGAATGGGATTGCTTTTGATGGCGACACGGCCGTGCCCAACACCGAAGATTTCCTCAGCCTGCCCGACCTGGCCGGGGGGCTGGCCGACGGACTGCAAGACAGCGGCCGCACCCAATTCGATCTCATCGGCTTTGACGCCTGTTTGATGGGGCAGTTGGATGTATTTAATGCAGTACGGCCGTATGCCCACATCGCCGTCGGATCAGAAGAACTGACCCCCGGTCTCGGTTGGGATTACGAAAACCTGCTGCGGAATCTGTACGCCACCCCTGATCTATCCGCCGCAGAATTGGCCGGACAAATTACCATCGGCTTCATCAACTACTACACCCAGGTAGAACCAAACGATTTTGTTACCATGTCGGCCGTAGATTTAAGCCAACTGCCCAATCTCACCTATAACGTAGAACTGCTGGCGGCCGCGCTAACCAACGACCCCACTTTCGTCGCCAGCGCGGTGGGCGACGCCCGCAGCGGCAGCGAATCCTTCGCCCGCGTCTACCCCGACGATGTAGACAAATTCGCAGCCATAGACCTACACCATTTCGCCTCTATTTTAGCCCAGCGTAGCCCCGATGAAACAGTCAAAGAAACGGCCGAAGGTGTGATGACGGCCGTCGAGCAAAGCGTCATCCACAACCAACACGGCTCCGGGTTCAGCGCTAGTCAAGGCATTGCCATGTACTTCCCTCGCCACGCTGAATTTTATGCTCCCAACTACGCCGACATCACCCAACTGCCCAATTGGAACAGCTTCCTGACCAGCTATTACGATGTAGGACAGACGGCCGTGCCCGCGCCCCAAATCAGCCTGCACAATGTCCTCAACAACACCGTCGGCGTGCAAGACCCGGCCTTCATTGAATTTCAGGTCGTGGGGCGAGACATTGAAAATGTGGCTCTATTGGCGGGGTTAATTCAGGCTGACGACCGTCGTCTGCTCGTCGAATACGACAACCTCATCCCCGAACCGACCCATCTGCCCGACGGGACACAAGTAAGCGAATGGCGCGATGGCGTCCACGACGACTTTTTCATCTGGGACACCGAAGTCACTTATTTGTATGATGAAGCAGGCAATGGGGATTATGTGGTCATGTGGCCCACCGTTTTGGGCAGTCCCCAATTCAGCGTCCAGGGGCAGTTCCGCCGCGCCTATGAAGATGGGTATGTAGACGCCAATCTGGTTTTTGATCACAGTACGGGCCAATTGGCTCAGGTGTGGGCGGTACAATCCAACACCAGCAACGCGCCGGCCCAAATACTGCCCCAATCCGGCGACGAATTCCAGATGTACAACTATTTCTATGATGAAGCAGGCACAATCAGCCCTGAGCCGGGCGCCAGCCTCTTTTTTGATGATACCCACCAACTTTATTTTGATTGGGTTCCGCTGCAAAACGGTAATTACTTTTTGGGGATGGAAGTGGAAAATGTAGCCGGGGAAACGGCCGTAGATCAAGTTAACCTCACCATCGCCAACAGCGAACGACGGGAAGGATACCAGGCTTATTTAGACCCCTATCTGGGTTTCAAATTCCTCTATCCCCAAACCTGGCACAAACCCCGCTACGAAGACACCCTGCTTTACACCGCCAGTACGCTCACCGACACCCAACTGCTCATCACCATCTACCCCAACCTGGAAGAAGGCGTCACTCCAGACATGTTGAAACAACAAACATTAGAACAATTTGGCGAGGTAGATATTCTCTTTGAAGAAGAACGGCAGGTATCCGGCCGTCGCGCCCTCAGTACCGCTTACGGCTATATCCAGCCCGACGGCGAGCCTCGTTCGGGTGTCTTTTTAACCTTTGTGGACAACGGCCGTAATGGATTCGTGATAGATGTAGACGGCCCCACTGACGACGAAGCAGCCACCGTCGCCGCTAGCATAACCATCGCCGATACCTGGGAATATGCGGAAGCGGGAATTGGGTTGCAGCCGGGCAAATGGGCGGCCGTAGATTTAGACAGCTTCAGCGTGGCCCAGCCAGCCAACTTCACCTACCAACAAGTCGGCGATTGGGAACGGTTCAGCGCTGGGCAACACACCTTTGTAGCCTTACGTACCCAACCTACCAGCCGGGATACAGCCGGGGTCGTCTCTGCCCTGGTGCGCGACGCCGGACAAGGGATAGACAACTTTGCCGCGGAAGCCCCCTACCAATTCCCCCTCGGCAGCGCTGTCTGGACGCGAGTAGATTTCAGCTACGACGATCCCTCTGGCGAAATTTGGGGCTACATCATGGCCCGCGTAGATGATGAGCAAGAACTGGTCGCCTGGGCCGAAGCTCCCGCCGCCGCTTACAACGACCTGGAAACAACCACCTTCCTGACGATGATTGCCGATATGGCCCTAACGGAGTAAAACAGACCATCATGACCTGGGCCAAATTTCGCCAAGCGATACTAGAATCGTTTAACACCGATGAACTACGCACCCTCTGTTTTGATCTGCGGGTAGATTTTGAGAACCTGCCCGGTGAAGGTAAAAACAGCAAAGTCCGCGAACTGATCAGCCTGCTGGAACGGCAAGACCGTTTGCCAGAATTGATCGCCGCCCTCCAGGCATCCCGTCCCCAAACAGCGTGGGAAACCGTTCTCCAAAATCCCCAATCTTTTGCCCAGGCCACGCAGGATAAACGCAAACTGTACCTGGCGGCCGCCGCCGGGTTTGTCTTATTGGTCGTTGTTGTGGCTTTGCTCTTCATTTTCATGAATCAGGCTAATAAGGATACGGCCGAACCAGTAGCGGAAAGTTTGTCCACGGCCGTCATCCCCACCAACGCCCCACCGCCAACTGCCAGCCCAACAATAGCCGCTACGGAAACGGCCGTGTCCCCCGTCCAACCCGTCCAACCCGGAGAATTCATGGTATTGGTTGCCGAACTAGAGCAAATCGGCGGGGAAGACGAGGATGTGACCCGCTTCATCGCAGACAATTTGCAGCAAACCCTGGAAGTCGGTCTCCCTTTTTCCAATGTTCGTATTCGCCGGTACCCAGAAGTTATCACCTCGGCCGAGGAAGCAAAAATGGCCGCCGCCCAGGCTGGCGCGCCCGTCATTGTGTGGGGCAACAGCGCCAATGATTTGATTGAACTTGAAGTACAGGTGGGCGACTATGAAACCATTTTCCCAGATATGCCCTTTGACCGGGACATACTGGAACAGACCGCTAACGTTCGTATACAGCTTGCCGATGCTCGTCAAGAATCTGTGGCCGCTCAAGTGATGGCTGTTCTCAATGTTCTTAGCCTGGCTGACGGTAACCTGTATCAGACGATGGAAATGATCGCCGTCCAAGATCAGCTTGTGGGCAACCTGAGTACATACCCTATACCCAGTGTCGGCAGTTATGTCCAGCAGTATGGGGCGCTATTTTTTGATGACCCAGAGATGGCATTAACGGACGTGAACGCCGCCCTGGAATTAGATGGCGCCAATCCACTTTTGTACATTTACCGCGGCTGGGCCTATTTCCGTTTAGATGATCTCAACGCAGCCCGGCTTGATTTTGAAACGGCCGATCGTCTGAGCGCCGACAAACCTGAGTGGATTTCGCCGGCTATGTACAAAGCATTGCTGGAAATCGCCCTGCTCAATCACGAACAGGCATTGGTTGAGATTGAAACAGCTTTACAACAAAGACCCGATGATTGGTTTGCCCTGTTTCTCAAAGGCGTTACGATCTCAATCGTCGCCCCTGAAGACACTGCTTTAGCCCTCGAATTTCTTGAGAAATCTATAGCCAATAACCCCAAGAATGGCTGGCCTCATCAGGCAGCGCTGTTAATTTCCATGCGCGACGGCCGTTTGCCACAAGCCATCCAACATATGAACACCTTGCTGACTGATTTTCCAGATCCCGCCTTCGCCAATCGTATCGGCGAAGCGGTTGGCATCACTGAATTTGTGGGGTCTGGTCTGGCTTCCTCGGCTCTCAGTCATATGGTCTTGGGTCAATATGATCGCGTCCTGACTGATTTAGATGAACTGGAACAACTACATCAGGAAGAAGATTTAACGGCGCTGCTTCTCGGTAATGATGTCGAATTATTTTTTATGCGTGGCTTTGCCCATTGCAATCTGGGGGAATTAGAAGAAGCGGAAGCCGCCTATACGGCCGGATTAGAAACCAACCCCGATTACACCATCCTATACCTGTTCCGCGCTGAAGTGCGCCACAAACAAGGCAACGCGACCGGCGCGGCCGAAGACCTATCCATCATCAACAAAAGCGATTTAGAATTGGGCTTTGACATCGAACAAATCAGCGCCGCTCTGGAGTCTGGTCTGTTCGACTGCGCCAAACTTTTTACCCCCGCCCCCTAAACAAACAGCGGCCTCAATTCAGGTTAGAGATGATTTGGCTGGCTCCCAAAACCGTGCCCACCAAACTACCCAGCGTGGTAAAAATGAAAACCAGCAGCAGTCGCAGCAGCTTATTGCGCCACCACATTTTGGGCTGGGATACATCTTCACCTACAGATTTCAACTCTTTGACGGTAGGTGGTTTCATGTAAACCTGTACCAACGCCGCCACATAGCCGGCTCCAATAAGCGGCGTCAGGCTGGTAAAGGGGGCGGCCAAAAAGGAGGCGATAATGGTGACTGGATGGGCAAAAGCAAGCATGGCGCCGACGGCCGTAGGAATTGCATTCGCCAAAAACCAGAATAACGCATTTTCACCGGCAGCGGCCGCGCCTTGCGTCAAGCCAATATAAAACAGCATCCCAATAATTAAGATGGGAATACCCCAACCAATTATCTTGGCCGTATTCGATCCCGGCGGAACCTGCTCCAGTTCAGTCAAGTCTGGCTGCTGCCCCGCTTGTAAAGCAGCCTCAATTCCCTTCATGTGCCCCGCCCCAACGACAACGACGACTTTTTCACCCGCTGCATCTTGCGTCTTTTGGGCAATGTACCTATCCCGCTCGTCAATCAACACTGTTTTCAGCACAGGCATAAATGCGCCTAACTCATTCATCAGTTCGGTTAACACATCCGTCTGGCGTAGTTCAGCCAACTTCTCTTCGGAAATTTCTTCCCCTTCAACCGCGCCAATCACGCCTGAACCAAATAGCTTCATTTTTTCCATGAAGGACATCTTGTTCCAGGCGCGGCGCAGGGTAATACGCACATCCCGGTCTACCAGTTCGATGGGGATATCGAATTCCTCGGCCGTTTTAGTCGCTTCCAATAGTTCTGTGCCCGGCGCAATGCCCAACTTTTGCCCCAACCGCTTTTGGTATGAGGAAAGCAGCAGCGAAATCAGCAGCGTCATCAACTGCTTTTGGCGGATAATTTGCCGCAAGTCTAACGCTTCCCAACGACGTTGGTCTACCAATGTTTTGTAACGCTGTTCGTCTAGTTCCACGCAAACGACATCCGGCCGTTCCCGCTCAATTATTTCCCGCACCAGATCCGTAGATTGCTGCGAAATATGGGCTGTGCCGACGATGATGAATTCACGGCCGTTGACCCCCACCACCTGCACATCAGACGAAGAATCCTCCGCCGCTTGCACTAAACCAACCTTCTCATCTTCCATCATAAAATAATGTCCCAATTTACATTTACATCAATCACAAAAACAGCGTCGTTTGATTACTTACCACTTGCATACTAACAACTCGTTATTATCCTGCAAATACGATATTTTACACGTTTCCTCGCTAGAGATCGGGGATTAGAGTTGGAGATGGGGTAAGCTCTAATCTCCAATCTCAAACCTCGACATGGCTTAGGGTAGTCGCATCTAAAATTAACGTAATATTATTGAGCCAGGGTCTGTAACACTACTTGGATTTGTTAGCTCGTGGCGCCGACAATAAACGAGACGCCTATCTGGAAACACTGAGAGCTGGTTTGAGATTACCACCAGCGCAACAAATAGCCATTCAACACAAAGGCCAAATTAAAATTGAAAGCAAGCCAGACAGAGGAACGGCCGTCTGGCTGTGGCTGCCAATGTATTTATCATTAGTAACTATTCAGCTTCCAGAGGTGCGACGCACTTGCAAAGAGTAGCGGCATTGACATTACTCTGGGAAAAGTGCGTCGCACCTGTACAGTTACTATCATTATTGGAAAGAAGCATTTAGTAGTAAATCATCAAC
>JAAEOP010000158.1 GCA_024223125.1 Chloroflexota bacterium
CAAAAATCTGTTCCTGGGTAAAGTCTCGTTGTAGTACTAAGCCCTGTAGAAGAAAAAGGACGGTAAAAACCATGTATTATGATAACAAGAAACAACTTGAGCGCATTAAGCAATACTTGATCGAAGGGGAGAAGTTGGCGGCGGTGCTGGACTGTAAGGGGACCGGGACCGGCTTTGTCGGGTTGACCGACCGCCGGGTGATCTTCTTCGACCAGGGCGTGCAATTCACTGCCCACGCTTTCACGGGGGCAGTAGAAACGGCCGGCATCCAAATGAGTATGGATGGACGCGGTCGGGCCTTGGACAACATCTTCATTGAACGGCTCTGGCGTTCGGTGAAGTATGAAGATATTTACCTGAAAGACTATCCCACCGTGCCCCTGCTAGACACCGGATTACGCCACTACTTCAGTTTTTATAATACTGAACGGCCCCACCAAAGCCTAGACTACTACACCCCGGACGAAGTGTATTTCAATTTCAGTAGATCACGATTTCAGGTGAAAGGTGAGTAGGAATAGCCATCACGGGCTCATAGAGGTATTCAATCACGCGGCGCAAGAAGGAAGTAAAGCGCTTGAAACGAAAACGAGCCGGGTCTACGCGCCTGGGGCCTGGGCCCGGTTGGCGGGCAAAGAGCCACCGTAACCGCACCCAGACATTGAGCAGCAACAAGCCAAACCCTAACAGGAAAAAGCGTAAGGCCGGGTTGCGAGAAGTTGTCTGCGCCCGGACTTGGCGCAGCATGCGATAAGAACACTCAATGCCAAAACGGCGGCGATAGCGCTTGTAGACCCTTTTTGGGGTCCAGGAGAGATGAATGACGACAAAACCCAGCCATTTTTTGCGGAGTGTGCGGTTCTTGCCCCGCACAAAGGTGACCTTCAGGACCATGTCAGCCGGGGTACCATCGGTAAAAGTGTAGGCGGTCCGATAGCTTTTGCGTCCCTGGCACAGGGCCCGCGTCCCGCCTCGCTTGCCGCGCAGCGGGCAGGCTAAAATGGCCGGCTGTTTTTGAGCCGTCAAGTAGCGGATAATGGCCCCCACACAGAAGCCTTTGTCCAAATACAGGACGCCGAGGCGCAAAGACAGGCTTTGCAGCCGAAATAACAGGCGTTTGAGGACGGCCAGGACCGTATCTTCGGGCAAAACATAGGTGACCGCCAGCGTCAGCCGGACATCCCGCCAGACGACATAGGCACTGGCAAGCCGAAAGAAATGGGTGGTGCCTTTCTGGGCCCGGCCGCGACAAGCATAGGTCCGCAATTCAGGGGTCTTGCCATAAAAGGGTTCATCATGAAAATCAAAGGCCGCTTCCAGTTCGCGTTGGCCTACTTCTACGGGCCGTCCTTCTGCTAAGGCCCGGTTCATCTCGTTTTCCTGGGCTCGCAAATGGCAGACATCTAATTGCTCATTGAGATACTCCCGGAGCGTATTCCCGCCGATTACATTTTTCAGGTCACGGCTCGCCGTTTCTATGCTGACATTTTCCGTCGCCGCCTTGAAAAGGACATTGAATAACATGGTCGTATCGCATTGATAGCCATGGGCAGTGAGGGGAAGATGTTTCTGGGCATTTTGCAACGCCACACGATGAACATCTTTGGCCTTGAGTTGATATTTAAGGGTCATGAGAGGGGCCTCTTTGGGTTTAGTTGGGTAGGTTACCTAACTTTCTCCGAAATGGAACCTTTTGTCAATCAAAATCGTGATCTACTGAAATTGCAGCAAATTTCTCTTTTCCGTTTACTTGGTAGGGCATAATCCACTTCCTTTTTATCGCAAAACTTTTTTGGATACGTCCAGCCGCCGGGAAGCTGGACACTTTATCCTTCGATTCTTCGATTAATTGTTCAATCGCTTATCAATAAGGGCGAAACCCAACACAAAGGCTTTTTCCTCCAGGCTCAAACCGAATACCTCGGTAATATCCTGTAAGAGCAAACCCACACTACCTTGAACTTTGGTAAGGTCTGCGCCCTCGGTTGCATCTTCCCATTCCTGCCGTATCTTTTGAAGTCCTACCAAGACCTTGCGCCGGTCTATGATGATAGGATTCCCGTTTGATGAAATCATGGTGTGACTCCTTTCAAAATGGAGCATTTGCTTTGTACCCCGGCCCTACAAAACAAAAACCCCGATGTGAGTCCACCGGGGCAAAGTAAGTCTAGGTATGTATTGATATAATACTACCAGCCTACCCGCCGCCTTCCCGGTGGGTTAGGTGAGGCTCGTGTCAGTGTTGGCGCACTTTCACGGGCCGTTTTCAAGGGAATAAATGTTGTATATTGCAACAATTATACCATATTCCTTAAATACTTGAGGGTTAGTCGTCAGCCACTTTTGGGCCTCGCTTTTCGCCATGTGCTTCAATTCTTGAAACATATTCAAGCAAAGAAGCGCGGTTGACCTGCCAAACATGCCCAAACTTTTGACCTTCGATTTCTCCAGATCGGATCAATCGTCGTATATGTTCTGCATGATAGCCACTTATTTGAGCTGCATCGTGGGTTGTGATCCATTTATCCATTGACTAAATTATACCCTCGGAGTGCCCCTATTCATCTATAAAGGTTCGGAATATTGAGAGAATGATTTGCATCCTTGAGGAAACTTTGCTGCTCTGAGGGTACGTTCCTCCAATCATCCCGGTCAGGAGACCATTGTTTTGGATTGGGAGTAAACCAAAGTCCTTGCGCCCATCGTTTGATTTCATCAATCTCCCATCCCCTTTTTAGCAAGGTATCCAGCTTCACAGCCCATCGCACTAACTGAGGGCGGTAAAGCCCTGCTGTGTTTGGCACAAGCAGATGTGCGGTTTTCAATCGCTCAAGATCGGCCAGAGATAATCCTGATTTCTCACAAAGGGGCGTTTCCGTAAGATGCTCAGACACAGAATGCTCCGTACTTTGCTTGGGGTCTCCTACAATACATGGGTATCTTACGATTGCCATTCTTTTCTATCCGGGGGCCACTGCCGGGGATTGGCTGCGCGCCACCGTCCCTTGGCCCATCGCCTGATTTCTTCCGTTTCCCAACCCTCGCTCAGAAGATGGCTCAACTTCTGCGCCCAACCCGCGAGTTTGGGCCGGTAGCGTTTGTCTTTTGTGTCGGGTAACAGCAGACGGGCTGCCTCTAATTTTGCCAAATTTTGCATACTCAAGCCGCTTTCCTTACAAAGATTTTCTCCTGTGAGATAACCTGCATAAGGATCATGGTTTTGCATCTCATCCATCCATCGTTTCAAAAACCAGGGAAACAGTGCATCCTGCTCTCCATCCAAGAAGCGTCTGACTTCTTGGGAGGTGATACCGGGATAGGTGTCCTGAAAACTCAATGCCATGTCAGCGTAAAAACGAGCATATTGGTGTTGTTCTTGACTACTCCGATACGTTAGATCATGACAGTGGCGACACCCGAAATACCGCGCCCCAGGTGGCTCGTACAGTTTCCCCACCCGCCGTTTGCAAGGCTTTCCGTCAATGATCAAAGGACAGGTAAACCACCAGCGCACCCCGCCCCAGGGCAGTGGAGTTGCTTGCAGCCAGACTCGATAATCGTAGTCCTGCGCTTCTTCATTCCGGGGCGTGATCGTATATCTCAGCCTCACAGCCAGCTTATCCTCCCATTGCTCGATGCAATACCCAATGCTTCCATCGTGTTTTTCCCCGCGCTTCCAATGGATGCTCCCCCAGACCTTGCCGCCCTCCCGTTCTATTTGCCGGACGTGAGATTTGATCGTTTTGATAGAAATGGAATAACATTCCTCTACCTGAGTTTTTTTCCAGTGCCAAGACCAGCGCGTACTACCGTATCCGCCCATCATCTTTTTTTGCTAAATCATCGGGGAAAAGTACACTTTTCCCAAGAGCAATCATAGTTTCCTCAAAAAGGGCATTTTTATGCCGAGGACAAGGCGAATTGCACCAAATTACTGATTCGTTCAATACTTCCGCGACCCCATAACCGCGATGGGGACAGTTCGTACACCGATACGCATCCCCTAACGGGATACCGTCTTTTTGGGATAGTACCGCCCCTGGAAGGGATAGAGCGTAATTGAGCAAGTCAGTTGGTTTTGTTGCCAGATTCAAGCGTGTGATTTGGAATTTCAGCCAGTCCTTCCACAAATCGCCTCCCGCAAGATAAAAATCGGTCAGGTCTTTATCACCAGGACGTAAAACGGGTAAACGCGTCCGGTAGACGTGCGGCAATTGTGCTTGTAGTTGAGCAAAGGGGCGATCACTTTTCCCGTCTTCATCAAAGACAGTCAGAATTGCACCTGTAGGCCGCAAATAGGCCAGCCAGGAATTCATATTGGTGTGGCTGTTAGCTCCAAATGTCACAGGGGCGATTACGTCTCTCACTTCTTGCCAAGCCAGCATACAATCGAATTCTCCCTCAGTGAGCAAAACCAGGGATGCACCGCGTAACCCATCAGCCCCAAATAGTGCTGTTCGATTTCCTGTCACGCCCCGGTAGCGATTTCCTGCTATATGTCCACAATAGGGACATTTTCCAGGCTCACGCAAGGCACATCGGCATTTCGAGTTAGCGCATTGGAAAGGGGTTCCCGGCACAAGCCTTACTTTGAGATACCAGACCTTCTCATCTGCGATTCCTGGTATCACAATCCCGCACGGTATCCAAAGGTTGCCAATCTTACGCCCCCAACCTTTATTACCTCTGGGGGCGCAATAACCCAATCGAAAGTGCCGGATAGTTTCATCGTTCAATCCGCGCTGGTACAGATATTCTCGAACGGGTTGCGCCTCTTCTTTCCATAACGCGTACTCACAAAATTTGACCGCCTCCCAAGCGTCTGTAAAGGGCAATTCTAAAAGCATTTTGTCACGCTTCACTTGTGGTTTTCGCCGTTCAATTTTCATAGTGGTCCTATTCCCCATCAACTTATGACATATTTCCGGGAAACTTAGTCCAGGCCAGAGCCTGATCCCAAAGTCAATCGGCGTTCGATATTTTCCCTCGCTGCAACCCCGGCAAAACCAACGCCACC
>JAAEOP010000159.1 GCA_024223125.1 Chloroflexota bacterium
CACGGTAACTACTCAGCCTGTAGAAAAACTCACCCCCAACCCCTCTCTTTTGGCGAAAAAATAGAGGGGAGCAAAACGCTTAACATTCCGTTTCCCCCTCTTTTTGTAAGAGAGGGGGATAAAGGGGGTGAGTAGTTACGAAACACGAATAAAAACAAAAATAGATCATTCGTGTTTCTTTCTATTCGTGTGAATTATTCTTTTAAAGGCGGAACTCCACACAATTACTTCACCTGCACGACCGGGAAACGGCTGATGGTAGACGGTTTGAGGGTCGTCGGGTGCTGTTCGCCGTTCGTCAGTTCTTTGACCCGTTCGGAAATATAATAGTCTAATTCGCGCAGATAAATGATGTTATCAAGCGTCAAATCGGCGCGTCCCTCATCCATCCCATCCAACAAAGCCTGGGTGAACGCGCCGTGCTGTAATTCATCGAGTTCGACGGCTATTTCTTTGCCGGTTGATGCAGCCAATATGACCACCCCATATTCATCAGACGCTAACTCCCGGATGGCTTCGGTGTTATCAGTATCACCGCCCCGTGGAAACACCTTCGCCAGGACATCTGCTCCTAATTGTCCGCTGTAGCAGCTATCTAAGAAAAAGAGCACACGGGATGGAAGATTGCCCAACACCTTCACAAAAATGCTCCAATCGACTGCCGTACTGAGCAATTTCTCAGGATTTCCGTCGACCGGCAGCAGATAGTAATTTTTCTTCTGATTATACCCGTGGGCGGCGATAAAGATGACGGCCACATCATGCTGTGTGGTTTGCTGCTGCAACCATTCCAGCGCATCAATGATATTGACACGCGTAGCTGCCTGATCGTATAATTCTTTGACCACAACTTTGTTGAATAATTTCCCTTCCTGCTTGCGGAACAGCTCGCTCATGGCGCTGGCGTCATCGTCCGTATAATTGAGTTTTAGCGTATTGAGCGGATAGTCCGCAATGCCGATGGAAACCATATACAGATTCGGTTTCCACCATTTGCTGCCGGGCGGCGCATAGAGCACGACACGTTCGTTGGAGGTTACATCCGCCTTTTC
>JAAEOP010000160.1 GCA_024223125.1 Chloroflexota bacterium
AGCTTGCTGTTCGAGCGCACTCTCCAAACCAGCCCTCGCCGGTCGAGCCGGCTGATGGCCCGGCTGGATCTGAAGCGAACGCGGACTTTTGAAGAGCAAACCCTTGACCGCTTTAGCCGGGTCTTGGTTACCTCCCTTGAAGATGCAGACCAGTTTCGACAACTGGCTCCTTCTGAAGCCAATCAACACAAGTTAGTTACCCTTCCTAATGGGGTTGACCTTGAATATTTTGGGCCAAACGGATATACTAGACAACCAAATGTGTTGCTCTTTAGCGGAAAGATGAGCTATCACGCTAATGTGGCAACCGCATTGTACTTACACCAAGAAATATTGCCTTTAATTTGGCAGCAACAGCCCGATGTACAATTGTGGATTGTCGGCAAAGATCCCGTTGGCCCCATCCGGGCTATGGCTACAGATAGCCGAATTACGGTCACAGGTTTCTTGCCGGATATTCGACCTTATCTTTGCCGGGCGACTGTCTCTGTTAGCCCGCTTCGTTATAGTGTTGGTATTCAAAATAAAATATTGGAGGCTATGGCTTGTGGCCTGCCGGTAATAACCACCTCACAAGGGTGCAAAGCCCTGGAAACACAGGCGGGCCGGCATCTATTGGTAGCAGAT
>JAAEOP010000161.1 GCA_024223125.1 Chloroflexota bacterium
ATCAAGGTAACCAGTTGCATGCTACCTGGTTCATTCGCCAAGACCTTTTTGATACTACTGAACCTAATCAGGTTTGGTATACACACGGTCAATCACACGCGCCGGCTGGAGCTTCCCCATCTAGACCAACGGTGCCGCTAACATCAACGCCACCGCCCTCTATCCCCACCCCAACGCCAACCCCTGTCTCTACCTCTACCCCCACCCCCATTCCTACCCTGGACCCGGTGATTGCTCGGGTGATTGTACCGCCAGGTGCCGTTGATACTATCTATACCGACTTTGACGAAATATATATATTGATGATCAGCCTGATCCCGGCCACACTGGTCATTAGCGTCCTCATCGTTGTTGTTCGTGCCCGACGAAGATAAGTCTACTTGTTTAGGTAGAAAATCTTCCTTTTTGTAGCTACCGGTAAGTTAAGAAATGAAAGTTCTTATCCCTACCGAGGATAAACGAAAAAAGATAGATGCGAATACTTTTTATCAGCCCTTATGTGCCTTCGAGAATTCGAGTGCGCCCCTACAACTGGATCAAATACCTGAGTAATTTGGGACACCAAGTTACGCTTCTTACATTGGTGGCCGGCCCCGATGATATAGCCGCTTTACCGGAAATGGAAGCAACCTGCGAACAAGTACGAATTGCTCGTCTCCCTCGCTGGCGTCCAGTTTGGAACTGTTTGTATGCCTTACCTGGACACGACCCTCTGCAACTGGCCTATAGTCGCTTACCGGCTATGGACCAGTTGATTAGGCAGGCTTTGGCCGAAGCTCCATTTGACGTAGCCCATATCGAGCATTTACGGGCCGCATGTTTTGAGCCGGTCCTACAAGGGCTACCTGTTATTTACGATGCTGTCGATAGCATCAGCTTGCTGTTCGAGCGCACTCTCCAAACCAGCCCTCGCCGGTCGAGCCGGCTGATGGCCCGGCTGGATCTGAAGCGAACGCGGGCTTTTGAAAGGCAAACCCTTGACCGCTTTAGCCGGGTCTTGGTTACCTCCCCTGAAGATGCAGACCAATTTCGACACCTGGCTCCCTCTAAAGCCAATCAACACAAGTTAGTGACTCTTCCTAATGGGGTTGACCTTGAATATTTTGCGCCAAACGGATATACTAGACAACCAAATGTGTTGCTCTTTAGCGGAAAGATGAGCTATCACGCTAATGTGGCAACCGCATTGTACTTACACCAAGAAATATTACCTTTAATCTGGCAACAACAGCCCGATGTACAATTATGGATTGTTGGCAAAGATCCCGTTGGCCCCATCCGGGCTATGGCTACCGACAGCCGGATTACAGTCACAGGTTTCTTGCCGGATATTCGACCTTATCTTTGCCGGGCGACCGTTTCTGTTAGCCCGCTTCGTTATAGTGTTGGTATTCAAAATAAAATATTGGAGGCTATGGCTTGTGGCCTGCCGGTAATAACCACCTCACAAGGGTGCAAAGCCCTGGAAACACAGGCGGGCCGGCATCTATTGGTAGCAGAT
>JAAEOP010000162.1 GCA_024223125.1 Chloroflexota bacterium
AATAAGGCGATGCTACCCGCTAGTTCATAGCCTACATAATCATTAGGCTGATAGATATGCTCCACGGTGCCGTCCAGCAGGGGGATCATATTTTTGCCGGTCATCGGTTCAATTTGCCTACCCCCGAACCGTTCCTGCGGCGGCTCAACATTGGCCATTGCCAAAATAGTTGGTGCTATATCAGTGACATGAACAGCTGCATTCTGAAAACTGCTCTGGCTCTCAATACCGGGGCCGGACATGATTAAAGGGACACGCAGCCCGCCCTCACCGGGGTGGAACTTGAAATAACTCAGGGGAGAAGCAGCGGCACTGGCAAAGTTCGGTCCAATAAAGTTGAAACTGCCAATTTCCCCTAGATTCGCATGCTCATGGGTATACCCCATTGACTCAATTGATGAGTCAGGATAGCCGACGTATTCTGGCCCATTGTCTGACGTGAAAATGATGACCGTGTTATCGAGTTGCCCCGTTTCTTCGAGATAGTCCAATAATCGGCCGATGTTATAGTCCATGGCCGAAACCATGCCAGCATAGACGGCCATCCGCTTTGCTTCAAAC
>JAAEOP010000163.1 GCA_024223125.1 Chloroflexota bacterium
CCACTAGGATCAACCCAATTCACCGGATTCCCCCGCACATACTGATACGGCGGCTCCGACTCCACCGGATCGACGCTGAGAAAAGTGCCTGTACCAACCGAATACCAACGAGCCCGCAGATGCAGCAGGTTGATGTAACCCTGATACCATTCGCCGGTGTAACCGTAAGAATACTTGCAGGATTCTGTCGGCCACAGCCCCAAAAATGGATTGGGTATAAAACAAAAAGGGTGATACAATGACCTCATCTGAATTATAGATGCAATCCGAGGAAAATAACAATGCGCTTTTTCAACACCGCCGGACCTGTACGATGCGATGAACATTATTGCTTGCCACCGTTGGAGCGGTTCGATTTATCCCATATCCTGTCTCTAATTGAACAAAAAAAGTATTTTATTCTTCACGCCCCCCGACAAACCGGAAAAACTTCGACTTTATTAGCCTTGATGGATAATCTCAATCAAGATGAACATTATCATTGCTTGTACATCAATGCTGAAATGGGCCAGTCGGCACGAGAGAATGTCAAGCGGGGTGTGCGAGCCATCCTTAGTGAAATGGGCACCCGAGCTAAAGATTATCTTGGATTGGATGAGCTAAACGAAGTGTGGCCGGCATTGTTAGAGAAGCATGGTGAAGATGCAGCGATTAATCAAGCGTTTACAGTGATGGCTCAGACAAGTGCCAAACCGCTTGTGTTGCTAATAGATGAAATAGACTCATTAGTGGGTGATACTCTGATTGCGGTGTTACGGCAACTACGAGCAGGGTATGATAAGCGGCCGGGTTCATTTCCCCAGAGTGTGGTCCTCTGCGGAGTGCGGGATATACGGGATTATCGCATCCATTCCTCGCAGATGAAGGAGATAATCACGGGCGGCAGTGCCTTTAATATTAAAGCCGAGTCGTTACGCCTGGGTAATTTCAGTCAAGCCGAGGTAAAACGTCTCTATCAGCAACACACAGATGAAACTGAACAAGTGTTTGAGGAGGATGCATTGGCCCTAGCTTGGGAGTTGACTCAGGGTCAACCCTGGTTGGTGAATGCTCTGGCTTATGAAAACTGTTTCAAAATGGAAGCAGGCCAAGAGCGGGCCAATCCCATAACCGCCGAGATGATAACTGAGGCCAAAGAACGCCTCATTCTTCACCGTGAAACCCATCTCGACCAGTTGGCTGACAAACTCCAGGAAACGCGGGTCAGACGGGTTATCGAACCGATCCTGTCAGGTATCTCCAGTCCCGACCTGATCCCGACCGACGATATTCAGTATGTGCAAGATCTGGGGCTAATTCGAATCGATGAAGGTCAACTGGCCCTGGCCAATCCGATCTACCAGGAAGTCATTCCCCGTGAGCTGACTTACAGCACGCAACTCACAATTGCTCAACAGCCCGCCTGGTACATCGCGTCTGATGGCCGGTTGGATATGGAGAAGTTATTGACCGCCTTTCAACAGTTCTTTAGAGAACATTCAAAAAGCTGGGTGGAGCGATTTGATTACAAAGAAGCCGGGCCACAATTATTGATGCAAGCCTTTTTACAGCGGATAATCAATAGCGGCGGTCGGGTGGAACGAGAGTATGGTCTGGGTCGAGGTCGGACCGATCTGTTGGCTATTTGGCCGGTTGACGGCGGCGAACAGCGGGTGGTGGTTGAACTGAAGCTGCTGCACCGTTCGTTGGAAAAGACGGTAGCCCCAGGTTTAGAGCAGACGTGGGCCTACATGGATCAGAGCGGAGCCGAAGCCGGTCATCTGGTGATATTTGACCGGGATGAAACACGCAGTTGGGATGAGAAGATATTCAGTCGAGAGGAGGAGTATCAGGGAACCACAATCAAGGTATGGGGAATGTAATTGGAATTTAGAGCCGCGCCGCGTCATAAGCTCGAAAGATGTGAATTTGCCTTGAAATACCCGTTTTCGCCCTCCACACTAGCGAAATTTAAGTCAAAACCTGCGCTTCAAGCCCATTTTACCGGCTTTGGACCGCAAAATCGTTGCTTAAAAACTCTGTAACGCTCATGACGCACTGTGGCTCTAAACTCAAGAATGTAAGCTTTGTCTGGTAAGTGGGGTTTGTAGAAAAGCATCCAGGTGGGTGCTTTTTTATTGACTGAACTTGCAGAATAGTTCCCCCTAAGCGGTAGCCAAACAACAGAATGTAAAATCATCAGGATTTCCTGAAGTACTCTTATTAGCGGTTCAAGGGAGCTTAATTTCAGCAGAAGCGTTAAAGACCCGGCTTGAAGTATGTCGAAAACAAGGCACCCATTATGGTGCAAGGTTTATTGAGC
>JAAEOP010000164.1 GCA_024223125.1 Chloroflexota bacterium
ATTTGAAGATGCAACCGGCATAGATGTGCAGTACATTGGTGGTAAAGAATTTGAGACCACCATTTCAGTACGTGTAGAAGCAGGCGACCCACCTGACATCGCTGACTTCCCGCAGCCAGGTTTAATGGCCGGTTTTGTACGTCAAGGCGCAACCGTAGACCCCAGCTCCTACATTTCGGCCGACTGGTTGAGCCAACAATACAATCAAAGCTGGTTGGATATGGCTGACGTAGATGGCACAATGGGCGGCGTCTGGCATCGTTTCAGTGGCAAGAGTTTGGTCTGGTATCCTATTGACGATTTCGAAGCCGCTGGCTATGAAATCCCCGAAACATGGGATGAACTGATGGCCCTAAATCAGTTGATTGCCGATGATGGTGATACTCCCTGGTGTATCGGAATCGAATCTGGTGGCGCAACAGGATGGGCCGCAACAGATTGGACTGAAGAGATGATGCTGCGTACTACCTCGCTCGAAAACTACGATGCCTGGGTGAACGGCGAACTGGCCTTTGATTCGCCAGAGGTTCGGACCGCAATTGAAGCGTGGGGCGACATCTGGTTCAACGAAGACTTTGTCTTTGGTGGTCCGTCGTCAATCGTAACCACAAACTTTGGTGATGCTCCCGGCCCAATGTTTGAAGACCCGCCGCAATGCTGGTTGCACAAACAAGGGAACTTTATCACCTCCTTCTTCCCTGAAGGCACTCAGTTTGGTATCGACTATGGTGTGTTCTACCTGCCACCAAAGGACGATGCCTATGGTAAACCGTTCCTTGTGGCCGGTGACATCATGACGCAGTTTAATGAACGGCCTGAAGTCAATGCCCTGATGGAATACTTCACCGTGCCACAATCGGCTGGTGGTTGGTTATCTGATGGTGGCGCTTTGGCGGTACATCAGACAACAACAGCAGATATGTACGGTCAGGATTTGGAACGCAATCTGGCTGAATTGGTAGCTGGAGCAACCAGTTTCCGTTTCGACGGGTCTGACTTGATGCCGGGCGAAGTTGGCGCCGGTTCTTTCTGGACAGGCATGACTGATTATGTCAGTGGTGCAGCTGATCTGGATACCGTGTTGCCAGAAATTGATGCCGCCTGGCCTGAAGGCGTTACGGGTCAGACTTCTGTGTCAGAAGAAGATGCAGATGAACCAGCAATGGCCGAAGGCCCATTCCCCGCAGTCTCTGGTGGCTTCCTGGAACAAGCCATGAATGGTGATTTTGATGGTACAGTCGTCACCGTAGATGGCCCATTTGCTGATGCAGATGTTGTCCGCTTTGATAAATCAATGGTGCTATTTGAAGATGCAACCGGCATAGATGTGCAGTACATTGGTGGTAAAGAATTTGAGACCACCATTTCAGTACGTGTAGAAGCAGGCGACCCACCTGACATCGCTGACTTCCCGCAGCCAGGTTTAATGGCCGGTTTTGTACG
>JAAEOP010000165.1 GCA_024223125.1 Chloroflexota bacterium
CTGGCGAAATCATAGTTTGGCTCGTAGGCGTCGAAATCCTCGGCCAGCGGCGTGCTTGCCTCATCGGTCGCTGCCGGCTGGGTTGGCTCGGATTTTTTGGTTGGCTCCGGCGTTGGAGTAGGGGTAGGCGTTGGGGCCGAAATATCCACCATCGAGATATTGTAACGCCGGCAACCCCAATCGATGGGAGAGACCGAATCCACGGACACAAAAAGCCAACCATCAGCCGGGGCCTGGAATTTCATCCGGCTGGCCGGATCACCCGTGATAAAGTCATCATTTTCCGCCAACAGCTCGCCGGCATCATTAAATATGCGCAACCGCGTATCGACCCCATCGACAGTGGCCGTGTCTACCTGGTAATAACGAGCGGCCTTTGCCCATAGCTGAAAATAATCGATATCCCCCTTTGGCCTGAGAGTCAAATCGCCAAGCGGCTGGCCGGATATCAAAACAGGCCCGCTGCCAAGCTCATTGTTCGGTTCAAGGCTATCCTCACAATTTGGGTCAGGCGTAGCAGTACCGGTGGCTGTGGGGGTCGGGGTTTTGGTGGGCGTGGGGGCGGCCACATCCGTCATTGAGATGTTATATTTTCGACAGCCCCACTCAACAGGCACCACCGAATCCACCGCCACAAAAAGCCAACCATCAACCGGCGCTTGAAATTGTACGCGACTGGACGGATCGCCTGTTCTAAAATCATCATTTTCTGCCAACAGCTCCCCCACATCATTAAATATACGTAACCGCGTGTCGACACCGTCGGTCGTTCCCGTGTCTACCTGGTAATAGCGGTCTGCCTTGACCCAGATTTGGAAGTGATCCACGTCGCCTATTGGGGCCAGGGTCAAGCCGCTAATCGGTTGGTCAGGCATCAAAACAGGCCCGCTGCCAAGCGTGTCATTGGGTTCAAAACTATCTTCACAACTTGGGGTCGCTGTAGGCTCTTCGGTTGGTTCCTCAGTAGGAGCTTGAAGCTCTCCCAATGTCTCCTCGGTTGGTTCTGCGCCTGGTTCGTCACCTGGGCCGCCGGACGTTGGGGTAGATGGCCCATTGCTCGGCGATTCATCGCCTTGCTGGGCCACAACCGGTGAGACCAGCAAAGTAAGGAAAATGACGATAA
>JAAEOP010000166.1 GCA_024223125.1 Chloroflexota bacterium
CAGCCACAGCATTCAAGATGGCCGAGCGGCTGCCCTTATTGCGGCTCACCAGCGCTCCGGCAGCAGCCAGCGGGGTGAGCGAGTTGATTGAGGGCGGCATCCCAAAGTTATTGACCACGCCTAGTGTGGCTGAAGCCGGCTTTCCGACCAGTGTCTTGAGCGCCTGCCCCTGAGCTTTTTTGACCTTGTTTTGGGCCGATGCCACCCCCGACCCGGCTGAATTTTTAACAGATTGCCCGCTTGTCCCAACCCTGTTTGCCACTGTGCCTATTACGTTGCCGGCTCTACTGGCGGCCGCAGTGATGCCGTTTTTTGCCGCGGCAGTGGTCCCAACCTTGCTCCCATTTTTTTCGCAGCTCAATATTTTTTACTCCCTGGCCTCCAATTCACAGAATGGCCGTTTTGTCGGGTTCTCTCCGTCCATTCTTTTCCAAGGACCTGGTATTGTTTGTTTGTAAACAAGATTTTAACCCTTCAGAGAGCCGGTCCTCCTGCCCATATCGGGGAATGGAGGCCAGCACAACAGCGGTGTCTTCGTCGGAGATGCGGTAATGAATATGGCCTCGGGGACCGGCCATTAGAAAAATGTCGTCCTCACCAGACTGCTTGGCCAGCGGCTGTGTCTTGGCTCCTCGCCCCACCGCTTTCTTGAGAGCGGGCAGGCCGGACTGCATCCCGCAAGTCTGGAGAGTCAAACCATGTCCCCGTTCAAAGTTAAAGTTATCGACAAGGTTATCCTGCTCGTAAAATTTCTGTAGCGTGTCGATATACAACGTATCGCCCCGGCCGATTTTGCTTTGTCGCCGGGACTTCTCACGCAGCAAGCCTGTGGCCAGCAGGGTTCCGCCCGCTACGGCAGACCCTGCCGCCAGAGGCGTACGCCACCCTGGCGATTTATTAGTTATGAAAATAAGCCGGCTAGCGGCCAATGTGCGCCTGGACTGCTCTAACCAGGCCATATTGCCGGGCGTTGAAATTTGCTCAGGATCAGTGGCCTCGGCGATGTCAGCCGCAAAACGAACAATATTGTTTTGCCAGGTTCTGTCCTTCATCGAGACAACATCTTCTTTGAC
>JAAEOP010000167.1 GCA_024223125.1 Chloroflexota bacterium
GTTTATATTTTCTCTGGCGACGGCTAAAGCCGCCGCTAGCAAGATTTCGAAAAAACAAGGGGTGGGGGTGTGAAACACCCCCACCCCTTGTTTTTTCGCGTACTCTTTGTCTGTGCTGAGTAGTTACAAATATCTATAGTTCAACTCAAGAAAGAAAGGAGAAAAAAATGGAACTAGGACTTAAAGACAAAGTGGCGGTAGTTACGGGCGGCAGTATTGGCATTGGATTGGCTGTTGCTGAAGGGCTGGCTCAGGAGGGGGTACACTTGATTCTGTGCGCCAGAGAGCGTGAAAGAATATTAGCCCAAGCAGCCAAAATTAAAACCAAGCATGGAGTAAAGGCGTTGGGCATCAGCGCAGATGTCACCAGACCAGAGGATATTTCCCGTGTGGTGGCCGCCGCCGAGCAAGAATTCGGGGGCGTGGATATTCTCATTAACAATGCTGGCACAGGCAGTAATGAAACCATTATGGAGGCCCCGGACGAAAAGTGGCAGTATTATTGGGACTTGCACGTAATGGCCGCCGTGCGATTGTCACGCGGCTTGATCCCCTCTATGAAACGGCGAGGGGGTGGCGTTATCATCCAGAACGCTTCAATTTGCGCCAAACAGCCATTGGGTTATGAACCGATTTACAACGTGACGAAATCTGCATTGATGATGTTCTCGAAATGTCTGGCAAA
>JAAEOP010000168.1 GCA_024223125.1 Chloroflexota bacterium
GCTCCTCCCCCTCGCAGGGGGAGGTTGGGAGGGGGTCGAACGTGGCCAAAATTCAACCCCAATCCCTTAAGTTGACGCGTATGCCCCCCCGCTCCCCCGCCCCCTTACCAAAATGGGGCACAATCTTCCTGGTCACCAGCCTGCTTCTCCTGCTCATCAGCATTAGTGGTTGGGTTTTGAGTCATCACTATTTTGATCCGGTCTATGCCAAACCCAATTGGCGCGGCGTTATCCGTACCATCGAAGATTTTAGTCTACCTGATGATGCCATTCTCTTAACCGGCGATGGTGGCGAGAAGCTGTTTGATTACTACTACCAGGGTAATTTGCCGGTCTATTACGATTTCAACACGCCCGTTCCGGCCCCAGACAACGCCCGCCAATTCATCAGCAATATATCTGATGAACACGCCCGCCTCTGGTACACACCCTACGGCGTTGACATCGATACTCTTCTGGAAAGCTGGCTGGCCCAAAACACCCATCCGGCCTGGCAAAGCTGGCTTGGCCGCAAACGTTTGGCTTTGTACGATACGGAACCTGATGTTAACCGGCAC
>JAAEOP010000169.1 GCA_024223125.1 Chloroflexota bacterium
AGATCGTCTACCCGTTCTGTGTTGATTCGTTTGTCTGGTACACTCATCATAATTCATAGGTGTACCAAATTTGCTTTTTATGTCAAAATTTAAGCGGACGTCGAGTAACTAAATCGCATAAGACATATGCTCATATCAGCCTGACTTTTTAGAGTTAGTCTATTTGTTGTGTTTGACAGGGGCAATTTGCTTATTAAATTGTAAAGGAACTACGGGTTTTTTTGCCCTCATTTGAACCATGTCGAATGAACCAATCAGTCCGTTTTCGATGACGGCCGCCCGGCCCACATCATCGCTCTCCACCCCGACAACACAAAAAGATTCGCTAGAAAAGGTGGGGAAGGTATGGCAATCAACACAGTGGGTTTTTGTGGAGCGAAACAAGGCCAATCCACGCTGCTGCGCTGGCGTTAACGCTTCTAAATTTCCGGCTGCGTACCTGTCAAACGGGCTGTCATCGCTGATGAATGTACGTTGGTAGGCGGCCAACGCTTTTCCTATCTGGGCTACACTTATTGTTTCACTGGGGAAGGCATCGGCAAACAGGGCGGCATATTCTGGGTAGGTTAATAATTCGGCCGCAAGCACGTCGGTGTCACGGACGCCCATTTCATCTAGGTTGGTGAGGGGAAATATGACTTGCGCTTCGAGGGATTTGACACGGCCGTCCCAAAACAAATTTCGCACATAACCCACATTCCACAAGGTTGGCGCATTACGAGGAACCGAGTTGCCGCTTATACCGATGGAGGTGGTACGGCCGTCGCTCAAACCCAATTCCGGCCAATGGCATGAGGCGCAGGCAATGTCATTCTTCTCTGACAAAACCGGGTCAAAAAATAACAGTCGCCCCAAAGCGACTTTTTCTAGCGTGGATAGATTATCCTCTGGTTCATTTAAGGGTGGAAAAGGTTCTTCCAAACTGATATAGGGGATATTGACAAGCGGTTCGGCCGTGTCTTCCACAAAAGCTTTTTCGGCAAAGATTGGCAATCTGGAAATTAGATAGGCCAGCAGTAAGACAAGCGCCAGACCAAGAACAATCACATAAATTCGTCGCATCGTTGTGTAGCGCAAACTGTTGGGCAGTTACGACTTAGCCAGCTTTCACTCGTAATATTGCCCTGTAAGTAAGAATTCACAAAAATCTTCCCAACTTACTTGGTCAATCTTGGAAGTTGGTTCCTCTATTTCTCTTGGATCTTGGCTACCAAATGTTCCATCTTCTCTTAAAACTATAACAGGGCCAGGTACATAATCTCGACCCGTATCATCTCCTTCCTGCCAACCACCATACGAACCAGCAGTCGCACATTCGAGAAAAGCACAAGGGTCGAAATTGTACCAACGCCTCCCTTTTGGAGAATCAACCCCAAAATATCGGTGTTCATTTTTCAAAATACCAGCTTCATCCATTTCATGTAAATCAACGATCTGGCTAATGATGGTCGCTTGCCAGCCTTGAAAACCGCTAAGAAGTGCATCCTGGTCACGGATATTGTTTTTCCAAGTGGCATCAAAGTCAATCGTTTTGGAGGTGAAGGCTGTAGCTAAGAGATTGTAGAATTCAGAAACGGATAATGCCTGTCGGGTTTGATAGGAGTCACCCAAATCCAATATAGTCAGGAGATATTCTTCTAGAGAACGTGTTGAGTGTTCTTGAAGTTTGATGAGCTTAGAGATGGCTATGTAAAAATCACGATTAGTCTTGATGTCATTCATGAGTTGTTGCTTTAACTGCCCAACAGTTTGTTCTACAATCATCACTGAGACAAAGTAGCTTGCATATCGGCTACAGAAACGCCGTGATATTGGCTGAATTCGGCCGGTTCGCGGCTGGCAATACCTGCAGGGATGTTGTCTACCAGGCGTTGCCAGGTTGGTTCGTCCAGGGATTCAATGAAAGCGGCAAACTCGTCTGATTCTGGATGGGGCGGCAGATATTTCTGGTACATAGCAACCATCCCCTTGAGCATAGACAGGTAGGGCTGAATGTCGGTGGTGGTGGACAGCGCTTCGCTGTCAATCCAACCGATGGCTGTATTTTGGATGGCTTGCGTTTGCAATAATTCTGTCTTGAGCAGTAGTTCAATGTCGAAGGCAAACCCTTTTTCGATGAGATCGCCCACGATGGTTCGCACGGTGGGGGCAGTGAACGCTTTGAAGCCGCATTGGGTATCTATAATGTATTCGATGTTGTAAACAATCCGCTTCCATAAATAGATGAACAATTTTCCCCGCAAATTCCGCGACCCCTTTTTCACTACAATGGAGGCTGGCTCCCGCCGGGAACCGATGGCGGATAGTTTTCCGCTATTGACAATGCCATCTACCAACAGCCCCGTTTGCCCCAAATGGGTAGACAGGTCGGCATCGGTGAAAAGGATGATGTGATTCGGCCGTTTCTGCTGCGCGGCTGTCCACATTCCATACGCAATCGAGCCGCCCTTCCGGCTGTCATTGGTGGAGGTCATCGGTTTTGTAACCAGCAAACCCTGCGTGATGGCTTCGGCCAGGAACAATACCTGTACATTGTCCCCCTGATAATGTTCAGTTAGAATTTTTTGGGCGATACGGCCGCTGCCATCCGGGCAACCATCATCTACAATAATCATATCCCAGGAAAAATTGGGATAAGCGTCGAATAACCATTGTAGTTGTTCGATTTTGCGTAGCAGGAAATTCTCGCCATGCGGATGGGCCGCGTCTCGCCGGTGGATACGCTCATGCTCTTTGTAAACGGCAAATACGATGGAAACATGAATCTCATCAGAAATAGCGGCCGCCATCTGTTTTGAGCGGGCTAATTTGACGGCTAGATGGACGGAGAGGGAGATGTTTTTTTTATCGGCCGTTAATTCCCCTTCCAACTTGTCTAATGCTTCCAGATCGGCATATTCCCGGCACAAAATATCCGCATCGGCCCGCACCTGGTCCAGATGTGCCCGTTCGGTCAGGTCCAGCATCTGTGGCGCTTCTTGTATCATTGTTTGCAATGTGGGATTGTTCATCTATTTCTCCTCGTTAATAATCTTCTCAAAAACTCGACTTGTGTCTCTAATCCTGTAATTACTTCGTATTCTGCTATTCAATTCCTCACTCAGTTTGCTGAATCAATTCTTCTACCTCTCGAATAATTTGGGGAAGATTTGGCTGTGTAAAACTCATACCAAGCGCTGGAATACGATTGTGTTTAATATCTGGTGGAACGTGTTTGTGGTGGGGATGTGTGCTTTGTAAATCAGGGTTGTCTGGGTGTGGTTGGGGATCATACCAGAAAAGTTTTTGCTCCCCTTGCCAGATTTCATAACCATACCAATCCATTACTGCTGGCAAGCGATGAAATAAAATCCGTTCACGAACTATCATGCGAAAATCATGGTCAAAATATAATTCTCCAATAACTCGCGCTAAAGATGCGCCTCGGCGAACAAAGGTTACTGTGGAACGACGGACTGAAGGAAAGTCATCTGGCAAGGAATACAAAAACAACTCATAATCCTCAGCCGAGCGGAGGGAGTTACTCATACGACGACTCGAATAAGGCCAGATAGACTGGAGGGTTGTTTTTGAATTATTTGGATGACATTCCTGTATTCAGCCTGACGTTCAAGCCATGTTCTATACACACTGGCCCATTCGCCAAAATCCAAGACCCAGGCGTCATCGTCCGGTTCTTCGCCGTTCACATAGGCGGCATAAAAGGTTTCTGAACGGAGGCCATATTTCCGTTCAAAAGCCAACATCTCTTCTTCCAGAGCATGAATATCCAGCAAAAGTTCATAGGGTGTCATTATCATTATTCACCTCACGCAAATAATTATACTCGGATCAATAAGGTTACGGCCGTATACCCCGCGCCAACTCTACCAACTCCATTAACCGCCCTCGCCGTTCCATATACTGAATCAACTCGCGGGCGGTAGTGCTGCGTCCTTCGCCGGGCAATTCGTCAGCAGCCAAACCGAGCCGGAAACAAAGCGTTTTTAACTCTTCTACATCATAATGTGCGAGAAGCCAATCAAACGTTTCTACGCGATCCATGCCGGAAAAAACTTGAATTCCGACATCATCAATCAAGCTGCGGATATTTGCTTTATGAAAGGGTGGCTGATCACATTCAATCGTTTCTCGGCCGTGAGCCAACCGTGTCTTCAAAATATCCAGACGGAAAAAATAAGGCGCCCTTGCCGAACGGCAGGTAGGACAGTTGCAGGGAATCAACCTCGCCACCGTCAGACGGTGAAAGGGACGGTGCAGCTTGTCCAGTTCATGCACAATAATCGTCAGCAAATCCCGTTTTTGTGCCCCGGCCACCCGAATACGGATCTCTTTTCGTTGGCGTAATTCCATAACTTCAGCGGCCGTTTTATCCTTGAGCAAGACCACGCCGTTGCGCCACATCAACTTTTGTCCGGCAATGTTATGGTGTAGGGCAACGATAAAACGAGTGATAATACCGCGCGGCATAAAAGCATCATACTTAAAACGTAAATTCAAATTGTTTTCTGATCGCCACGGGTAACGGCGAGGCTGTTCACTCAGGAGTTGGGGGGCAATGTAGGTTCCTGGCTGGGCTGGAATCTCGTAACAAAGCTGGAACTTCATCATCAAGGCCAGCAGTTCGTCATGCATTGGAACATACCTATCTTCATGCCAGATACGATCCAAATCGCCACGGGTGAAATGGCCGCGATTGTTTTGTACATCTTTGTTATCCAGTACGCGGTAGACAGCATCGGTGCCCCATTCTGGCTGCAAGATGACTGTGTGTTTAAGCAAGGGATCATCCTGAAAGTGCAGAATCACCCCCAAATCATGCAGATAACCACTGAGCTGCAATTTATCTTCATGTCGGGTGAAGCTATGTTGACCACACAATTCCAGAAATTGTTCCTGGCTGATATATGGACGCAGGTCATTTTCCAATGCACGGCGAACATTTACCCAGGTTTTGGGAAGTTCGTCACCGATATGGGGTAAATGAGTAATATGGTATTGAATCGCTTCCCGCAGCCGTTCCAGGCCACGAGTAGTAAGCAGATTGGCAGCAAAGACAGACTCTTTCAAATCACCAAAGTGACCGCGCAGTTCTGTTTCGTTGATCGCCCACTGCCGGTCTTCTTTTTCATTGCTCAAGATGAGAACGGGGCTGGCGTCGCTGAGATGTTCAATGCTGTTCAGCCAGTCGAAAAAGTCCGTTTTTTGCTCACGGGCATCAGCTACGACGACATAGAGAGAGCGGCGAGTGAGGAAGAATTGGTGGGTGGCAGCGTAAATTTCCTGACCGCCGAAGTCCCAGACGTTGACACGGAAGCGGTAATCGGCGTTTGGTATTTGGTGATCTGTAATCCAAAACTTCTCATGGTTTGGCGACAGTAGCTCATGGTTCACAGGCACCGAAAACGTCCATGTATACACATCAATACCCTTAGTTGTTTCTGCAGGAGTAGGTAACAAAGCTTCTGGATCTCGCAGCTTACGTGCCAAGCTGGTTTTACCCGCGCCTGGCTCACCGACAATAAGCAGTTTGGCTTCAAAGAGAAACCCTTTTCCTACTTGAGCTATTTGATTAAAATAACCACGAAGTGTTTCCAAATCAACTGGCTGGTAGTTTTTTAAACTCAGAACTTCGGGTGGGGGAGATATGATTGGATTAAAGTGTAAATATAATGTTTTCAGATTTGGGAGCCTTATCAGCCAATCAGGCACAGTTGTTAATAAATTAACACTCAAATTCAGCCACTGTAACTTATTTAGGTTAGCTATAATTTCAGGAACGGCAGTTAAGTTGTTTTCACTTAAATCCAAAGTCTGAATTTTTGTTAATTGAGCGATAGCATCTGGTAAGATTGTTAATTGATTAATACTCAAGTCAAGTTCTTTCAAGTTCGTTAGATGGGCAATTTCATTGGGTATGCTCGTTAACAGATTGTAACGTAAATTAAGACTTTGTAGCCAGTGCATTGAAAAAACTTCAGTAGGAATTACAGTTAATCTTTGTGTTTCGTACTTCAATGGAACACGCAAGTCTAATTTGGGCAAATTATGTTTTCTTGCTTTATTGATTTTTTCTTTTGCCCATTGAGGTGTTGGTTGACTGTCGTTGTTCATGGTGTTCATCAAGTGCCTGGCACTTCTTTCTATCGGCTATGGTTCCAGGTTTAGTTGTTTTTGCAACACGAGTAAAAGTTCTGTAATGTGATGCTGCAAGTGTTCCAGAGCGATGGTGAGTTTGGCGGCCGTCAGCGTATCTGGATAGCCCAACGATTGCAAAATTGTGTCAAGGGTATAATGGGTTGGTGTACTCATATTCCTGTCCTTTGACCATATTTGCCCACAGTGTAACAGATTTTACCCGTGCCGTTTCATGAAGCGTTCGATGCGGTGGAGAGCTTCTTCCAATTGCTCATAAGCGGTGGCGTAGGAGACGCGCATGAAGCCGGCCCCGCTGGGGCCAAACGCTTCGCCGGGAACCATGGCTACCTCTTCTTCATCCAGCAGCTTCATGGCAAAATCATCCCCTGTCATACCGCTGCGGCCGATGGAAGGAAAGGCGTAAAAAGCGCCCCGCGGCTCAAAGCAATCCATCCCCAATGTGTTGAAGCCATTGACTACTAAGCGGCGGCGGCGGTCATATTCGGCGCGCATTGTTTCCACGGCCGTATCCCCCTCCTCCGTAAAACCAGCCAAAGCTGCCTGCTGGCTGGTTGTGGGGGCAGACATAATGGTGTATTGATGTATTTTTCGCATAGCAGACAAAATATCGGTCGGGGCGCAAGCATAGCCAACGCGCCAGCCAGTCATGGCGTAATCTTTACTAAAGCCGCCCAGCATGATGGTGCGTTCGTGCATACCGGGCAGGCTGGGGACACAGGTATGGGGGATGCCGTAAACCAGCCGGTCATAAATTTCGTCGGAGATGACGAGCAAATCGTGTTTTTGGGCTACGGCCGCAATCTCAGCCATCGTTTCGCGGGACATCACCGCCCCGGTGGGGTTGTTAGGGTAGCCGATGAGCAGCGCTTTGGTCTGGGGAGTGACGGCCGCTTCAATCGCCTCGGCCGTGACCACAAAATCATTCTCCACCTGGGTGCTGACGTAAACGGGCACACCGCCGGCAAAGCTGACTTCCGGGCCATAGGAAACAAAACAGGGTTCGGGAATGATCACTTCGTCGCCAGGATTGAGTACGGCCGTGCAAGCCAGATACAACGCCTCACTCACCCCCACACTGATCAGAATTTCGGTTTCTGGATTGTAGACGACGTTGTATAGTTCATTAATGTTGTGGGTAACGGCCGTGCGTAGTTCAACGGTGCCGCTGTTAGAGGTATATGATGTTTCCCCTCGTTTGAGCGATTCGATACCGGCCTGTAAAATCGGCCGTGGGGTCACAAAATCCGGCTCGCCGATGCCCAACGAAATTACATCTTTCATCGTGGCTGCAATATCAAAAAACTTACGAATACCGGAGGGAGGAACTTGTGCTACTCGGTCAGAAATAAAATTACGCATGGGATTGTCCTTTGTGATTGGGAGATTGAGAGATTGGAGATTAACATCCACCAATCTCTAATCTCCAATCTCGATTATTGAATTATCACCTAAAAATAAACTTTTTCGTTTGCCAGTCACTTTTGTATTCTCACCAATGAGGGCGCCATCAAGGATACAATCTTCTAATTGTGCCCCGGTGTCTATGATGCTGTTTTTGATGATGCAGTTTTTCACCTTAGCGCCGGGGCCAATGCTGACGTAAGGGCCGATGACGCAGCTGTAAATTTCAGCTTCGTCATGGAGGAAGACAGGGGGGATAACGGTAAAATCTTCGGCGTAGCTGCGGTCTATGGCATCTTCTGTGCCGTAACCTAAACCCAGCAGTCGTTCGTTGGTTTCCAGGATATTTTCGGGGTTGCCGGCATCTAGCCAGAAGATAGTGTCGGCCGTGCGCACTTTTCGGCCGTCTTCCAACAAAACCTGGTAAGCATCAGCCAGATAATATTCCCCTTTGGTGCGGCGATCTTCATGGATAACAGTATCGAGGGCGTGGCGAAGGAGACGGCCGTCTTTGAACCAATGAATCCCGGCAATGGCCTGCTTATAGCGGTCATGGTTTGGCTTTTCTATTAGTTCGGTTACGTAGCCATTTTCATCGGCCGCCACGACGCCAAATTTGCGCGGATTTTCGACTGACTGTACCAACATTACCACATCCGCTTCCGGGTCGGGCAAATCGGTGTAATGAGCTTGTACGATGCCATCCCCAAAAGCAATGACTACCTCCCCCTCATCCATAAAATCGCGGCACAACCACAGGGCATGAGCCTGGCCGAGTTGATCTTCCTGAATGACAAAATGGCTGTCCAGATGAGAATAATGCGCCCGAATCCACGCTTCAATCTGATCCCCTTTATAACCAACCACAAAAACCACTTCTTCTGTGGTAATGTCGCTCATCAAATTCAACAGATGGCCGATGACGGTATTGCTGGCCACATGCAGCAAAGCCTTCGCTCTACTCCAGGTATACGGCCGCATCCGCGTTCCAAATCCAGCGAGGGGAATAATAACTTTCATGACTGCACAATCTCCGTATGGTTTGAGAACTGTTTTCGTTACTTTCCAGATAAGTGCGGACGATCTTACAAATACTGGCTTTATCATCTACCACCAGAATTTTGCTTAGATTGTTTCGCTTTGCCATAATAATTTACAGCATAACCTAAACTAAATTGGATGGCAAAATGGTATTAGTGGTTAGTGACTGGTGGCGGGCACAAATTATTACGCAAAAATGGATATTAAGTTGAAAGAAAATGGAGGACTGTTGCTGCTCACCGCATTGAGTTTGCTAGCGTATGGCGGCATGGTGCGTATGCAATGGTTGTATGGCACTCTGCGCGACGGCCGTACACCCCAAACCATCGCCTGGTATCTGCTGGCCTTCCTTGCCTATCTGGGCGCCATACTCTGGGCTGAAAAAAGGGGCATTTCTCTACGTTGGTTGTGGGGTACGGCCGTGATCTTTCGTCTACTCCTCCTCTTCACCACCCCCACCCTTTCCGACGACGTGTACCGTTACCTATGGGATGGCTATGTAACCAATCAGGGCATCAGTCCTTACGCCTACGCCATCAACTCCCCTGAACTAGACTCTCTAGACATCCCCCAGCGCACCCAGGCCAACAATGCCTGGATGGCTAGTCCTTACCTACCGGCAGCGCAGATTGTATTTGGGGGAGTTACGGCCGTGTTCCCCCTCCAATCCATCTTCTTGCAAATCATTATGCTCCTCTTCGATTTGCTCAACGCCTGGCTGCTTTCTCGCTTATTGACCCTGGCGCTGCTGCCCCCCCGCCGCTTACTGCTCTACCTCTGGAATCCCCTTGTCATCGTTGAAGTCGCCCACAGCGCCCACATAGATGCCTGGATGCTCCTCCTCACCCTCCTCGCCATCTACCTAACCCTTAAACCATACCCACACACTAACCAAACTGCCCAACACAAATTGAAAACTGTAAACTGCCTCTCCCCCCTCTTCCTCACCCTGGCTACCCTCACCAAACCCCTGCCCGTTCTTCTCTCTCCAATCCTGTTCTGGCATTGGACTTGGGTACAGCGTATCCTGTACGGTCTATTAACCCTCATCTTACTGATTCCCTTTGGATTGCAAGCCGGTTGGGGGTTGAGCGGTGAGTTGGATGGGACGGGTTTGTTTGGGGCGCTGCGGATTTACGGCCGTCAATGGAACTTCAACAGCGGTCCCTTTCACTGGTTAGAACTGTACCTGGGACAACGTGGCCTCCCCGATCCGGCCGACACAGGAAAGCTAATCATTGGCGGAGTAATGGTGGTGGTGTTAACGGCCGTATTCCTCCTGGCTCGTACCCGCACTGCCCCCCGCGTTACCCTGCGGCTGATGAGCCTGCCTCTTATCGGCTATGTCCTGCTCACCCCGACCCTACACCCCTGGTACACCCTCATCCTGCTCGCCTTCCTGCCATTTCTGCCCCCGGCCGAGGGTGAATCCAATTGGCGCTGGCTGCTGGCTGCCCCCTGGATTTATCTCAGCGGCGCCCTGATCTTCTCCTACCTCACCTATCTCGATCCCCTCAATTTTGGCGAGCTAGAATGGGTGCGTCACCTGGAATGGCTGCCAACGCTGACCTTGCTGCTGCTCGCTACATTGGCAGCCATTCGGAAAATCTGGAATAAAATGTGGATAAATGCAGAGCAAACGAATTCGTAATCGGAAAGGGCATACGCCGCACATTGCTGTTGTCACGGCCGAACCTATGCCCACACGTATCGCTTCTCTAGCTTTGGGTACAGGCGATATTGATTGTGTTTACCATTTTGCCCTTCATGAATTGTTGGCAACAGCAAATGCTATGCAAAACGAAGCGGTCGTAGATGCTCTTTCCATTATGGTAGACGGTAAACGGCTGCGCGATATTGCCGACTTGCCCTTTGACCTGACTATTTGAACCGTATTCCGTGGGCCGTATTCCGTATACCGTATTCCGTGAACTGTAATCGGAATACGGTATACGGCTCACGGACAACCTACTTAATAAACAACATTTCCTGGTACGTGGGCAGCGGCCATAAATCATCGGCCACAATCGTTTCCAGCCTGTCGGTATAGTTACGCACGATACGCATGGCGGGTAAAACATTGTCGCGCAGGTATTCAGCTTCAGCTTCCAGATCGTTGGTTTCATGGTCGGCCGCTAATGTTAATTCGGCCGTGCTTTGCCGCAAACAATCCACCAATTCTGTCACTTCTTGCAACACGGTCGTATCAGCATGAAGTCCGGCGGCGGTTAAATGTCCGGCGGCCGTAGCCAACTCATTTTGATAACGGGTAGCGGCTGGATAAATCATTGTCTTGGCAATCTTTGCTGTCAAAGCTGCTTCCACATTGACAGCCATCACATACTGCTCAAATTTCACCTCTACCCGGCTCCTCAATTCTCGTTTCGAGAGAACATCATACGTCGTAAACAATTCTACCGCTTCATCAGAGGCCATCGCTGGCAAAGCGTCCGGGGTTGTCCGCAGATTGGGTAAACCACGCGCTTCCGCCTCCCTGTGCCACGCTTCAGAGTAGCCGTCGCCGTTAAAGATGATGCGATCATGTTTGGCAATCATTTCTTGCAACAGCGTTTGTACGGCCGTGTCAAAATCAGTGTCGGCCGTTTCTAGCCGGGTAGCCACATAATCCAACGATTCAGCCACGATTGTGTTTAAAACCATCAGCGGTCCGGCAATAGATTGGCTGGAACCCACCGCCCGGAACTCAAACTTATTGCCTGTAAAGGCAAAGGGGCTGGTACGGTTACGGTCGCCAGAATGTTTGGGCAAGGGCGGCAGCGTGTCTACGCCCACCTCCAACACCCCTTTGACCTTTGAAGATTTTGCACCACCTTGCTTAATTTGGGCAAATACATCTGTCAACTGATCGCCCAGAAAAATGGACATGATGGCTGGCGGGGCTTCATTGGCGCCCAGCCGGTGGTCGTTGCCGGCAAAGGCAATGGCAGCCCTTAAAACTGGCGCAAACTTGTCTACGGCCCGAATAATGGCGGCGCAAAAGACCAGAAAACGGGCGTTGTCGTGCGGATTGTCGCCGGGGTCCAACAAATTGCCCTGTGTGGCATTGCCAAACGAGTAATTCAAATGTTTACCGGACCCATTGACGCCGGCAAATGGTTTCTCATGCACCAGGCAAATCAGACCATATTTTTCAGCCACGCGCTTCAAGGTAATCATAAGAAGCTGTTGGTGGTCAGCGGCAACGTTTGCATTTTCATGGACGGGAGCTACTTCATACTGACCGGGCGCCACTTCATTGTGGCGCGTTTTGACCGGTACGCCTAATTTGTACAATTCACGTTCACATTCCAACATGCAGGCCAAAACCCGTTCTGGAATGGCGCCAAAGTAATGGTCGTCAAATTCCTGCCCTTTGGCTGGTTTGGCGCCGAATAGGGTACGGCCGGCAGTCATCAAATCGGGCCGTGCCAGGACAAAGTTACGGTCAATAAGGAAGTATTCTTGCTCGGCTCCAACCGTGGGCACAACCAAAACGCCATCATCATCGCCAAACAAGGTCAGAACGCGCTGGACCTGTTTGTTAAGCGCTTTCATGGAACGCAGCACCGGGGTTTTCTTGTCTAACGCTTCGCCCGTCCAGGAGACAAAGGCGGTGGGGATGCACAGTGTTGTGCCGTTCGGGTTTTCCAAAATATAGGCCGGGCTGGTGACATCCCAGGCGGTATAGCCCCGCGCTTCAAAGGTGGGACGAATACCGCCAGTGGGGAAGCTGGAGCCGTCTGGTTCGCCTTGAATGAGCTGATCGCCGGAAAACTCGGCCATAGCGGAACCGTCTCCGTTGGGGGCGAGGAAGCCGTCATGTTTTTCGGCCGTGAGTCCGGTTAATGGATAAAAGACATGCGCGTAATGGGTGGCTCCCTTTTCGATAGCCCAATCTTTCATGGCCGAAGCAACGACGTCGGCCGTCGTGGTATCCAGAGGTTTTCCTTCTCCGATTGTTTGCAGCAATGATTTGTAGACGGCTTTGGGTAAACGTTTCTTCATCATGGCCGTACTAAAAACATTCCGGGCAAACAACTCCTGGGTCGGGGTGTCGACAAAACTTAATGGGGTTGATATAGGTTTGTAATTGATGACGGCCGCAATAGCGTCCAGTCTAGCTTTATTTCCACTCATTTTTCAGAATCTCCTTGTGTATTATTTGCATCTTCTAAAAAATATTATGAAGATATTGGAGATTAGTCAATCTCTCAATCTTCAATATCAATTATTAAACGACAATGCCGCGCCGTTCAAAATCACGTTTAGCCCGCATATGCAGGTCATCTAAGTTTTGTTCCAAAAAGAGGCTGTAACGACCTTCATCAGGACGTGTTTCCAGAGCAATAATTGCATTACCATTTTGAAAAACGGGCAATTCAATATTGTTGACAGTCATCGGCTCGATGCCAAAGTCTGACAGAAAGAAGTTGCTGGTTTCGATGATGCCCGCTTTGTCAGCGCCGTACATCAGGCCAAAGCCAACGGCGTAGAATAAGATAGCTGCCATGCTGAAGTCCATTAAATTTTTCATCAGCAGGTTGGCGGTGTTTTCCCCACGAGAGAAACCAGACTCTACCATAGCAAAGCCGACTTGCATCCAGAAAACAAGGAATGAGCCGATGAACAGCCAGATAATATCAATTTGAACAATGATTTGCCCAGTTACATCTTCTTCCTGGGCAAATGCGGTGCCGGATAAAACAAAGAAAACAGCTAAGGCGGCAATGATGCCTGTGATACGGTGAACTCTTTTGTTGCGAAACATGTCTTTTCCTCGTAGATAGTGGTTGGTACATTGTGGATAGTACAAACCACCAACCACCATATCTTGTTTGTCATGCCGGCTTACCAAACAAAAAGGACGCCTTGCGTAAAAACCACTTTGTGATTCTTGCATAAGGCGTCCTGGCCTGTAAAAGGTATTTTGTTTGCCTGTCACGGCCGTCGCCGCAACACGCTTATTAGTCTATCCCCTTCTCCCTTCTGCGTCAATCTCGCAAAAATGTTGAAAATGGGGGTTGTGATTTCGTACACAATTGCTAATAATGCCCGATCGGCAAATAGCCTATACTCATTGAGCTTAGTGTTAAATAGACACTTGGTTTTCAGTTTTCAGTAATCAGTGTTCAGTGTGCGGTTACTGTGAGGTTCTACTGAACACTGACGACTGCACACTAAACACTGAATGACCCGTCCTGAATATAATTGACACATTAGTGACCATCCAGGACGGAGAAAATATGATAAAAGAACCAATCAAACGATACAGCCAAGCATTCAAACAGCAGGTTGTCAGGGAGTATGAAGCAGGAGCAAGCATTTACAGTTTGAGGCAAAAGTATGGCATCGGAGTCTATAAGAGCGTCAAGCGATGGATTGAGCAGTACGGCCGGGCTGCACCATCACCTCATCCGCAGCGGTACACGCACCCAGGTAAGTTTGATCGTGGAATCGGGTGAACCGCGTGAAGTGCATCTATCTGCCGTCGTTGGCTCTGCCCCGGCCGGTCTGGCCTGCGCCGAGCAGTTGAATCTGGTGGGGTATGAAGTAACGGTTTTTGAACGGGCGGATCGTATTGGCGGGCTGTTGATGTACAGTATCCCCAATATGAAGTTGGACAAGGCATTGGTGCAGCGACGGGTAGATGTGATAGCGCAGGCAGGGGTGCGGTTTGTGACGGATACGGCCGTCGGCATAGACATCTCTCCTGCTGAAATGCAAGCCCAATTTGACGCCATCGTTTTATGTACTGGGGTGATCAAACCGCAAGATTTACCGATTTCTGGTCGGGAATTGCAGAGTATCCATTTTGCGATGGATTTTTTAGGATCGAATACAAAAGAGGTATTAGGAGATCGGAGATTGCAATCCCCAATCTCCATACATTTCGGCCGCCGATGAGGATGTCATTATTATTGGCGGGGGAGATACGGGTACGGATTTCGTCGGCACAAAAATACCCGGCTTTACCGGGCACGTTTCCAAGTTATTTGGTTTAGAAAAAGAGGGGGGCTAATTTCCGACCGACAGAGCGGAACCGGTCATCGTCATATCGGCCCGTGTAAATAGTTCCCCATTTACCCAGACTTCCAAAGAGTAGTCGCCAGCACGAAACCCTTCTTCGGGACCAAAGTAAATGTAACCGGGGCCGTCGTCACCATAAGCCCATAATTCATTGCCGCCGTCTACAACCTCGCCTTCATGACGCCAGACCCAGGCCCATTCCATACCGTCCGCCATTCCTTCATAAGCAAAAGTGGCGAACACTGTATATTGCCCAACCTCAAATACGTCGGTAGGGTTGACAGCCTGGTAGTCGTCGTCAATTTTAGTAGAGAAAATCAGGGGGCTTAAATCGGTACTTTCATTTAATTCGGCCGTTGGTTCAAACTCATTAAACTGTTCTGGCAAGGTAAGCACAGTTTGCAAAAGTATGTCATTGTTTTCGCTTGCTGTTTGGGAGATTGAACTGACATCGGCTATGAGTTCAAGGGTAGGGGCTAATTCTACAAGGGTTACAACTTCTTCGGTTGCCGGTTTAGAATTTGTGATAATTGCACCTAGCGGTTTTTGGTCAACGGGTTCTTGAAGAGTGAAGATAGCAATTACGGCCGTTACAATCACCAAACACAAACTCGCAAATGAGTAGGTTTGCAACCGCTTTTCAGCTTGACGACGCATAAAATAATAAGGTGAACTTTTCACCTCGCGCCAAGACTTAATCACTATTGCTAACGCCAGGGACATTAGCACCAATAAAGTGCCTAAAATCCAGGGCGTAATTGTTCCAGCTAAACTTAAAATCAAATTTACTAATGTCCTCTTCCCTTCAAGATCGGGCACATTATAAGGAATGAAACGATTCAAAGCAACTTTTCTCTTCACATAACGCCATTTTTCTAATATTTGTCACCAAAGTGACGCTTAGTTGACCGGTAACTTTGATGTTATGTCGTGTCATTTGTCATGTTTATTTCATACGCATACTTGTCAGCCTGGGGTAACAATCTACAATTAGCTGCATGATACAAATTTCTGGTCTGGTCAAAAATTATGGCATGAACGCTGTCTTGCGGGGAGTAAACCTGCATGTACCTCCTGGAGATTTTGTAACATTGGTGGGGCCAAATGGGGCCGGCAAATCTACCCTGATGCGAATTGTAGCTACTTTGTTGAACGGGACGGCCGGAGAAGTGAAAATTGGAGGCTGGTTGTTGCCGCAGCACAGCGACCGGGTGCGGCGTTATATTGGTCTGGTTTCTCACCAGACGTTACTTTACAGTGATTTAACGGCCGCTGAAAATCTCTATTTCTATGCCCGTCTGTACCAATTGGATGACCAAGAGCAGCGTGTGGCTCAGGCGTTAAAGAGTGTCGGTCTGGCGGCGCGGCAGCGCGACCCGGTGCGAACCTTTTCACGGGGGATGGTGCAGCGATTGACTATTGCGCGAGCTACCCTGCATGAACCAGATGTGTTACTTTTAGATGAACCGTACACAGGCTTAGATCAGGATGCTTCATTATTGTTGGATGATTTATTGAGACGAGAAGCGGAACACGGCCGTACCATCCTCATGATTACCCACGATTTAGTCCACGGACTGGATTTATGTGATCGCATTGCCATTTTGAACCGGGGCAAAATTGTGTCTGAGTTAAACAGTCAGCAGGTAACAACGGCCGAATTTCTGGAAACGTACACCCACTACACCCGGCGTAAACGGGTAAAAGGAAAAGCAAATGGCTGAACAGCCTCAAGAAATTGCACATTCCCCTTCCTCAATATCTGGTTTTAGGGCGGCCGTGTGGGCCATCATCTGGAAAGATTTACGCATTGAGCAGCATACCCGCCAATCCCTCAGCGTCATGGTCATGTTCTCCTTAGTGACAGTGGTCATGTTTAATTTCGCTCTGGGCACAAACCTGGATGCGGCCCGTGAAGTTTCCACCGGTTTGCTGTGGGCGACCATTCTTTTGGCGGGCACATTAGGCTTAAACCGCGCCCTTTCCATTGAACGAGAAAACCAAACCATAGACGCTATTCTTATCGCCCCCATAGACCGGCGCGTCATTTACATTGCCAAAGTAATTAGCGTTACCATTTTTACGCTGTTATTGGAAGTTGTTCTTGTTTTTATTTTCATTCTTTTTTTTAATAAACCTTTCTGGCAGCCAATTGTGCTGTTAACTTTATTCTTAGGCACGATTGGGTATGTTGCTGCTGGTGTGTTGGTCACATCCATGACGATGCAGACCCGCTCCCGTGAGGTATTGTTGCCTATTTTGTTATTGCCAATTGTGCTGCCGCTCATCTTACCGGCGGCCATCGCCACGGCCGAAGTTGTTTCCCTACAGCCTGACCCCGACCGTTTACGCAGCACCTTATCTTTATTGGTGGCTTACGATTTAGCCATATTAGCAGTTGGATTTCTAAGTTACCGCTTTGTTGTTGAATCTTGAGTCTATCGGAGATTGGAGGTTGTTGGTCTTTATTCCGCAATCCGAAATCCACACTCCCCAAGGAGCAAACCTATGCGTGTAGAAAAATTAAGTCGCACCATCACTATTTTGAATATTTTGGCCTTTATCGCCCTACTTATCAGTATTGGTATGGTTTTTATGTATGCGCCTGTTGAGCGGATGATGGGCAATGTGCAAAGAATCTTTTATTTCCATGTGGGTACAGCCTGGGTAGGAGCGATTGCTTTTTTTGTAGCTCTGGCGGCCGGTCTTTTATATTTACGTAAACCAGACCGTAAATGGGATATTATTGGACTTTCCTCAGTAGAAGTGGGATTGGTGTTTTTGACGATTACAACGGCCGCTGGCGCTATTTGGGGCAAACCAGCCTGGAATACATGGTGGCTGTGGAGTCCGCGTCTGACATTGATTACCATTGCCTGGCTTACTTACGCGGCTTATTTTATGCTGCGCGGGGCTATTGAAGAGGAGGAAAAGCGGGGGCGGTTTGCGGCCGTTTATGTCATTGTAGCTTTTGTCTCCATCATTCTGGCTTATATCAGTATTCGCATTTGGCGCGATATTCACCCGGTCGTTTTTGGAGGCACGGTTGAAGGGGCGCAGGCAGAAGCTCAGGGCTTGCAAGATATTGCCCCCGGTTTGGACTCGATGCGGATGGGTATTACTTTGACAGCCAATGTGGTCACATTTTCTTTGATTTATGCAGCCTGGTTGGTGAATCGTATTCGGCTGCAATATTTGCAGGATAATGTAATATCATTGAAGATGCGGGTGGCAGCCCGCTTACAAGGGGGTGATGTATGATCCGTTTCCTATTATTAACACTACCGATTTTACAAACCAGTCTGGACGACCCCAACCAGTTTAATAATTTTTTGATGTTGGGTTATGGGGTTATGGGGCTGATTGCTTTAGGTTATATCGTGACATTGTGGGTTCGCCAGCGGAATTTGCAGAAGGATTTGCAATTAATGACACAATTATTACAAGACGATGAGGATGAGTAACGGCCGTCTCCCCTTCGTAGGCAGCTTTACTTTCTTGGTACAAATTCGGGGCATACTCTAAATCAGTATTCATGTTAACGGTGTAAGATGACGGGTACGCTCGTTGTCTAATTGTGAACAATGAAGTGTGAGTCCTTACTTCACATTTCATTATTAATTATTCACAAATCATTATTCATTTTCCAACGAAGTCTGGAAAAAGAGTTAAATTCTCTAATCGGAGTAAACTCTATGCAAGAATCTATGCCTGAATCAACCTCATTGTCGGGGCGTTTTCAATCTCTTTCTACTGGACAAAAGTTAGTTATTGGAGTGGCTGCGGCCGTACTCATTCTGTTCGTCATTGGCGCGCTCAACCAAAATAATGATCCCAACCAATTTCAATTTGGTTTGCAAACCCAGCCATTTTTCATATTAGCCATATTGGCTTTTGGCGGCGGACTGCTTAGTTTTGTTTCCCCCTGTACCTTGCCCGTCCTCACCGCCTATTTTGCTTTTGCTTTCCAAAGCGGCCGTAAACAAATCGCCTCCAACACTCTCTCCTTCATGTTGGGGTTAGCCACCACCTTCACCCTGTTTGGGGCGGTTGGTTTTGCCCTGGGGCGCACACTACTGCAAAATCAGCAAGTACTCATGTTAGTGGGTGGCTCCGTTATCATGGTCATGGGCGTAATGAGTTTGCTGGGTAAAGGGTTTGGCGGCGTGGATACCAGCGGCGGCGGGGGCGCGCAGCCGCGCAACAACTCATTGAGCGGCTCTTATTTATTTGGCCTCACATTTGCCATTGGCTGGTCTAGCTGTGTTGGCCCCATCTTGGGCGCCGTTCTGACCCTGGCCGCTCAAACCACCTCCGTCTGGCGAGGGATGGCGCTGTTGTTTATCTATACATTGGGACTGGGGCTGCCATTGCTTATTGTGTCTACATTTTTCGGCCGTATGAGTCGTCAGAGTACCTTTTGGAAAGTTTTACGAGGCAAGGGGTGGGAATGGAACACGCATACATTTATGGTGGCGCTGATTTGGGCCTTGGCTTTCTGGCGCATCGCTGTCGCCGTTGTCGCTTATGCGTTCCGCGTTTATCCTGCTTTTTCCGGGCAAGAACTCACTTTGGTTCATGAATTAGGCTTACTGGCAATTTTTGTTTTGGGTGCGGCCTTATGGACATTTACCAGCCCCGGCAGCCGGCACACAACCGTCCATTTGCATTCTACACAGTTAATTAGCGGCGCTTTATTCATCCTGATTGCGGTGATGATGTTAGATGGTTCTTTGACATCCATTAATGGCTTGTTGGTAAACTCGCCTCTTTCAGAATGGTTTATCGAACTGGAAGAGACAATTGTCGGCCTCTTTAATTAGGAGATGATCTCATGTCAACAAAAGAGATAACAAACCAAGAAAAAGAATCGGAAAACGGCCGTAATCCCTTATTCATTGTTGGCGGTTTCATTATTTTGGGGCTGGCTGTCGCCTTCCTCCTTTTTGGCAGTAACTTGCTTGGGTCGGACGCATCAGAAACAGCTCCCGCTGCCTTGGAACAGGTTCCCGCTTTGGCTGAATCTGAATCGGCCGTTTCCCAACTACCCAACAGTAGCGAACCCTTAACGGTCGGCGACCTGGCTTATGATTTTGCTTTGCAAGATTTAGATGGGAACGAGGTGAGTTTGGATGCGCTGCACGGCCGTCCCGTCATCATCAACTTTTGGGCTACCTGGTGTGCGCCCTGCCGCATAGAAATGCCAGAACTGCAAGCCGCCTTTGAAGATTATCAAGATGAAGGCCTGGTCATTTTAGCTCTCGACCAAGAAGAAGCGCCAGAACAGGTGCGCGATTTTTTCTACGACGAGATGGGCTTGACCTTCACCCCCGTTCTGGACAGCGAAGGGGCTGTTTCTGAACTATATGGCGCCAATCGCATTTTCCCCTCCACCTTTTTTGTAAATCCAGATGGAGAGATTACGGCCGTGCATCGCGGCCCCATGGCAAAATCACAAATTGACGGTTATCTGTCAGAAACAATTCCTCCTGGTTAGCCAACATTTCCAGATTTTGATATTCCGTTATACTTGGGATCAGCTTTGGCTGATCCCTTTTATTTTGGAAGGAACCGTATGACAACCCAACAACCCACCAATTTGACTATGAAAGCCGATAAATTTTCTTACTTCTTCAGCAAGCATTGGCTGGCCGTGTTCAATACAGTCGTTGCCATTTACATTTTTCTACCTATGCTGGCCCCGGTCATGATGAAAGTGGGTTTAACCGGTCCCGCTCGCGTTGTCTATACCATTTACAGCCCTATGTGCCACCAGATGGCTTCGCGCAGCTTTTTCTTGTTTGGCGAACAATCCGCTTACCCCCGTGAATTGGCCGGCACAGAGTTGCAGCCATTGGAAGCCTACATCAACGATATTCCTGAATTTGAAGGCGTCAACCCCCAAAATTGGGCTAACTTTTTCCTGGCAGCCCGTCGTTTTGTGGGCAACGAGCAGTTGGGGTACAAGATGGCGTTATGTGAGCGAGATATTGCCATCTATAGTTTTGTGCTGATATTTGGGTTGCTTTATGCAGCTTTGCGAAATCGGTTTAATATACGGCCGTTGCCCGTCTACATCTTCATCATTGTCGGCATGGGGCCAATCGCTCTGGATGGTTTCAGCCAGCTTTTTGGTTATTATGCCACCCCGTTAGACGGTTCTGCGCCCCAAGGCTTCCAACAAACAATCGGCGCTATTTTTGCCTTGCGTGAAAGCCCCCCCTTCCTGCGCTTCTTCACCGGAGCCTTATTTGGTTTCATGCTGGGCTGGCTCATTTACCCCCACATCGGCGCGGGGATGAAAGTTTCCGAACAAGAGGCAAAGTTGAAACTGGATAGGGTTGGAAATCAGTGATCAGTGTGCAGTTTTCAGTAGAGCCTACTACTGGCAAACACCCACTGAAAACTGATCCTACTCGCTAAACTCCCCTAAAATCAACACCGAATTGTGCCCGCCAAACCCAAATGCGTTAGACATGGTAATATTTACTTCGGCTGAACGCGGTTCATTGGGCACATAGTCCAGATCGCAGTCTGGGTCAGGAGTTTCGTAATTGATGGTGGGGGGGATGAGGCCGGTTTCTATCGCTTTCAGACAGAAGACGGCTTCTAATGCGCCAGTTGCCCCCAGCAGATGGCCGGTCATGGATTTGGTAGAACTCATGGGGATTTGGTAAGCGCGTTCGCCCAGCGCTTCTTTAACTGCCAATGTTTCAATGGGATCATTCATAGGGGTGCTGGTTCCGTGAGCGTTGATGTAGTCAATATCGTCGGCCGTTAAGTCAGCCTCAGCCAATGCCTGCCGCATCGCTTTAATTGCCCCAGACCCATCTGCTGCCGGAGCCGAAATATGATAGGCGTCAGAAGTCATCCCGTAACCTAAGACCTCGCCAAGAATATGCGCCTGACGTGCCTGGGCATGTTCCCAAGATTCCAGAATAAGTACCGCCGATCCTTCTCCGGGCACAAAGCCGTCGCGAGTCTGGTCAAACGGCCGTGACGCCCGCTCCGGTTCATCATTCCGTGTTGAAAGAGCGGTCATAGCGGCAAACCCGGCTATGGTAATGGGAACAATGGCTGCTTCTGTTGCCCCAGCCACCATCACATCCTGCATCCCAAATTGAATCAGCCGGGCTGCCTGGCCGATGGAATCATTGCCTGTGGCGCAGGCGGTCGCCATTGTAAAGTTAGGGCCATGTAAACCGTAAGCGAGGGAAACGGCCGCGCCTGGTGTATCCGGCAACATAATGGGAATCAAAAAGGGACTGACTCGTTTAGGACCTTTTGTTTCCATTACCTTCCAGGAATCAAAAACGGGGGCTAACGCGCTCATGCCACTGCCAATCAACACGCCGATACGATCACAATCTTCATGCTCAAAATTCAGTCCAGCATCGGCAACGGCTTGCTCGGCGGCGGCCATAGCAAATTGTGTCTGGCGAGACATACGCCGCGCTTCTTTGCGGCCAAACAAAGCCCGCGGATCAAATTCTTTTACCTCACCGGCCATCTGGCAGCGATATGGTTCAGGGTTAAAAGCAGTGGTACGATGAATGCCATTACGGCCGTTCGAGATACCATCCCAGCTTGTTTCCAGGTCATTTCCCTGCGGACTAACAATCCCCATTCCAGTAATAACCACACGTCGTTTACTCATAATTCCTCCGTAAAAAAACGGCCGCAGTCTGGTGTGGCGACCGTTTGAATTGTACACCCATCTATAACCCAATCAAGTCGTAGAAGATTCGTAATCCGTAATCCGTTGTCCGAAACCCGACAACAAATCACGATTTACAGAAATACGGAATACGGCTCACGGCTCACGGAATACGGAATACGGAATACGGAATACGGAATACGACTCACCGTTCCCGATTTAGCCAGCGCAAGGTTAACTCTCCAACACGGCCGGTACGCTGACGCAACACCATACATTCCGGCAGTGCATCCAAAAACATCTGACCATACCGTTTGGTCAGAACCCGTTTATCCAGAATGACCACCACTCCCTCATCTGTCGTGCGCCGAATAAGCCGTCCAAACCCCTGTCGAAAACGCAGCACTGCCTCAGGTATTGAATACTCAAAAAACGAATTCTCAAAAGTCTCTGAACGAGCGGCAAAAATTGGGTCAGAAGGGACATCAAAAGGCAGCTTGACCAGCATCACTGCTTGCAGCGCCTCGCCGGGTACATCTACCCCTTCCCAAAAGGAGCGGGTTCCTAACAAGACCGAGCGGCTGTGCGGCCGTTTGAACTGGGCTAACAGTTGCTGCCGTGAAGAACCGGAACTTTGGGCCAGGGTAGTGATACCCTGATCACTCAAGATTGGTTCAATTGCTTTGGCTGTCTGGTTAAGCTGCCCATAAGAGGTGAAGAGGGCCAGGGTACGGCCGTTTAACGCCAAAGCCACATCCACAATCGCCTCCTCCACAAAACGTTGGTAGCCGGGTTGGTTCGGTTCCGGCATATCGGTGGGCAGGTAAAGCAGCGTCGTGTTTTTGTAATCGAAAGGAGTGTCTACAGCCAGTTCATCTACTTCATAAGCGTACAGCCGCTCGCGTATATAATCAAAGGTTGGTTCCGAATCCCAGGAGCCGGGGTTGGCTGTCCGCAGCGTGGCCGAAGTAAGGATAACCGTTTCTAAAGCTTCAAAAATGTGTGCCTGCACCAGCGGGCCAATGTGCAGCGGGGCAGCGTGTAAGGAGATACGCTCTTTGAAGATTTCCACCCAGTAAATCATCCCCTCCTGGGGATCTATGATGATTTGGTCCAGGTTGGCGCGGGTTTCTTCCAGACTGCGGCCGTTGCTCAACAACGCCGCTCGTAATTCATCTACCTCTTCAATATCAAACTGATCCTGCACATCCGCCAGACCGCCGGCCAATTTAACAAAGCCATCCACAATCATCTTCAAATGGTTATTCAGATTGTCCCAGCTTAATTCCACTTCATCATAACCAGTCTGGGCGCGGGCGTCAGGCGTCAGGCGGAACTGTTCTGCAAATTTACTGCGCCGGTTCCTAAATTCCGACAAGAAAAAGGAGAGGGTCATAAAAAATTCATCCAGCCGGGAGCTGGCTACCTGACCTTCGCGGCGCATCATATTCACCACCGTGTCAAACTGCTCTGCAAATTGGCCGGGCATAGCCGCCTGTACCCGGTTTTGTAAATCGGCCAGCAATCCGGCGCGGGGTTTGTTAATTTCGTCCAGAATCGCTTCCAAAAATTTGCGGTCGGCGCGGAAACTAAGGCCATTAGTCACGGCCGATTCAATATGATGTGCCTCGTCCACAATCAAATCCACAAAATCAGGCAAGATATGTCCTTCGTTGGCTACATCAGACAGCAGCAAAGCGTGGTTGACAATGACAATGTGAGACAATTCAGCGCTGCGGCGGGCGTGATGCAAGGGGCAATTTTCCTGGGCGCATTGATCCAGAGAGCAGGAGACATTGTCCCCATTCAAGCGTGACCAGGCCAGTCGCTCACCGGGGGTACGCAGGTTCAATTCTGCTACATCGCCGACTTGAGTTTGCCCCAGCCAGAGCAGAATGCGGGCAAACAGGTTCATTTCGTCGGCGTTACTGGGGCCGCTATGACGCATTTGTTGGAAGAGCCGGGTACACAAATAATTGCTGCGCCCTTTGCGAACAGAAGCATGAAGTTCGAAGGGCAAAATTCGCTGCAATTCGGGAATGTCTTTGTGGATGAGCTGGTCTTGCAGGTTGATGGTGTTGGTGGAAATGACGACGCGACGGCCGTTTTCCACAGCCCAAAACGCGGCCGGAATCAGGTAGGCAATAGATTTACCTGTCCCCGTTGGCGCTTCTACGATGACATGGGAACCAAAATTGAGCGCGTCCACCACAGAGAGCAGCATCTCTTCCTGTTGCAGCCGGTATTCATAGCTGGTCATGGTTTGTTCAAAATTACCCCCTGGCCGGATGAGACTGGCGACCAGATCGGGGTCTAGATCAATGGGTTTTTCACGAGGAGTAGCAGGACGGCCGTTTAACTTTGGCGGTTTGAAGTAACGGGGCAAACGGCCGCGCTGCCGCATCTCTCCCCCTTCAAAGGCCGTCCTGGCGCGAATACCCAATATATCCTCAAAAAAGATTGTTTCCGGCCAACTCAAGTTTTGCCCAGCCAACACCAATTCATCTAACTGTGCCAGAGGGATTTTCAAAGCCTGTTCTTTGAGCGCCAGAAAAAGTTCAATTGTCAGAACAGCGTCATCCAATGCACGGTGGGTTTGTCCCCCGTCTGGCGTGGGTAGATTGAGAAAATAGGCTAATGCTTCTAAACCAAAACGGCCGGCGTCTGGAAACAGAATCGTCGCCAGAGTGACAGTATCTACCCGATGGTTGCCGTGCGCCAGCCGTTCAGCCTTCAAAAACCCGGCATCAAAGCTGACGTTGTGCCCCACCAACACATGATCGCCAATGATGGAGCGCAGTTTTGAGCGCAGCCCAAACATGCCTGGCGCGCCATCAACCATCTCCTGGGTGATGCCTGTCAGTTGGGTAATATAAGGGGGCAAATCCCGGTGCGGATTTACCAGGGAACTGAATTCATCCAAAATTTCATTGTCGCGGAAGGTCACGGCCGCGACTTCGATAATGCGGTCATTGTTGGCGTCCAGGCCGGTGGTTTCCACGTCTATGGTGACGTATGTGGTTGTCATAAGGGTTTTCCGTTTTCCATTTGCAGTGTTAGGCGCCGATTTGGGTCGGCGGGAAATGAAGGGGGATTATAGCACGGATTTTCTAGGGGTGGGGCATAATGTGGGAATAGATTGGGAGAGGCAAAATTGTCCCAAAACAATTTACTTCATGCCTTGACAGCAATACCAATAATGATACTATTTTGGTGTGGCTTCTGTTGCAAGAATTTTGACACAAATGCGTCGCAATCCAAAAGGGATTCGTTTTAGCGTCCTTTGTAAAGTTTGTGATCACTATTTTGGAGAGGCTCGACAAAGTGGCGGCAGCCATCGTATTTACAAAACCCCCTGGCAAGGCGACCCTCGTGTGAATATCCAAAATCACAAAGGCAAAGCCAAAGCGTATCAGGTAAGACAAGTTTTGAAAGCAATTGATAGATTGGAGATACAAAATGATTCTTGAGCAAGATCGTTATACTTACCGAGTAACCTGGTCAGAGGAAGATGAAGAATACCTAGGACTCTGTACAGAATTTCCCAGTCTTAGTTGGTTGGCGAATAACCCGGAAGATGCGCTACAAGGTATTCGCCAGGTGGTAGCCGAAGTCGTGGTTGACTTGGAAGCAAATGACGAATCTGTCCCCGAACCTATTGCTGTAAGGCAATATAGCGGCAAATTCTTGATCCGAATACCACCTGAAATTCATCGTCGTTTGGTACTTGAAGCGGCCGAAGCGGGGATTAGCCTAAACCGATTAGCGAGCGCCAGGTTAAGTCAACAAATGTAGTCAACTGTTTGGAAAGAACTTTCGCCAACAAATGGGCAGGTATCTATTCTACCTCGCTGATTCGCACCCCTTTTGACAACCCCCCACTGTTTTGTTACCATTCCGCTCATCAATTGAATACGTAGGTATAAGTTTAATACTTCTTATCCAGAGAGGTCGAGGGACCGGCCCGTTGACACCTCAGCAACCGCCCATTATCAGGGAAATGGTGCTAAATCCGGCAGAAGTGTGTTCATTAATGAACACGCAAACTTCTGGGAGATGAGAAATGGCGAAAAGTAAAAGCAGCGCCCCTTCTAATTCTTCTGGAAGGGGCGTTTTTTGTTGGGAGTTTGAGAGATCGGAAGATTAGAGATTGGAGATTGTCTCATCCCCCAATCTCCAATCTCCTGAAATAGGAGTAAACATGAGCAAGACAATATTTTCATCAAATGGTTCTAATGTTACAACGCAAGCAACACGGCCGTCAGGCGCATCAACCCGCTCCGTACATGGCAATCATCACCGCCGCGCCGCGCATCCCTTTCATAGTTTGACGACCCCTATTATCCAGACGGCCACCTACACATTTGAGGACACGGCCGATCTGTGCAACTATATGGAAAGCAAAATGTGGGGTGGCAATGGGGATCGGGGAGAATACGGCCGTTACGGCAACCCCACCACGCGCCAGGTTGAAAAACATATTGCCGCTTTAGAAGGGGGGGATGACGCCATTCTTTTTCCGACAGGGATGACGGCCGTGACCAACGTCATCCTCTCCATACTGCCCACCGGCAGCCACATCGTCATGACCGACGATTGTTATCGCAAAACGCGCCAATTTTGCAATAGTTTTCTGGCTCGATTAGGCATTGAGACAACGCAGGTAGCCATGGGGGATTATGCCGCTTTGGAAGCGGCCGTTCAACCAAACACCCGCCTCATCATCAGTGAAAGCCCCACCAACCCGTACTTGCGGGTGGCCGATTTGGAACGATTGGCGGCCGTTGCCAAACAGCACAAGCGCGTCAAAACAATTATTGACAGCACCTTTGCCACGCCGGTAAACCAACGGCCGTTAGCCTATGGTATAAACCTCGTCATCCACAGCGGCACAAAATATCTCAGCGGCCATAATGACGTGATGGCTGGCGTTGTCGTTGGGGACGCGGGGCTGTTACACGCTTTGCGCCAGAGCCAGGGCATGTTGGGCGGCGTAGCTGACCCCCATGCTGCCTGGCTGGTAGAACGCGGTCTGAAAACATTGGCCCTGCGTGTAAAACAGCAAAACCATTCCGCGCAAACTGTAGCCGACTTCCTGGAAAACCATCCCCGCGTGGAACGAGTCTGGTATCCCGGACTGGCTTCCCACCCCGACCACCAAATTGCCCGTGAACAAATGGATGGGTATGGCGGTGTGGTCAGTTTTGAGATTGCTCCGATTCCCGGCGAAGAACCAGCCGACACCACAGCCCGCTTTATTGACGCCATGACGATTCCCTACATTGCCCCCAGCCTGGGCGGTGTAGAAAGCCTCATCGAACAACCCGCCTATATGTCTTACTACGAACTGTCTACCGCAGAAAGATTATCCATCGGCATTAAAGATAATTTGGTCAGATTTGCTATTGGCATTGAGGATACGGCCGATATAGTGGCGGACTTAGAGCAGGCTTTAGAAAAAATATTGGAGATTGGGAGATTAGGAAATTGAGAGATTGGATAATCTCTAATCTCTCAATCTCCTAATCTCTACAAACGGAGTGAGTGATGACCTTAGTAATGAAATTCGGCGGCACCTCGGTTGGCAGCGCCCAGGCGTTGCGCGAAACGGCCGAACTGATTGTAGAAACACAACGCGCCTGGGGGCGAGTGGTAGTCGTGGCGTCTGGCATGGGCAGCAAACCGGTGAAGGTGACAGATTTGCTGTTAGACGGGGCACATTCGGCCGCGCAGGGTGACGGCGAAATGTACCGCCAAAACGCAGAACTGCTGCGCCAAATTCATCTGCAAGCGATTGATGGCTTGTTGGAGCCTGATGGAGAACGGCAGCCAATGTTGGCAGACAACGGCCGTTTCATAAACCGTTACGAAGCATTATGCCAGGCTGTCCATGTGTTGGGCGAACTCAGCCCGCGGGCATTGGACGCCATCGGCGGTATGGGTGAGCAGATGAGTGTCCGTATTCTGGCCGCGTATCTGCGCCAGA
>JAAEOP010000170.1 GCA_024223125.1 Chloroflexota bacterium
ACTCTCAAAGCAAACCCAATTATCGAAAATACGGCGTGGAATGGCACGCTTAATCGATAGCTACGCGGATGGATTTATTGAAAAAGCTGAATTTGAGTCACGAATTACCCGCTTTCGACAACGGGTGGTGACTCTGGAAACTCAACTTCAGGAAATTGCCCAACAACAAGCGTTGGAGGAAGAGTTGCATTCGGTCATCAGTCGCTTAGAAGATTTCGCAGCTCAAGTGACAGGCGGATTAGATGCTACGGATTGGGATACTCGTCGCCAACTACTTCGCATCTTGGTCAAACGTGTGGAAATTGGTGAAGATGATGTCAATATCGTTTTTCGAATTCCTCCTGATTTCGGCAGATTAGCCGCCCATGAGGAAAGTTTGCAACATTGTAGGAGGAGTGGTCTCTCCAGTACTCACCAATATGACATTGGATGGGCTGAAAAAAGAACTGAAGGTGCGATTTCCTCGTCACAAAGGTCACAAGGTCAATCTGGTGCGCTTTGCCGATGACTTCATCGTCACGGGAAGCAACCCGGAATTGCTAGAGCAACAAGTCAAACCATTCATCATCGAATTCTTACGGGAACGTGGTCTGCAACTTTCACCAAAGAAAACCCACATTACCCACATCGGAGAAGGCTTCGATTTCCTGGGACAAACCGTACGCAAACATGGTGACCAACTACTCATCAAGCCCAGTAAGAAAAGTGTCAAAGCATTCTTGCGAAAAATACGGGCAACTATCAATAGGTATAAACAAGCGACCGCCGGACAACTGATTAACAAACTCAATCCGATGATTGAAGGATGGGTAAATTATCATCGGCACGTAGCCAGCAAAAAGACCTTTGTTTGGGTAGACCACCAAATCTTTCACGCGCTATGGCGTTGGGCCAAACGAAGACACGGCAACAAATCAGCCAAATGGATTAGGCGGAAATACTTCCGTTCTACCAAACGCAGTCAATGGGTCTTCTTTCGGGAAACGGTCGGCAAAGATGGAAAGGCCAAACGCTGCCAATTACGCTACGCAGCTTACAAACCAATTAAGCGGCACGTCAAAATCAGAGGGTTAGCAAATCCCTACGACCCCCAATGGGAACCCTATTTCGAGAAACGGTTAGATGCGAAGATGGCCGACCATTGGAAAGGACGTCAGGACTTGTTAGCTCTATGGCAATCACAGAATGGAAGATGTCCGATTTGTCATCAGGAGATTACCAAACAAACAGGATGGCATAGTCACCATATTGTTTGGCAAACTCACGGCGGCATTGACGGCAACAGCAACCGTGTGTTACTCCATCCAAATTGTCACCGGCAGGTTCATAGTCAAGGTATACATGTTGAGAAACCGTGTCTGGCAACAGGCATTTGAGCGGCTTGAGCGGCTTGAAGGGAAACTTTCTTGAGCCGTTCTTAGGGGGCGGGAGGCCAGTAATGGCCCCTTGCTACCCGACCAAGCGGAGCCGCCTAATTCCAACCGGCCAGAGCGACACAACAAACCATCGCTCTGGCCGGATGTTTATAGTGGATGAATAACGGCCGTTACTCCACAATTGCCCAATCGCTAGCGCTACGACCGAACACTTCCGGCGAATACATCTCCTCCGCTTTGGCGGGCGGCACGACGAACGTACCCGGCGTGGTGGCGCGGGCGATGTAGGAGTAATCGTACACCCCTTCCCACAGCAACGTCGTGAACGCTTCCGCTCGCTCGTCGCGCATGTTTTGATGCTCGTACCAGTTCCAATACCACCACCAGGAATTAGTCCGCGTACCCGGTTCATTGGGCACGTCGCCAGAGACGGCTAACGCGGGATTGATGATTTCCAATCCGGCGGGCAATGGGTCAACCAACGCCACATGGTAGCGGCGATTATTCGCCACCAGCGTCAGATTGACGCGCACCCGCGCCCCAGCTTTGATATGCCAGACGCCTTGTTCATCTTGATACACATCTTCGGGGTCGTCCACCGCCTCATACGTGCGTTGGACAATAAAACCCCGATCTAGCGCATCCAGCGACAGGTCGGTGGGCGCGTAGCTAAGGCCGAGACGGTAATAGAGTCGTCCAGGGCCGTCTTTGCTCAAGATTAAATCTTGGGCTGCGCCTGTGTCGAACAGGTAGCTCATGGGGATGTTGGTTTCATGCCGTTCGGTAGTGCGGCCTTC
>JAAEOP010000171.1 GCA_024223125.1 Chloroflexota bacterium
GCAACGGCCGTTTCCGCCGTAATCGTTTCGTTGCTATACAAAACTGCTGCCGCTCGTTTGCGGCCAATGACCTTTGCCAACAAAACAGCCCACCCTCCATCAGGACTTGGTCCAACGACGCTGTAAAAGGGTGTGAAGCTGGCTTCTGGCGACACCAGTACCATATCGCTGGCCAGAATAAAACCCAGTGAACCGCCTGTTGTTTGCCCATGCACGGCCGTTATCACCGGAACCGGCAAATCAATGAGCGCTAACATGCACTCGTTCAATAATCCCACAATCCGCCCTGAGTAGGCGGCGATGTCGTCGGCATGGTCAACAAAACCTTGTGCATCCCCTCCGGTAGAGAAGGAACGGCCGTTGGCCTGCAAAACAAGAGCGCGAATGTTAGAGTCGGCGGTTGCGGCCGTTAACTTTGCCAACATCTCCTCCAAAAAAACAGGAACCAGACTGTTATGTCGCTCCGGCCGGTTTAAAGTCAGAACGGCCGTCTGTCCTACCGTGTCACGCAATACCAACTCACCCATAAGCCAACACACACTCCCCGTCGCACGTTAATGCGCCAGATTCATTCAAAATTTGGGTCGTCACATGAAGCTGCTGTTCGTTAGCTTGCCTGACGCCGATACGAATTTCCAGCCGTTCGTCGGCAAACGTTGGCGCTGGAAACAGCAACTGCTGTTCAAGCTGCACAGCGCCCGGAAAATAACGGTTGAGCGCCCCGCAAATGACGCTGTACAAGAACATGCCATGGGCTACCGTGCGCCCAAACCGTGTCCTTACCGCAAATGCCGGATTGACATGAATCGGGTTATCATCCCCGCTCAGTCGGGCAAATTCGTCAAAATCAGCCTGCGTAAATAGTTTTGTTTCGGTGAAAGTCTGTCCTGTTTTCATGATTTAATAATTAAAAATGGCAGATTCGTATGGAGATCATCTTTCATCTTTTATTCTGCAACCGATTCTCCATGTGTCTGCCGTAATTCGCGTTTCAACACCTTGCCGGCTGCGGTACGCGGCAGGGGTTCATCCAGAAAAACCACTGATTTTGGAATCTTGTAGCGAGCCAGTTTAGTCTGACAAAAGTCAATGATTTCCGTTTCCGAGGCAGTCTGGTTTTCTTTAAGCACAATGAGGGCGCGTCCCGTTTCCTGCCATTTGGGATGCGGTACACCGATCACAGCCACCTCCGCCACGGCCGTATGCTGATAAATCACATTTTCCACTTCGGCCGGGTACACATTTTCCCCGCCGGAAATAAACATATCTTTCCAACGATCCACAATATAGAAAAAGCCTTCTTCATCATAGCGGGCGGCATCACCGGAGTGCAGCCAGCCATCGTGCAAGGCTTCGGCTGTCGCTTCTGGGCGGTTCCAGTAGCCGTTGGTCACGTTGCCGCCTCGGATGCACAGTTCACCCACTTCATTTGGCCCCAGGATACGGCCGTCTCGATCTATAATTTGCACCTCCGTATGCAAAACAGGCTTGCCTACCGATCCCGCCTTACGCACTGCATCCGCCGGGGTAATGATAAAAACCGTCGGCCCCGTTTCCGTCATCCCGAAGCCTTGTTGAATAATGATGCCCTTTTCCGCAAATGCGTGCGTTAACGATGGCGGCAGCGATGATCCTCCGCTGGCCCAATGGCGCACGCCCGACAAATCATATTTCTCAAAATCTGAAAACTGGGACAATGCTAGATAGATGGCCGGAACCAACAGTATGACACTAACCTGCCAATCCTGAATAAGCCTCAGCAGTTGCGCCGGGTCGAATGTCCGCATCACAACCAGCGACCCTCCGGCATGGAAAATCGGCCCGGCATACAGACCCAATCCGCCAGCGTGGAAAGTGGGCAGGACATTCAAATTCACATCCGCCGCAGTCAAATCAATAGCTTGTCCCATACCCACGGCGTTATAGAAGAAATTGCCGTATGTCACCTGCGCCCCTTTCGGCCGTCCTGTTGTTCCTGACGTGTAGAGGATAGCCCAAGTGTCGTCATACCTCAGACGCGGTCCAGAAAAATCGTCCGGAGAACCCATTGCCAGAGCCGCTTCATACCCCCAATCCCCTTCCGCTGGCGCGCTGCCCATAACGATGTATGCGCCGCAGTTAATTTGAGGTCGAAGCGCGGCCACGGCATCCACAAATTCTGGTTCATAGAGCAGCACACGCGGGGCGCAATCGTTGAGGATGTAAGCCAACTCTGGCACAGCCAGCCGCCAGTTAAGCGTATTCAAAATGGCTCCAATTTTGCTACAGGCAAATAACGCCTCGAAATAGTCGGAACTATTTTGGGCCAGGATAGAAACCCGATCTCCTTGCTGAATGTGCATCTCATCACGTAAAAAGCTGGCCAGCCGGTTTACCCGTCCATTAAACTGGCCATAGGTAAATTCCCGCCCGGTATGCGCGTCTACCAACGCCAGTTTGTTTGGCGTTCGTTCTGCATGTCGTTTAATCCAGTCGAAGTGAAGCATATGATTTCCGAATTCGGAATGGGGAGTGCGGAGTCACGGCCGTTTATTCCCCATTCCCCATTCCCCACTCAATGAATGTGTGTATGAAAGTGACGATTAAATTCTTCCGGTTTCTCAATGTGGGGGCTGTGTCCACAATCAGCAAATACTACCTCCTGAAAACTACCGCCGTTTTCCTGGTACTGATCCAGCACAGATCGTGTTTGGGCGATCATGGGCTGCGGCGGGAAAACGTCGGCGCCAGGCCAGCCGGGTACAAAATCCATCTGCCCCAATGTGCCAAAGTCAAAGAAGGATGTGTCGGAGACAATTTGATCGCTGTCGCCGCGCACCCAGAGAATAGGCGGTTTTGGGTCTAGATCAACCAACCCGCTGGTGTTGAAGTAGGCCGGCGTCAAGGCATTGATGGGACCATATTTACCTGGCGCGACATTGGGCCAATTTTCAGAAGCGGCAAAATCGCCTGGATAACGATCCTCTCCAATCTTCTCTAGCATGGATGCGGATAGATACGCTTCTTCGCGGTTAGCACGGAAAGGGGGTTTGTAGATAAACGTGTTTATCACATTGCGGGGCGAATTAGGGTCGTCTGCGCTGCGGTCATTTTCTTGAATCCGCTTTATAAATTCAGGATTGACTGTCCCGGCGCCGGCGCCGGCAAAATCTGTGTAACAAGGTATGCCATCCAACCCTTTACTGCCGCCAAAACCATAAGGGCTGACGGGGGCAATCAAAGTGAGCGAGGCTACTAGTTCTGGATAGTCGAGGGCGAACTGCATGACAGCCCCGCCACCCAATGACCAGGAAACTAGATGCGCCGCTTTATCGCCAAAGGTATCTGAAAGCGCTTTTAGATCGTCGCTCCAATCGCGGGCGCCTCGCGTAGCGTCAATGGTCAGGTCTTCTGTGTTCCCATAGCCGCGCAAATCGGGTGCAATGCAGCGATATGTATCGGACAGAGCAAGCATTGTTTCCTCAAAATAGGCGGCTGCAGAAAAGTTGCCATGAATAAAAACGACCGGGACGCCATCAGCTGGGCCGCTGGTCAGCACATGGGAGTTGATACGATTCGTCTGAATCATTTGGGACGTAATACCGGGTAATATTGGAACTGTAGACATTGTTTTCTCCATTTCAGAATGCGGAATGGGGAATGGGGATCCCCATTCCGTAATCAACTATAGGTTTCCTTCAACTTAATTTTCTCTACTTTGCCATAGGGTGAATGAGGGAGGGCGTCAGTAAAAATGATGCTTTTGGGAACTTTGTAGCGGGCCAGATGCTGGCGGCAAAATTCCTGCAACTCGGTTTCAGTAGTGGTTGTGCCTTCTTTTAGAACCGTGACCATGAGACCTACTTCACCCCATTGGTCGTCAGGTTGACCGATGAGAGCGCATTCGACTACGGCCGTGTGCCGCAAAAACACCGCTTCTACTTCAGCCGCATAAACATTCTCGCCACCGCTGATGATCATATCTTTGAATCGGCCAACAATATAAAAGAAGCCATCCTTATCTATACGCGCCATGTCGCCAGTGTAAAACCAGCCATTTACCAATGCCTGAGCAGCAGCCTCCGGATTATGCCAGTATCCCGTGCAGACGTGCGGCCCCTTGATGAGTAGTTCACCCGTCTCGCCAACAGCTACCTCATTCCCTTCACTGTCTACCAGACGCATCTCACTATGAAAAATCGGTTTGCCCACCGAACCGGTTTTGGGTACGCTTTCTTCATCGGTCATGCTAAAGCAGTTGGGGCCGACTTCGGTCAGACCATACCCTTGACGGAAAACGATCTCTTTTTCCTCCCGCCAAACGTTGATTAGTTTGGGCGGGCAGGGCGCGCCGCCGCTGATGAAAAAGTGAACGTGACTGAAATCGGCCGTTTCGTATTGAGGTAAGTTTTGCCACATCTGGAAAAGGGTGGGCACGCCTAAAATGACGGTGCATTTTTCTTCCAAAATAGTGCGTAGGGACATTTCTGGATTAAATCCTTTGTCCAGAATAATGCGCCCACCCAGATAGAGCAGGGGAGTGAGGAAAGCGAACAGCCCACCGGCATGGAAAAGAGGTGTAAAGATTGGAGAAACGTCGTGTTCGGTGAGTCCCCAGGACACGGCCGTGTTGATACAATTCCACAAAACTTGCCGGTGGGGAATAATGGCTCCTTTCGGCCGTCCGGTGGTGCCAGAGGTGTACAGAATGCAGTACGGTGATTCCTCGTTCAAACCGGTGGGAGTAGAGGGTTCATCAGCCGACTGATTGGCGAGGTCGTTTTCATATTGTCTGAGCAATACGATCTGTTCTACTTCAATATCGGGGCACATTTGCACGGCCGTTTCATCAAACTCTTCCCCCACAAGCAAAAGGCAAGGGGTGCAATCGTTGACGATATAGTTGAGTTCGACCGGGGCTAAGCGCCAGTTTAACGGCGTAAAAACTGCCCCGATTTTTCCACAGGCATAAAACAGATCGATAAAAGAGATATGGTTATGCGCCAAAATAGAGACGCGATCCCCTTCCACAACGCCCTTGTCCAACAGCCAGTTTGCAGCCTGATTGCTCCGTGCGTTGAGCGCTGCATAAGTGAACCGCCGTCCCGTTTCCAAATCCAGTAATGCTTCCCGGTCTGGTGTCAGTCGCGCTCGATTTGTAAGTAAGTTTGCCACGTACACCCCTGTGAGTGCGGAATGCGGAGTGCGGGATTTTCATTCCCCATTCCGAATTCCGCGTTCATTTCTTGCGTTGTTTTGCAGTGTTGATGGAAGAAACGGTAATAGCAACTAACTCGTCGGCTTCTTGCATCAAGGGTTGCAACAATGATTCCTGCATGATATCCGCCTCGACAAGCAGTTCCATCCAGTACAAGGACTCATCGGCTTCTTCCTCAACCGTACCCATTTTTGAAATAAAATCGGCCGTTGATTTAGCCCTGCAAGCGGCGCGGTAATTTGCCCCCACCGATGTGCCGGAATGCAATAGCTGTCGTCCAATTACGCCGGCCGTTCGTTCTTTGGGCAATGATTCCGTCAACCGAATTGCCCGCAAAGCAAACTGCTTCGTCCGTTTCTTCAAATCCTCTTGTCCTATTCAAATCCTCCATCATTCCGCAATCCGTATTCCACAATCAACTCGTTCCCCATTGCACAATGCCGGCCGCCCAGACGTAGCCAATGCCGGCCGCCACAATTGCCATGAGATCGCCGTCTTTTAAGCGGCCGACTTTCAATCCTTCCCGAATACCGAACATGGCATCCTGCTCGCCTGTGTGCCCAATATCGCCTAGATAAACCGACTGTTCCTTTGTCAATCCAAGACGGGTCAGCATATCCTGGTGACCGGATGGTTTGATAAGCACCATATTCAGAAAATCAATATCTGCTTTTGTGTATGGGGTTCCATTCGGTTTGGCCCCGCTTTTACGCAGCGCCTCATCTACGCAATGTATCCAGTTGTCCATCGAAACTTCATTTAGGCGATCTTTCATCGCTTCCGGTTCTACCAGGTCAAAATAAAACAAACCCGCCTCGACAGCTTCCGGTGTGGGAAACTGCACCGTGCCGCTGGCCGGAACAACAACATGCTTGCTCATAAAGCCATCGGTAATCAGATGGCTCCCCAATACTTTGTTCGTCGGCCAGTTTTTACGCAAAAGCATGGCCCCGCCACCCGCGCCGATATTCCATAAAAATGTGGTGCGCTTATTTTGGAAATTGATAAAGTCAGAGATGCGATAGCCGCCAGCGATGAGAACGGTGTTGATTTCTGGGTCGGCGAGCATCATGTTTTTAGCCATTTTCATGGCGCTAACGGTGGTGGCGCAACGGTTGTGGATGTCTATAGCCCAGGCATTGGCAGCCCCAACTTCATAAGCCAGATGAATGCCAGATGTCCACAAGAAATATTCGCGCCATTCTTCGGTGGTGCAAAGAACCAGGTCAATTTCCTCTGGTTGAATATCGGTTTTGGACAGGCAGTCGAGAGCGGCTTTAATGCCCATTTCGTTGGGGTGATCATCTGGGCCACCGACGTGCTTTTTTGTAATGCCCAGCTTGTCGCGCACAACCCATTCTGGTAGCCCGCTCATGTCAGCGATTTCTGCGGCCGTCAGGTAACTTTCTGGCGAGTAAGTTCCTATGCTGACAATACCGACTGTTGTTTCTTGTGTCATGACTTCTTTTTATTGGAGATTGGAGATTGGAGATTTGTCCAATCTTTAATCTCGTATCCGTTCAGACCCTAAGGGCTTGTAACCATTCACTCCCCCAAGGTGCCCGGCACTTATAAACGAGTGTGCTACTCCAGTAGACTTGGTAATGAAGTGCCGGGCACCTGAATGGTTACAAGGGTTTTTGTGCCCAATACAATAGTGTTCTCAGGAGTAAAACCCTTAGGGTCTCGGCAGTCCCCCGAAAGCTTACTTAATCTCCAGTAATAAATTCAGTTATTGCTTTAGCTACCTGTTTTGCATTTTTGCCAAAGACCATAGTGACATGGTTGCCGGGAACATGAATGTATTGGCAGTTAGCCATTTGCGCGGCCGTTTCTCTGGCATCTGTTTCAGTTAGAATTGGCGGACTTCCCGGTGGGCCGTAGGGGTCGGTGGCGTTGATGAGAACGGCCGGACAGATTACGCCATTGATAATGGCCTCCCAATCTTCCTCAAGAATGCCATCAATGACCGCCCCAATTGCGGCCGGCGTTGCATGCGCCTGGGCTGTGCCATCGTCATTAACCTGCATGTCCGCCTGGAAATATGCTTCCAATGAATCATCCCAAAGGTCATCCAGAAAGGGCATTTGTTTCATGGCCGCAATGTAAGCGTCTACCGAGGGCAATACGGTTCCTAATCTGTCCAGAGACGGCCGTATCATTTCTGCCACCTTTGGGTCTGCGGCCGCCTTGGCGGCATCAATAATTACAATGCGCTCGACGCGATCTGGATAATTGGCCGCCAAATACAAACTTAACAAGCCGCCAAAGGAATGACCGACCAGGGTAGCCTGTTCAATACCTTCCGCATCCAGGACGCCAATGACATCGGCCGCGTGGTCAGCCATCGTGTAGCTACTTTCTGGCTTATCGCTTAGGCCGCGTCCGCGCAAATCCAAAGCCAATATCCGAAAACGAGGGGTGACGCCAGCCTGCGCTACGCCGTCAAAAAGGCGTGCATTGGCCGTTAAACCGGGCAGATAAACCAATGTTGGCTCACCGCCAGGATGATCCAGCGCATGTAATAACACCCCATTCGTTTGAATATATTTTTCCTGAATGTATCTATTCATGATTCACTATCCAATAAATTCAGTAATGACCTTGACAATAGCCATTCCGCATTCCCCAATCCGAATTCCGCATTCAAATTTGAGTATCCTTGTTTTCCCAGTACGGGTCGCGCATGATGCGCTTGAGGGTTTTGCCGGCAACGCTGCGAGGGAAATCTTCCATAATAATGATGCCGTGTACTTTTTGGAAACGAGCCTCTACTCGTTCGTTGACCCAGTTTATTAGTTCTTGTTCGCTGATGGAGCCGGGCTGTTGCAAGATGACGGCCGCCATTGGCGTTTCGCCCCATTTGTCATCTGGTACGCCGAAAACGGCCGCTTCACGCACGGCCGTATGTCGCACAATGATCTCTTCAATATCGCGGGGGTAAACGTTGACGCCGCCGGAGATAATCATATCTTTTTGCCGGTCTACCAAATAAAGGAAACCTTCTTCATCCACATGGCCTAAATCGCCGGAATAGAGCCAGCCATCCCGAATCGCCTTTTCTGTTAGGTCGGGTCGTTTGTAGTAGCCGGGCATGGTGACGGGGCCGCGGCCTACAATTTCGCCCACTTCATGCGGATTACACAACTCGCCATTCGGCCGTTCAATTCGCATCTCAAAACCGGGCGGCGGACAGCCAACGGAAGCCGGTTTGTTGTGAAAATCGGTTTTGTCCAAAATGGTGACAAAGCCTTCCGTCAGGCCATACAATTCATAAAAACGGTCGGGCAGAAGCCGGTCTAATTCCTGTTTATGTTCCAGATGCAGCGGTGCGCCCACAGAACAAATCATTTCCAGCGATTGCAATTTGGCCGAGTCAAAGCTGGGCGCATGCAGCATGGCGATGATTTGGGAAGGCACCATCATCGTGTGGGTCACTTTCTCGGCGGCGACGGTTTCAATCATCGCCTGGGCGTCGAACTGAGGATGCAGCACAAACGCGCAGCCCAACCACATGGCCGGCATCAGGGTGAGAAAAGCGCCGTTGAAGACGAGTGAGCCGGTGTGCAGGATGACGCTTTCGGGCGTGAAGCGGTAGCTGAGGCCAAAGCTGGTGCAATAAGCGGCGCGTATGTCATGGGTGTGGACAATGCCTTTGGGTAAGCCGGTGGTGCCGCTACTGTAGATGATGTTGTAGGGATCACGGCCGTTGATTTCTATGGCCGGAGGATTTTTGTCTGAGGCTTGGGCGGTCAGGTCGTGGTAATTTTGGGTGTCGGGTTGGTGGCTGTCGGTGAGGATGAGGTGGTTGACGGCCGTCAGTTCATCACGTACCTTAGCCAAATGGCGGGTAAAGTCGCTGTTGGTAATAACTACTACGCTGTCAGAATCGTTGATGAGGCGACTGAGACCGGTTCCGCGCAACATGGGGCTTAGGGGAACGACAACGGCCCCAATTTTAGCCACCGCCCAAAAGATTTCTAGCTGCTCTAAACAATTGGGCAAAATAGAGGCGATTTTGTCCCCTTTTTGGATGCCCAGGTCCAGGAACGTATGCGCTAGTTTATTGACACGGCCGTTGAGATCACGGTACGTCAGACGCTCATCTTTATAAACCAGCGCCAGATGATCAGGACGGTATTGGGCGTTTCGAGGTAACAGAATACCAATATTCATAATTATTGAACTGTGCCAAAATCAGCTTCTCTTCCAGTTTGAGATTAGGGTACTACAAGGGGGTTACAAAAAAGTTACAACAACAGATACTTCGACAGAGCCTGTCTTGAGCTTGTCGAAAGGCTCAGTACAGGTTTGAGTACCTGGCTCTACTCACTTCTCAACGAGACATTGCCCTCGCTGCACGGGCAGAACCCGGAGCTGCCAATCGAACTGGATGAGGTGATTTACCAGGCAACGGCGCTGGGGTTGGACTTCACCCCGGACGGGAAACTGGGTTGATGTTTATTCATAACTGTTTTTGTTTGTGCCGCCTGTGTTTCAATGTTATGATAGTTACATTATGTCGAGATATAAGTGGGCCATATCGTTATGATGATCGTAGACCAACTGGTGGTACAGCACCAGACGTTACGCAATAAAGCGGCCGATACCCCAGAATCAGTAGACATGAATGAAGTCATGGCCCTGATGGACCAGGTGCAGGCGGCCAGCGCCCATGTGGAAAATGTTAAACAGAGGGAACAGTTGCAGGCCATTTTGTTCCATTGGAATGGGTATGTGCATGTGCAAACGGGGACGCATCCGGGCACACAACTGGCCCCCTTTACGCCAGTTCCCGCAGATGGTGAAACAGAGGAACAGGGCACGGCACGTGTAACCACCAGCAGTCCCGATATGGCTCTGCCGCAAGTGCATTGGGCGGTGTGGCTGGTGGCAATTGTGTTGTTTGTGGGCGGAGCCATCATTGTTATCTGGCCGTTGGTTGCGGGGGGGGATGAAACGGCCGTCAATGAAACCCAACCAGAAGTAACAGCGATGATGGAAACGGCCGTACCCGCCAATCAAACCGCCCAATCCCTCGCTGCAACCAGTACCCGCGCGATTGAACTGCAAGCAACGGCCGCTGCGGAAGCGTTACAAATCGGGAGCACAACCCCGCCAGCCCAACCCCAGACAACGCCAGCTTCTACCGGCCCGGTAACATATATTGTCAAACAAGGGGATACACTGTTCAGAATTGCCGCCCGTTATGGCACGACGGTGAATGAGATTATGAGGCTGAACGGGTTGAGCAGTGAAGGGTTGGCAGTGGGTCAATCGTTGACGCTGCCCAACCCGCCCTTGACGCCGGAAGCGGGAGGAGAAATAGTGGTTACGGCCGTATCCCCAGATACCCCTATTGCCACCCCCTCCGGCGAACAGTTTGTGGAATTGGTGATACGCCAAACTGCAACCAGTCTGCACAGCGGTCCCGGTCCCGATTTTAGCGAAATTATGCCTTTGCAGCGGGGTACATTTGCTTTTGCCGTCGGCCGTAACCCTAGCGGCGACTGGTACCTCATTCAGCTTGAAGATGGCTTTACCCGCGGCTGGCTGCCGACCGTTGCTGTGGGACTGCTTTCCCCCGCTGTGCCGGAGATGATTCCGATCATTACGACGCAGTGAGCGATATTAGTTTGCAGTGTTCAGTTTACGGTCACTGAACACTGCAAACTTTAATTAGCACGCCGGTAAACGATGGCTTGAATATGCAGTTCAGTACGGCCGTCCGCCTTCACTTCTTCCCAGGCAGGCATAGTTAGCAAATGGGTGTCCAGCCAATCTCCCACACTGTACAAAGGAATCGTAAATTGATTGCGGCTCATCTCATCATAATCTGTTTCGATAATTTGAGTGTATTCTGGCCAGGCGGCCGTTCCCCAGGGTCCACCTTCCAATACGACCACATATTCTGTCTGCTGGGCGGCTAATGATTGCTGCAATGTTTGTAATGTGGCGGGGGAAGCGGCCGTTAACACGGCCGCAGGCATCGTTGCTTCAGGGATGGGAACGGCTTGCTGCCCCAACCGCCAGGCTATCGCTTCTGGGCTGAACTGATCCCAATAGTTGAGCATAAAAAAGCGAGAGCCAGGGGGGATTTGCATTTGCAGCCAAATCGCCATCTTATTCAACGCTGGATCCGTTTCTATCTCTACTTCCATTACAGACGGGTATTGACGGAAACGGTCGCTCAAGACGACGATGCTTTGTAATCCGGCCAAAAGCAGCAGAATTGTGACCATGACAACGGCCGTGCGCCCCCCCTTACCTGTTTCGTCCCAACGGTTTTTGGCTATGTCTAGCAGATTTGTCAGCATGACGGCCGTGAGCAAATGCAGCGCCGGTACAAATGGGGCAATAAAGCGGTAATTATGTGGATGGTTAACCAGCATAATCAAGCCCATCCCCAACAAAAAATAAAGCAGCAGCAAACGGATACCGGGATTGCGCCAATGAACAACAGCCCACGCCAACCCGGCGACGCTGACAAGGGCAAACAAAGGAGCGGGTACATCATGCAAAGCCAGACTCAACGGGTAAAATTGCAGCCCGTCCAGCGAGAGCCACGGTTCATTGCTGGGCAACGGTTGGGCGTAATCAAACACACCTGCCAATGTGAGCGGATTGGCAATCCACAACAACATCACCAGCGCCAACGGCCCAAAGAGCCACAGCCAGCGTTCTTTAATTTGAGACTGGATTGCGGAAGTAGACGGCCGACACAAACTCAACTCCATCAACCCGACTGCTCCCAGCGCCACGGCGCCGTAGGTATATTTGGTCAAGATTGTCAGCGCTAGCAGGAAGCTGACGAGGATAAGACGACCGCGGGACGGCCGTGCCAGCGCCCGCAAATAGACCCATAACAAAAGCAAACTGACCAACAGCCCCGGCGCTTCTAACATCACCAACGCCGATGTAATCAGCAGCGATTGCATGGTCAGTGTTAGCCCGGCGGCAATGAGGCCACTCAACCAGCCATATTGGCGGTCAATTTGTTGGCCGATAGCGTAAACGAGTAACACAGCCAGGAAAAAGCAAACGGCGCTGAACAACCGAGCTACCAAAATAGTGTCGCCAAAAGCTATAAAGGCCAGCGCTTTTAGCCAGGCTACTCCTGGGGGGTAAAAATTCTGACGGCCGAAAGCGGCTACAAATTCACTTACCGCTCCCGCTCGCAGCGCCAGAGCCATATCCAGCCCCCCCAAAGTATGGCTGGCCTCGTCGGAATCAAAAGGATACTGTTGGAAAGTGATAATCTGGCGGGTGATGAAGGTGAACACGGCCGTGTCCAACAATAACAGTAACAGCCAGCCAATTCTACCACGATAGGTGTATGCTTTCGCCCGCCAATTCATAGCCGGGGATGATAGCGGGTAAGCCCTCGCTTTTCAAACAGCCCACCTTTTGTATAATCCTTTCTCATGCACCGATTTTTGCGACAACACCAAATGGGGATGACGGCCATAATCACCGCCATCTTTGCCATTGTGCTGTATTGGCCCATCCTGAACCTGCCTCTTTTCTTTGATGATTTACTGCATATTCGGCTGGTAGAGGGGATGAATTACGCCAATGTCTGGTTGCCTACGGAAACCTTTGGTTTTTACCGCCCCCTGCTTTTCCTATCCATTCTGCTAACCCGTGACATTTTTGGTTATTATCCCAGCCTGGTTTTACACATCTTGAGTGTCTTGATGCACGCCCTCAATGCAGCCCTATTGGTCTGGCTAGTTTGGCGGCTGGGTGGGAGCTGGCCTCGCGCTTTGGCGGCCGGGTTGCTGTTTGCCGCTTATCCATTTGCCTATCAGGCGGTGGTTGTGGTGGGTAATAATATTTACCCGATTTTGCTTTTGCTCTTTTTATTGGACTGCCATGCTTATTTATTTGCTTTAAGTGGGCGGAGAGGTTGGTGGGTGGTCACGGCCGTTCTTTTTATCGTTGGCCTGCTCACCCATGAATTATTTGCTTTGTTTGGCGTGTTGGCAGCATTAGCACAGTGGGCGTACCAGGGGAGATTAGAGATTGGAGATTGGAGATTAAGAAGACCGCTCAATCTCCAATCTCTACTCCCCAATCTCCAAAAATCTCCATATCTCATTTTTATCTTTTCGGCCGTCCTCTACACCATCGTTTACCAATTTCTACCCACCAGCGGTCCGCCAGCCCCAGTAGGTAATAATGCCCTACTACCCCGTCTGCTGTACATGATGCAAAGCAGCATTTATCCGTTAGATTGGACGGCCGTGCGTTTCACTACCCTGCGCGCAGACATCATCATTCTTGGCAGCCTGACCTTGCTGCTGGTTTTATCTGCCTGGGCGGCCCGCAAGCCAGAAAATTGGTGGATATTGCTGCTTGGTTGGGGCTGGTGGCTCACTGCGGCGCTGGTAATCATCGTGACACTGCCAACCGATTATGTCATTCACGGTCACCGATTGACGTATTTGGGCAGTGTGGGAGCTGTTATTGTTTGGGCCGTGCTGCTGGATGCGTTGGTTCAGGTACGGCAGGTGGGGAAGGTGGCCTACACGGCCGTCCTTCTCTTCTTCATCTTCCTCAGCGCCCATTTTGTGCGCGGGCGGCTAGTCGCTTATACAGATATTACTTCCCCGGTAGCCATCTTTGCTGAAGTGTTGGCCGAACGGCCGTTAGACGAAGGCGTCCTGTTTATAAACCTCCCCTCCTGGACAGCCCCGACCCAAAACAGTTTTGCCACCGGTGTAGAATATGTCGCCCTCATGGGAGAACATCTTTTTGCCGAAGAATTGGTACGGGATAATTTAAACCAGATTCGTCCTGTTATGGCCGTAGGCATTCCCGAACTCCTCAGCGACCCCGGCTATCCGTATGGTATTCATGACCAGACGGCCGTGGAAACCATCAACACCGATTGGTCTCCGACGGGCATCAATATTTTCATTAGCCGCTATCTCGACCAGGGAGTTCAGACCGATTATGCCGGACGGTTACTGCCAAGTAAAGAAGACATTTTTGTGGCAAAATTTGGAGACTTTGAACTGGTGGACGCCCAGGCTGCATTTTGTGGTAACCAGCTTAATACCGACTTGCTGTGGCAGTTTGCCATCCCGACAACGGAACTACTCCCCACATCTTCCGTATTTGTGCAAGCGCTCGATTCTAGCGGCAATCTCATCGCCCAAAGTGATGGCCCACCGCTGAGTCTCTCCCCCACTCGCCTGGATTTGCCTCCCGATTGGCACATTGCTGATCAGCGTATATTGGAAATCCCTGCTGGAGCGGCCCCAACAACCCTCCTCGTTGGCGTCTACGATTACACAACCGGGGAACGCTTCTCTGCGGCCGCCACCACCCAAAACCCGTTGCTGAATAATGCCCTGAGTTTGCCGGTTACATTATGCAATTAATGTTCAGTCGTCAGTTTTCAGTTGCCAGTCAACTCCAGATTACTAACTGAATCACTGAAAACTGAACAGTATCAACCACCTGCCCGGAACTGTTTCAAAGAACGCAGTTCAAACCCATCAATAATCATCAAAATGCCGGTGATTCCTCCCCACAATGCCAACAGCGTTACCAGTAGTTCCAATGAAAACAGTGGGGCGGTGAACATAGCTATTGCCAACAGAATCATGAGCAGCCCAATTAAAATATCGGTAATATGACGGCCGCCGCCATCTTTGGGTTTCAACAGTACACGCATTGCCCCAAAAATCAATAAGGCTATGGCTACCACTAAAAAGAACCAGCCCGCCAGTGAAGAGGCTGTAAACATTGGCATCAAAATGATAAAGCCACCCACAAAAGAGCTGATCAATCCTTTCAGGAATGTTCCTAACCGGCCGTCCACATGACGACCCAGAATTGAAAATAAAATATCTACCAAACCATTGAGAACCAAATACCCTCCCAAAAACAGTGTTACTAACAAAATAGTTCCAATAGGCTTTAAAAATAAAAACAGACTCATAATAATGACAGCCAACCCTTGTAAAATAACAAGCCACCATAATCTTTGCCGCAACGATGTTACACGGCCGTTTCTCGTTTCCACACTCATCTCTACCTCCTGCTTTTACTTGACCAATTAGGGACATTCTAAGACAATGCCCACTATCTTTAATGGATATTGTGCAAAATTATAACACAAAAGATTGAGTTCTTTACATAAACGAGGCGAGTTGTGAAACGACTGTTTTCCCTGATTATCTCCCTGATTTTTATCTTTGCTTTGGTCTTTGTATTTACCATCAAACCGGCCCCCGCTGCCCAATCTCCTATCCTGGACCATGAATTTGTTGTTGTCAGAGCTTACTTTGACGATCCGGCTATGGTGGCCTCTGTTGCCCAATGGCGCGAACCATGGGAAGTAGATTACAACAAAAACTTCCTCGTCATAGAAGTAAACGCCGACGAATATCTACAATTAGAAAAAGAAGGGTTCCGTTTGGAAATTGAACCAGACCTGACGGCACAGTACAACACTCTGAACACGCGCCTGCCCGGACAAATCAGCGGTATTCCAGGGTATGAATGCTACCGTACCGTAGAAGAAACTTTTACCAGCGCCCAAGATATTGCTACCCAATACCCCCAATTGGCTACCTGGATAGATGCGGGTGACTCCTGGGAAAAAGTTAACCTCGGCGGCCTACCCGGTTATGATATGATGGTGCTTAAGCTGACCAATTCTGCTATTTCCGGCCCCAAACCAAAACTGTTTGCTACCAGCGCCATCCATGCCCGCGAGTACACCACGGCCGAATTAAGCACCCGTTTTGCCGAATACCTGGTACAAAATTACGGTGTAGACGCCGATGTTACCTGGCTGCTGGATTATCATGAAATCCATCTGATGCTGCACACGAACCCCGACGGCCGTAAAAGGGCTGAAACAGGTCTCCTTTGGCGCAAAAACACAAACAACAACTACTGCGCCAACAGTAACAGCCGCGGAGCCGACCTCAACCGCAACTTCTCCTTTGAATGGGGTAATTGGGGCGGCTCCAGCGGCATCCCCTGTGACGATACCTATCGCGGCCCATCAGCCGCATCTGAGCCAGAAACGCAAGCTGTGCAAAACTATATCCAGGCTGAATATCCTGATTTACGGCCGCATAACTTCACCGTTCCCGCCCCCATCACCACCACCGGCATCTACATAGACATCCACAGTTACAGTGAGTTGGTGTTATGGGCATGGGGCTTTACATATAATGTTCCGCCCAACGGTATCCAAATGCAAACATTGGGCCGAAAATTTGCCTACTTTAACAATTACAATCCTATGCAATCTCGCTACATTTATTCTCTTCCCACCGATGGCACAACTGACGATTTTGCTTATGGGGAGATGGGGCTGCCTGCTTACACTTTTGAATTGGGCACTAATTTCTTCCAGGCATGTGGCACATTTGAAAACACGATTCTACCTGACAATCTGCCAGCTCTCATCTACGCGGCCAAAGCGGTGCGCCAGCCCTACATTGCCCCCGCTGGACCAGATGCGTTAAATGTTTCCCTCTCCTCGGTCGCTGTGGCCGCCGGTGATATTGTCACTCTCACTGCCACTCTCAACGACACCCGCTACAACAATCAAAATGGAGCGGAACCAAACCAGAATATTGCGGCCGCCGCCTATTACATAGATACACCCCCCTGGATTACGACAACCACGCCGATTTCTATGCCAATGACGGCCGTAGACGGCAACTTCAACAGCAATGTAGAAGACGTCTATGCGGCCATTGACACGACGGGTTTGTCTGACGGCCGTCACACCATTTTTGTGCATGGGCAAGACGCCAACGGAATCTGGGGGGTGTTCAGCGCCAGGTTTCTTTACATTATCGACCCGGCTGTGGCTCCCATACTTGGCGGTACCGTAACGGCCGCCGACACGGGTCTTCCCCTGACAGCGACCATCAGCGCCAATAATATCTTCCAAACTACGTCAGACCCGGCCACAGGCCAATACCAGATGCAAGTGATCAGCGATACGTATATGATAACGGTCGCATCCTCCAACCCCAACTACGCCTCCCAAACCATCACTGACGTCGTCGCCCACAACGGTCAGACCATCAACCAAGATTTTGCTCTGTACCCCTACTGTGACATCTTCTTTGATGATGTGGAAAGCGGCAACGTTGGCTGGACGGCACAACTCCCCTGGGCCATTACTACCGAAAATGCTAACAGTCCCACCCACTCCTGGACCGACAGCCCCGGCGGAAACTATGGCAACAACCGCAACGTCTCGCTGACATCGCCCGTCTTTGATCTGACCAGCTACAGCAACATCACTCTCAACTACAGCCAGATTTGCGACACCGAAGCCGGTTGGGATTATTGTCACGTGGAAGTGGCTACCGATGGCGGCACAATCTGGAATGAAGTGGCTGCTTATGATGGCTCACATTCCCAATGGGAGAACATTGATTTACCCCTCCCCGCTCTGGATAATCAGGCCAATGCCCGTCTCCGCTTCCGCTTTACATCTGATGTCAGCGTCATAGATGATGGCTGGCATCTGGATGATGTGCGGCTGCGTGGTGCGGGCACAGCTTGTATTGTGGATATGCTGCCCCAGGCTGGCTTCACCTCCACAACCCCGGATGCGCTTGGCGAGGCGACGACATTCGGCAACAACAGCAGCGGCGACGCTCTCAACTTTACCTGGGATTTTGGGGATGGCATTACCAGCACGGCCGTTAGCCCCACCCACACCTACGCCATCACCGGCAGCTTTATGGTCACGCTTACGGCTGCTAATGCCATCGGCTCTGATAACTACACCGACACCGTCGAAATTCTGGTTGAGCCACAGGCTGCCTTCACTACCTCCAGCCCCACAACCATAGGCAGCGCCACTGTCTTCACCAACAGTAGCAGTGGCGACAACCTGACCTATCTGTGGGCGTTTGGGGATGGCATTACCAGTACGGCCGTCAGCCCCACCCACACCTACGCCATCACCGGCACATTTACCGTTACCCTCACCGCCAGCAACAACGTTGGCAGCGACAGCGCCACAACTGCCGTGCAAGTGATAGACGGGGCGATTCCGCCTACTATGTACAAACTTTTCTTACCTGTCATTGTGTCTAACAACACGACTGCCGTAGGCGCCGCCAAACCATAAAAATAGTGGAGATTGGAGATTAGGAGTCTCCAATCTCCAATCAAAGCAAACAGCGCATTTAGAAATCCGATTTCTCCAAGAAATCGAATTTCTGTACTCGACTTAAAAATCCCCCGTTCCTTAAAGTTTTGCCCACCTCCTTTACACAGGTATGATCCCCGCTATGCACTGGAAACAGAAGTGGCAAAAATGGTTGCCCTGGCTGGGTGTTTTGCTTATCACGGCCGTCGCCATCCACCCCCTCCTCGGTCCCCCACCTGCCGGGGATGATCTGCGCCTGCATTTCTATCGTATCCCCATTGTTGCCGACCTGTGGCAGAATGGCGTCTTCTTTTCCCGCTGGATTCCCAGCCTCAACTTTGGATATGGGTCTCCCCTGTTCAATTTTTACCCGCCGTTGAGCGCCTATGCCCTCACGGCCGTGTACCACCTCAGCGGCCAAAACGCCCCTGTTGCCTTCAACCTCCTCTTTGCCCTGGCCATCACCATCAGCGCTGTGGGGATGTTTTTTCTGGGGCGGCATTTATACGGTCCGGCCGGTGGTTTGTTGGCGGCCGCCGCCTACGCCTGGTCGCCCCACCTGTTACACCAAACCTATGGCCGCAGCAGCAGTTCCAATGCCCTGGCGCTGGCCTTTTTTCCCTGGGCCACATGGGCCTTCATTCGTCTGGCGCAGCGGCCGTCTCTTTTCCACTTGTTGATAGCCGCCCTTTGCCTGGCCGCTACCATGCTCTCCCACACCGCTGCCAGCCTGCTGTTTATCCCGCTGCTCCTGGTTATGGGGTTAACGGCCGTTTACCACCCCCAACATAATCGCAGCCAACTTATCCGGCGAATGGGGGTGGTGTTGGCCGCCTTACTTTTGGGACTGGGACTGACTGCCTTTTCCTGGCTGCCCGCCTTCAGCGAAATTCAAGTGACCCGCTACGCGGCCGAAGCCAGCCAAGTCAACATCGGAGAATATTTTTCCAACGCATGGCAGTGGCCGGCCCGCGCCATCCCCAACCTGGTGAATCCCGGTCTGCCCATCACCCCCGGTCTGGCTCAAATAGCGCTGGGGATAACCGGCACGGCCGCAGCCCTCATCACCCTCTGGCGGTGGCGCAAACATCCACGGCCGTCCACATTCTCATCTCCCAATTTATTAACGGCTGTGGGCGGTATCATGGGTTTGGCGGCCTTATTTATGGCTGTACCCTTGTCAACTCCCATCTGGGAAATTATCACCCCCCTCCAAAATTTACAATTTCCCTGGCGGCTGTTAGATATTCCCACTTTTTTTCTGGCCTTAGCTGCTGGGAGGTTGTTAATGGGGAGATTAAGAGTCTCCAATCTCCAATCTCCAATCTCTAATCTCCTTGCTTTTATCGGCGTCCTCATCATGTTTGCCAACATAATTCCCTACCTCTACCCCGCCCGCACCTACAATCTGCCCCAACGGCCGACATTAGCTAATGTTACGGCCGTACAGCAACAGTTCGGCATTTGGGGCTTAACTGGCTGGGGGGAATATAGTTCTGCGGCCGTACAAACCTGGCCGCAAGCGCCCCCCTTCGCCGGAGCCGATAGCGATGCCACCCTGATGAGCAAAATAAACAGTGATTTGCCGCCGATCAGCAGTACGCCCTGGCAAGCTGCCTGGGTTAACAATTCGGCCGTCCCCCAAACCATCACCGTACAAACACATTATTTCCCCGGCTGGCAAGCAACTGTAGACGGCCGTCCTGTACCCATTACCACAGATGATGACGGCCGTATTCAATTCAACATTCCCGCCGGAGAACATCAGGTTGAACTGGCATTCGGTAACACCTCTATCCGGCGGCTGGCTAATGGCATCACTCTGCTGGCAGCCGTCGTGACGTTTCTGTTCGTAGTGCGGGCTTTAGCCCGCTTAAAACGGGCTAAAGCCCGCACTACGAACGATGAAACTTCCTTTATACCACTGGTTTTGGTGGCGCTGTTTGGTTTGCTGCTCATGGTAAAATTGTTGTGGCTAGACAGGTTCACCAACCCCCTGGTTGCTCACCTGCAAGACGGCCGTATTCCCGGCATCTCTGCGCCTGACAACGGCCGTTTTCCCGACCACATCCAACTCCTCGGCTACGACCTTACCCCCCCAGACCAGCTTGACTTGTACTGGCAGGTAGATGCCGTTCCCACGACTCGTCACACTATCGCCGTCACTCTTTCTGATGCCGCCGGTGTACCTGTAAAAATTATTTATAACGATATACCCGGTTACACTCCTACGACCGCCTGGGAACCAGGCCAAATCATCCACGATGAATACACCCTGCCGCTGAACCTGCTCAAAGCGCCCATTGGGTATATCGTCTCGGTTAGCCTGGATGAGGCCGCGAACATGCCTGTACTGAGCGCAGCCGAAGTGACCGTTACTTTGGGTCGTACCAAAAGAGCGCCGTCGGATACGGCCGTACCCCCTATCGCCCAACCCATCGGCACAATTTTCGGGGAAGCCATCCGCCTGAGCCACACCGACATTCCGCAGACAATACAGGCTGGCAAACCGTTTGACTTTACGTTTTATTGGGAATCATTGGCGCCTGTGGCTAAGGATTACACCATCTTCATCCACCTACTGCATCCCGATGGGTCGTTGGCGGCCGGACAAGATGGGCAACCGTTAAACGGCCGTTACCCCACCTCCTACTGGGAACCCGACGAAAAGATTGCCGATACCCACACCTGGCAGCCCGATCTGCCGCCCGGAAATTACCAACTACAAATTGGTCTTTACCAGTTACAAACCGGCCAACGCCTCCCCCTTTCCGGCCCCCAATCTCACCTTGGCGACCGTCTCATCCTCAGCAACATAGAAATTCATTGAAAATCCGTTCCATCCTCCATCTGTTGTCTTGTTTCAGGGGGCAGTTTTAATTGTAACAATGGGCAGCGCGTCACGGCCGTCGGGCCATTTCTGCCGCGCCAAACTATCAGATGCATACATGCCTACCAGAAGCTGCCCCTGCACGGCCGTCCCCTTCGGCAACGTCAAATGATGGACATCAATAATTTGGTCACCAGGTTGCCAACTGTCTGTGGGGCGGGTTCCGGCAACCGGAATACCGTCATGCTGCGCCACCAGCGTGCCATCCTGATTGAGCAGATGGACGAAGGCGGTGTAACGGCCGTCAATCGCCCCCTCCGCCTGCCACACCGCCACTACTGTCAACTCCGCCCCTGGTTCGATAGCTGCCGGGTCGGCCAGGTTCAGTGGTTGCCCAGATGCAGTCACAAAAACACCCGCCAGCCGTACCCCATTCGCCAGCATCTGATCAACTGGCGTTACAATTTGGTCAATGGTCTGCGCCGGCCGGTAGGCCCATAAATCCAGCCTGGAGAACGTCGTTTCCTGTTCAGGCAAAGTATTGAAATCCAGCCACGGCCGTACCACATCCGCCTGATCCCAAGACGTACCGGCGGGCACAAACCACAGCCGATCATAGTCGGCCGTTAAAGCGGACAATTCTTCTACCACTGCATCCTGTGTCAATTGATTATCGGAAGGCTGCATCATGTAGGGGATGGGTACGTCGCGCAAATAGTAGACTAGTGACGGATCAGGATAATGGGCCACAAAAACATCTCCCGGCTGCAAATCGGCCGCAATATGTGCCGCCATCTCCCGGTAGCCACGACTGCGGCTAAAGGCAGGGTTGACGTAGTAATTGTGCAGGCTGAACACGGCCGTACCGACCAACCCCAGCACACCCACAATGGCCAATACGCGCTGCCCGCGGAAACGGCCGTGCCACAGCGTCAATAATCCCACCCCCACCAACAGCCACCACGCCGGGGCAGCCACCGAAATGTAAAAGGGGTTAAACGTCGCCCGGCTAAAACGGATCAGATAAATAGCCAAAGTGGTCAACCCCAGCCAGCTTGCCAGCAAAACAGCCCAATCCCGCCGCTCCCGCCACAAAGTACGCAGCCCCACCAGGCCTATGAGCAAAGCGCCCAAAAACAGCCAACGCAAGCCCCAACCAGTAGCCGACATACCAGCAACAGTTTCGACACCAACAGTCGTCAAATATTTAGCTAAATCAGGTGCAGCCGGGTCGCTCAACTGTCCGGCAGAGAGTAAGGTGGGGGTTACGGCCGTCAGCCAGGGTACAAACAGCAGTAAAGCCAATGCACCGGCTGCCAACCAATGAGCCAACCAACGCCGGTTCGGCCGCATCGCCAGCAAAAACAAACCATGTGCCAGCAACACAAAAGAGCCGTAATAGTGACTGTACACGGCCGCAGCCGCCAAACCTGCATACACTCCCCAACCCAAAAAGGTTCGCAGCCCCCGCTTCAGCGGTTCTTGCACCGTTAATCGTACCAACAAATAAGTTGCCGCTGCCGTAAAAAACAACGTCAGCGTATATTGATTACGTACATCCTGCCCCACCCAAATGAGCGAGGGTGACACGGCCGTCAACAGCCCCATCAATAACCCCAACCAACGTCCCCCAACCTGCCGCCCGATTATGGCCAACAACGGAATGAGTAGCACTCCCGGCGACAAAGACAACAGCCGCATGGTAAACTCCGAATCTCCAGCCACATTCAGCCAACCGTGTAGCAGCAAATAGTGGAAGGGGGAGTGGGGGTCTCCTTCGCCGATTAGCCGGGGGATGATTTCCATGAGAGGCAACCGGGCAAATAGATAGCTAAACGCCTCATCACCGCGCAGTTCTTGGCTGCCCAGCCGGAACAACCGCAGCCCAAAACCGAGCAGAGTGATAGCGGCGGCGCTCCAGCGCCAGGCTAAAGCGGAGATGGCAGGTTGGTTCACGGCCGTCAACACCGGTTCTGTTTGCGGCCGTGACTGCGTTTGTGATCGGGGGCGAGTGGTGATGACCGGCTGCCAACGCCAGGCCACGATGACGGCCATGAGGAGGGTAAACAAGGTTACGGCCGTACCCAGCGCCAACCCCGGCAAACGGTAAGTCAGGGTAATGGTGTGATCGCCGGTGGGGAGGAAAAGAGCTTGCAGGGCGTAATCGGCCGTCAGCAAATCGGCCGGTATGCCATTGATAATGGCCTGCCAGCCCGGTTGTGCCCATTCACTGATAACCAGATAACCGGGGGCGGCCGTACTCACTTCAATCTGGCGCACATTGGCCGCTGATTTTGTTACCATCACCTGCGGCGGGCTGTCTGGCGGAACCAGGTTGTTGGGAATGATTACATCGGCCGTAAAAACAACCTGTGCCGCCGGATCGAACTCTGGTGCTTTCATTCGTTGGAAGGCGGCCTGATTATCTGGAGCGATGAGCGGCTGGTAGCTCATCCAGGCACGGGGGGCAGCCTGTTCAAAGCGGTATACCTGCCCCACCCGCTCTTCACCAGGCACAACACTTTCTGCAAAGTTGCCCATTTGGGTCAGTGTGGGTTCTACCTGACTGTACGCCAGCACATGGGTGACGTTGAGCAGTTGCCAGCGCACAGGTCGGGGCAGCCGTGAAAACTTCTCGGCGACCTGGGGCAGCAGCGGACTGAGACCGCGTATATCTTCCAGATTGTAAATTTCGCCAATGTTAGCGTGGAATACACTGCGGGAATCTATGCGGCCGGGGTTTTCAGATTGGACGGCCGTTAACCATTCGGGCTGCGGCCAAAAGGCAGACGGCAATTCGGGGGTGAAGGCCATTGCCTGGCTAATGGGCAGATACAAATCCACCGCCAACAGTAAAACCAGCAGCCACGCCTGCCAACGCCAACGCCAGTTTAGGCCAAGGAGCAACAGAGCAGCGGCCGTTAATCCCACCGTTCGCAGCCAAGTCCCAGCCCAATTCTCTTGCATAATGTGCTGGGCCAGCAGCAATATAAAACCGACTATTGCCAGGAGAATGGTTAGGGTGACGGCCGTCTGACGCCACATCCTCCGCCGCTCAAATAAACTGGCTTGCAGCCACAAAGCCAACCCTTGTGCGGCCAGCAAAGCCATACTAAAACTGACCAACCCCAACCACCGTTCTTGCTGCCGGAAGAGTGAGAATCCGGGAAAACGGTAAGCCATCTCAAACAAAATACCACGATCTCCTAATGCCAACCAGGCAGATGTGAAAGCGACAATCAACCAAAAGAGGATTTCGCTGTGCTGTTGGCGGCTTTGGCTATGGCGGGCAAACCAGGCGATGAGGATGAGGGCGACGGCCGTGATGCCCACATATTCTGGCGTCCAGACAGCCATGATGCGGGGCACGAGCATTTGGATGTTGAGCAGCAGCGGTTGGCCGGAGGAGACGAAAGCGTAACTTGTATCGCTGCGGGTGGTCAGGGCTAAATAGCGCCAGGAGGGGTAAGCGGCAATCATGATGGTTCCTACGGCCGTCAACCCCATCAACCCGCCAATGCCGGCCACCCAACGCCACGCCCAACGATTACGAACGGTGAGATAAAGATAGGTGACGGCCGTGAGGACGCTAATCTGCAAAAATGTTTGGGGATGTCCGGCGGTGTAAGCAATACCTAAGATGATGGCGGCCGTCAGGAGAAAAGGTAAAAACTTGCTAGAGCTTGCACGGCCAACACCGACTCGCAGGAGCAGTAGGATGAGGGGCAGCCAGGTGAAAGTTTCCAGGACGGACAGTTGCAGCAGTGGGTAGGAGGTCAGGTAGCCGCCTAGAGCAAAAGCGACGGCCGCGAACAGAGCTGCCACCGTTTGTCGGGTGATGTGGAAAGCCAGGCCGTAGGTGAATAGTCCGGCCAGCCAGATGTGCAGCAGCCCTTCCAATTCCAGAGCGTAGTAAGGGAATTCCCAGGGGAGGGAAGCAAAGATAGTTAGCCAGCGAGGCAGGTAGAAGACGGCCGCTTGCACATCGGCGGCAAAGGGAAAGCCGCCGTAACTGCCGGGGGAGAAGATGGGTAGATGGCCGGCGGCCATTTGCCGTGCCTGGAACAGACCAAAGGCGTGGAACTGCCCGGAGAAGTCACTGCTGGGTAAGCGCATTTGGCCTAATAGAACGGGGGCGAAGAAGATAAACCAAACGGCCGTCCAGAAGGTTATGGTGAGAACGTGGTGCGTAATTCGTAATTTGTTGTTCATGGTTTGCTGATTTCGATCCAGCCGATTTGGTAGATGTCGTGGGGTTGTTGTTGGCCGTTGCTGGCTAAAGGCCAGCGCATTAACGTTTCTGAATCATACATGCCAATCCAAAGAGGGTAACGGCCGTTGGGTAAATCTTCTGGTATCGTCAGTGTATAGCTGTCATGAATAACGTCGCCAGCACCCCAGACGCGAGTGGGGTATTGGCCGTTGAGTGGTTGGTTGTCTGCCTGGGCCAGGGGGGGCTGGTTGGGCTGGGCCAGGTGGATGAGGGTAGTCAGGTCTGTACCGGGCACGGCCGTTGTTTGCCAGGTCACATCAATTTCAACCGCAGCGCCGGGTTGGGCTTGATCAGGGGTGATGGTGATGGCCGTGAGTTGAACAGCATCCCCAATCTGGGCCAGAATGGTGTTGGACGGATTGGGCCACATTTGCGGCGCAATTTTGACGGCCCCGATTTGCACCCCTTCGCGTTGGCCTTCATCGGCCGCTAATCGAGCCAAAATAGAAGCGAGGACGGGGGTGACGGCCGTGTCGGTGATACGAATACCAACCCGATCTGCAAGTATGCCCTCCTCAAGCCAAAGCGTGGCCGGGTATTGTCCTCGTCCATGATAGCTGTGGTAACTACCCACCAAGTCTAAATCACGGCCGAACAGTTCTATGACCAATTCTGGCGCTTCGGTGATGGGGCCATTTTTTTGCCAGTAAAGTGTGAACCAAACGATGTCTCCGGGTACGGCCGTGGGCGTTTCCACATCCACGCCCAGCAGCGTCAACCCTTTGCCAAAGGGGCGATTGAGTGGTTCTACAGCGGCGGGCAGTTCTGCCAGAAGTGGCGGGGCGGCATAAGCGGGACGGATAACGAAGAAGCAGGTGTAGAGGGTGGTTAGCAGGGCGGCCGTAGGAACCAACCAGAGAATACTGCGCCAGGGCCAACGGGTCAGACCATACGCCAGCCCCAATGCCAGGGGCACAATGGCAGGAAAAAGCAACCGCCCTTGTGCCGCCGGGGTTCGCATCATAAAGGCTGCCAATCCGGCATAAATGAGAAGGAACCAGGTTAGCAGGAGGACGGCCGGGAAGTATTTTTGGGGGAGATTGGAGATTGGAGATTGGAGATTGGAGATTGCGCGTAATCTCCAATCTCCAATCTCTAATCCCTCCCGGTAAAGATTGTAAATCACACCGCCCATCCCCAACAATACAATACCGCCCCAAACCGCATAAACCCAGGTGGGGGCCAGCAAATTGAACCAGCCGAAGACGGCCACGGCCGAACGAATCAGGCTACCGCTTTCGCCGAAAACTTGCAGCAGAGTGTAGCCGCGGTCACCGTCGGCAATACGGATGAAGGGTTCAGTGGCCGTGAAGTCGCCGTATAACTGCATATTGCGCCCCCACAACCAACCGGCAATGAGAAAGGTGGGCAGGATGACGTAGACGGCCGTTTGCCACCCCCAGCGTATGATATTTTCTTTTTTAGCAACAGTATTGTCTTTTAAGGCGCGTAAAAATAAAACAGCGATGGTATAAATCAGCAACAGTATCCCTGCATTTTTGGTGAGGGCTGCCAATCCGCAACTGATGCCCAACAGCAGCAACCGCGGCCCAGAAACCTGATTTTGCCACAGCCAGAGCAATTGCCACAAAGCAACACTGCTTAAAAAAATGATGAGGGGATCATTACTGATGCTGGCGTGGACAAAGTTGTATTGGGGCAGGAAGGCGGTTACGGCCGTAGCTAACAACGCATACCCCGGTTTATCTGGCCAGAGCAAACGGCCGCTGCCAAAAATGCACAATAACGTTCCCAAGCCCAAAACGGCCGAGAAGAAACGCAGCAAATGGGCTGCCAGAGGCATACCTTGCCAGGGGGTCGCTTCCTGGGGTGTATGCACAACCTGATTCAGGTTGGCTAAAATAGAAGCGTCTCCGGCGTAAAAGAAGGGATTGAGCCACACTTGCTCACGCGCATTAGCGGTGTTGATGGGAGAGATGAGTGCGGCCGCCAACAGGTAATAAAGAGGTGGCTGGGCTGCTTCCTGGCCCAACCATTCATCGTAATCTTCAGTAACAACGGGCAACGTTTGGGTGTCTTTGATATGTTGGACGGTGAAGTAATGCCAATGTTCATCGGGGGCTTCAAAGAGGGGATTGCTGACACTATAGGCCAGAGTGATGAGGAGGTAGCCGACCAATACTGTCCCTAACCAGAAGCGGTGGTTCATAGGTGGATTGCTCCGTTGAGTGCGGCCGTGTGCCAATAGTTCCCAGACATAACCCGACAAGTATAAAATATCTGCTAAGGGGTGCAACTATCGTATAGGAATGACCTTGGAGCGAACAAAAAACAGCGGTGTTTTCTCTATCCGTATTTACAAAAATGGCAAAGATATGCTCTTGTCAACATCGACAAAATTGTCGGTATTGGCGCTAACGTGCCTATCCATTTCCTAATTACCTCGTTCTTGTACAGCTTCATTTGACTGGAATTCTACTCAAAACAAACCCGAATATATTGACAAAAAATTGAAATATAGCTAATATACCCATATCTTCTGGTACGATAGCAGCCAGGATGGGGACACAGGGGCGTGACCCATTCACACAGATTAGAAGATTTGCCCCGGTGGAGGTTGGACGTATGAGACCCGATTTACCGAATTAGATTCCTCAGAATTGATGTTAATTTTATAGAAGTAGAACGTGTTGCGTAAGACGTAGGGCGTATTTTTGGTTTGCCTCACGGCCGTACCCATTTGGCGTTAACGGCCGTATTTCGTTACCTCTATGTACCGCTTCCCACGCAGTCACAAAAGGAAAAGATCATGTCAACGGTAACATTACCTTTGTTGTCCCGGCTGTCCGTTGTCCGGGTGGATAAACAATTGATTATTACGATTCCTAGCCGTAAATCGAAACTGGATATGAGTTTGCATGGGGTGGGATTTCTATTTTGGTTAGGGGTAAGTGTGACGGCCGTGCAGCGCCACTTCTTTGGACCGCTAGTCAACGACCTGTCTCTTGGGGTAGGACTGCTGTTGTGGTTGGGATTGGGATCGGCCGTTGTTTGGCATTTGTTGTGGCAGATGTATGGCTGCGAAGTGCTGGAAGTGAGCGGCTGCGTTCTTAAGCGACGGTGGCAGTTGTTTGGCCTGGGGTGGACCTGGGCTTATATGGCTTCGGGAATTGATAGGTTGCAAGCTGTGCCACAGGTGAATGTTGCTAACGGCCGTAACCCTAGTTTCTTCCGCCATCAAACCAATCGCCCAGGGATCGTGTTTGATTATGGCCCTAAAACTGTGCATTTGGGTCAAAGCGTCAACGCAGAAGAAGCTAAAGCGATTGTGGCTACCATCCAGGCACAGTTTCCGCAGTACATTTGATCATGAACTATTACACCTTATTGCAGGTCTTGCCTTCAGCGACAGATAAAGAAATCCGCCACGCATACCGGAAGCTGGTTAAGATTTACCATCCCGACCACCTCCAGCAGGCTGCCCTTGCCCAACGTCTGAAAGGGGAAGAAAAGCTCAAACTTCTTAATCTGGCCTACGGTGTGTTGAGTAATCCGGTAAAGCGGCAGCAGTATGACGTAGCTTTGCCCCGATCCAAAGAGCCATCTGGCGAAAACGCTCAACGGAAGCGGCGGGCACAACAAAAGCGCCAAACATACCAGAAGCAGACAAAGCAACGGCCGTATACTCACACCACAACCCAGGCCCGGCAAAACCTGGCCCAGGCACGTTCCATCTATCTGCAAATCAAAGTGGAACTCATGGACCTGAAAAAAGAGATTGCCAATTGGCTGATTGAAGCGGCGTTGAAGGCGTTATTGCTTGGTTTGGGCGTTAGCGGCGGCACGGCCGTACTTATGCTGCTGCTCTCTTTCATTCTGCAATTGTTACACATTCAGCATAACCAGTGGGTTGCTTTGTGGGGGCTTCTCTATGCCATACTGATTCAGATCGGGGCTGTGTTTGTGCTGATGCACACGATTCAGATTGAAATTAAGCCGGGGAAAATGGTAGCGGCCGTGTTCAAAGTCGGCCGTGTGGTCATGTTCAGTCTGGTTCTACTGATCGGCTTTGTGGGCAACCCCTTCCAGGCTGGTCTGGCCGCAGGGAACACTTTTTTGCTGATGATGGCCCTGCAAATAATTACCTGCACCTTGATGGCCCCGGAATGGCTAAAACCGTTATTAACGCAGCGTCGGCATTTGGAAAACCGCCTGGCGACTGCCCAACAGATGATTGATTATTACAAAGATACAATGGATACAGTCACGTTTAATTAGTGGACACAGTTCGTAGTCGCGGTTTCAGGAGCGCGATTGCTACGAACCAACCATAGGAGTTTATGTCATGACAACGATAACACCTCCAACTGCCCGGCATAAGGCCGAATTCTTTGGGGATTCTCTTTCAATCAATATCCCCAGCCGAAAGCATTGGTTTCAGATTCCCTTTCTAGCTATCTGGTTACTCTTTTGGGCTGGTGGCTGGCTGGCTGTAACTACTTCTATCTTACATTCGCCTTTTGAAGCCGGTGGTTTCATGCTGGTCTGGCTGGCTGCTTGGACCGTTGGCGGCGTATATACCATGTCGTCGCTGCTGTGGATGCTGGTCGGTGTCGAACGCATTGAAATTTCGCCTGATATATTCCAGGTTCAACGGCAGGTGTTGGGACTTGGCTCCACCAAGACATTTGCCACTTTGGATGTATACGCGCTGCGGGTAACGTCGACAAGATCATCTTCTAATTTCTGGGGGAGTTACGGCCGTCGTCGGCAGCTCAACACAATCTGGCATTTTGATGGCCCCATCACGTTTGATTATGGCGCCAAAACATACCGCATTGGCGAAGGCGTAGATGAAGCCGAAGCCAAGCAAATTGTAAAATTGATTCAACAACATTTCCCGCTGTTTTTTAAGGAATCGTAATTGTGACTATGTAGGTCATAGCGAACAGCTTCGTCTGTTCAGGAGCAAAATCGTGTTACCAACTATTCTTATCGGCATTATATTGGCAATAGCTTTTCTCGTTTTTCTGTTTGTCTTTGGCAAATCCCTGCTGGGTCTGGTCATCATTTCCGAGCGGCAGGTGGGTGTAGTGATCAAAAAGTTTGGGCCGCCGCTGCCGCCCGGACAACAAATTGCCCTCAAAGGGGAAGCCGGTTATCAGGCGGATATACTGCCGCCCGGCTGGCACTTTGGCTATTATCCGTGGCGATTTGCCGTTAACAAAGTCCCGGTCATCAAAATCCCACAAGGGCAAATTGGCCTTGTGGTAGCCGCCGATGGGTCGCCCATCCCGCCAAATCGTATTTTAGGTCGGGCAGTGGCTTGCGATAATTTTCAGGACGCGCGGAAATTTTTGCTGAATGGGGGCGAAAAAGGACGGCAGTTAACTGTTTTAACGGCCGGAACTTACCGCATTAACACAGCTTTGTTCGCGGTGATTACAGACAGCACGGCCGACCACCATCAAATGCAATCGGAACAACTGCACGTCTACACCATCCAACCAGACATGGTAGGCGTTATTACGACACTGGACGGCGCACCCATTGATGAAGGTGAAATTGCCGGGTCAATTGTAGAGGGGCATGATAATTTTCAACGGCCGCAGCGCTTTTTAGACAGTGACGGCCGTCGGGGTTTACAAGAACAGGTGCTCCTCTCCGGCTCTTGGAATTTGAACCCCTGGTTTGTCAACGTAGAGCAGGTTCCCATGACCCGGATACCCATCGGGCACGTGGGTATCGTCATCGCCTTTGTGGGGAAAGCCCACCGGGATGTCAGCGGTGAAGCGTTCAAGTATGGCAATCTGGTAGAGCCGGGGCATAAAGGCGTCTGGGTGACGCCACTCTATCCGGGTAAGCATCCGTTGAACACCCGTATCCTCAAGGTAGAACTGGTTCCCACCACCAACATCGTCCTCAACTGGGCCAGCCGCACTGAAAAACATGCGTATGATGCCCGCCTGGCGCCCATCACCGTGCGCTCCAAAGATGGTTTTGCCTTTAACCTGGATGTTTCCCAGATTATCCACATTGGGGCCACCGACGCGCCGAAAGTTATCTCGCGTGTCGGCGCGGTGCAAAATCTGGTAGACCATGTGCTTCAGCCAATTGTGGGCAACTATTTCCGCAACTCGGCGCAGGAGTATACGGTGCTAGACTTTTTAAGCGCCCGCAGTGAACGGCAGGTGGAAGCAACGACCCATATTCGCAAAGCAATTAGCGCCTATGATGTGCAGGCAATTGACACGTTAATTGGTGATATTTCGCCGCCACAGGAATTAATGGTCACTCAAACAGACCGCAAAATCGCAGAGGAGCAGCGCAAAACGTATGAAGTGCAGCAGTTGGCCCAACAGCAGCGGCAAGAATTGGTACGAGCTACCTCTATGGCCGACATTCAGCAAGAAATGGTGAAGTCTGAAAAAGGGGTACAAATCGCGGAACTACACGCCCAATCGGCCGTTAAACAGGCAAAGGGTGAAGCAGGAGCGACGAAACTGCGCTCAATAGGCGAGGCGGAGGCGATTCGCAGCCGGGGGCAGGCACAGGCGGAAGCGTATCGAGCGGGAATGGAAGCGTTGGGTCGGGAAGGGTACACGGCCGTGCAGCTTATGCAAATCGTCGGCGAACAACAGGTGCGCGTTGTGCCCGATGTCTCCGTGCAAAATGGTCAGGGAAATGGGCTGGTGGATGGTCTTCTGGGACTCATGTTACACAACGAAACCAACCATGCAGATTGAGCAGATTGAGCTAAGAAATCGGATTTCTAAACATGCGCTTTCAGGAGAATATGTCAGATGATCCTATTACTTTTCGGTTTAATGGTTGTGATCATTGCCCCTTGGATAGTTTCCGAGGCAGATATGCTTTTGGGTCATGACAACACATATTGGCGACAGCCAAAGCTAAAATCGGTTGCCAAATTTCTACGCTGGCAATACAGTCCTAAGCAGTTTGCCCTATAAGGCAATTACAACCATACGTGAGTTTCGTATTGTTAGACAGTGCCATTTGCATATCTGGAATGTGGTCAACGGGATGGTGGGGAACATCAACCAGTGTGTGAAGGGGCGTTTCTGGAAAGAGGGAAAGAGTTGCCAACTTTCTAAAAGTTGGCAACTCTTTAGTTGCTAACAATTATTGCATCCATTCAGACCCTAAGGAATGGAGATTTATTTAACCCCCAAACTTTAATCTATCATACCCGCGAAAGCGGGAATCCACTCCTCAGAAAAGATGGATTCCTGCCTTCGCAGGAATGACAACTTTCGGGTTTTATTTA
>JAAEOP010000172.1 GCA_024223125.1 Chloroflexota bacterium
ATCGGACATATGTAGCAACTGTTAATTGAGACATATGTAGTATCTGTGATCCGACATATGTCTCAATTGTCAATTGTTTCATTGTTCATTGATTTAGGCCCTAACCAGTAAATTTCTTGTATTTTGAGCAAGAAAATTTACGATGAAACCTTTTTGGTTCCGGCTTGTCCGGGTTAGGGATGGTTACGGTCCTTAATTTTGAAAATTGGATGCTGTGTTATAGCAATAATTTGGCCATCCTTTGCGTAAGGGTGTAGTTTCTATTACTCTATTTGTTCATAGATCGTAATCCTTCAACTAACTGCTCAAAGGTGTTCGGTTCCATACCGAATCCACCTTGAAACGGATCGCTTAATGACAAAATGATATACAGCACCAGGCCAACAAATATCGTGTACAGTGAAATAAGTACAACTACCGGAGTTTTCGGTTGATAGACTCCAAAGCAAACCATAGTAATGAGAAATCCAAAGATGATGATATATACAAAAGCGGGTGGTTTTCCCATAGCATTGTTTAACCGAACCAACCTGTAGTCGGTCATCAAGGCGACGTTGGACATAATTTGAGACCGTAGTTCCTCTTGAACTGAGTTAGCCGGCTCCAGTTCTATCACCCTGGTCGAGAACTCTCTGTACAACGCCCCGGCTCGCTGCCCCAGGTTGTTGTTGGCCAGGGCCGGCCAGTCATCATCGATCACGGCCTGGGTATAATCGATCAGAATAACTCTCATGTCTCGGGTTGTTTCCACGTCATAGCGTTGTAGATTCAGGAAAGAATCTGTAATGACTACAGCCTCTTGCTGAATGATGTTATCGGTTTCCCGCCATTGGGTAACAACTTCGCCAAAACCCAGCGAGAGCATCAGGCTTATCAAAATTCCCACCACCCGGAACAAACTACTGGCTACCTCTTTGAGATCCTTGCTTTCATACCGGGAAATAAACTTGTAAGAGACAAAGTAAACGGCCAGCCCGCTAACCGTTGACAGGCCCATGGCAATGATGCTGCCAATCCATAAAGGTAGTGAGAGTATAAAATTGATCATAAATACCTCTTGATAGTTTGTGCTGGTTATATTTGTTGGGTATGATCCTCTTTGCGGAACCGCCACACCCAGCCTAATCTACTGCCGGGCCATAATCACACGAATCTCGGCTTTGGTATCCCTGATTAGCTCGCCGCTGACGTCTACAGTTACGCTATCAATCTCGCCTGTAAACTCGAACGGGGGGGCGTATTCCGGGGTAATTGGCGCGCCGCTGTCACGACCACATTCCAAGGCCCCGCCGGCAACGCCAAACATAAAGGGTGTGGTGTAGGGAAAGTCGGCATTTCCAACCAGCTTACCATCAAAGTAGAGTTGAGCCCGACCGGGCGATCCCTTGCCTAAGGCAAAATCAGGCTGGCCGGTAACCTCGAATTCGAAGCGTACCTGATGGTGACCGGACGGGACTTTTTCCACCGACTCAACATGAAAATATTCTCTGGCTACATAGTTGTGGACGTAATGCAGTTTGCCCTCTTTCATATAGAGCGAATAGCCCCCATCACTGCCGCCATGGGAGAAGATGACACCCTCAGCCCCCTCTGCCGGAATATCTACCTCAGCGATAATGCTGTGCGGCCGGTTCATGACATTGGCCCCGGCTGAGGCCGAGACGGGTTGAGTATCGGGATAGTAGGTGTAGCTGGTGCGGCCCACCGCAATGGCCGGGCGTTCATCCATAACACGCTGGGCACCCCGGCCATCTATGGGCAGGACGTTGTATTTTCCCGCTTCCACATACCACTGGGCAATCATCTCGATCAACTTGGAGCGATTCTCGGCCGCAACATTGTGATTTTCGGCAAAGTCCTCGGCCACGTGGTACAGCTCCCAATGGTTTTCATCCAGTTCGGTCAGCTTCTCAGCCGAGATTGGATTGCCAAAACCAGTACCTGCCTCAGCAAATGAGGGGCCGGGCCAGGGGCAAACCGCTTTCCAGCCATTGTGGTAGATTGAGCGATGGCCCAGCATCTCAAAGTATTGAGTGGTACGCTGGCCGGGCGCGTCGGCATTCTCAAGGGTGTGGGCAAAGCTGACCCCTTCGATAGGCGACTGGGTGACGCCTTTGATACTGGCCGGTGGCTCAAGATTCAACAGATCCAGCACGGTCGGCACCATGTCGATGGCGTGGGTGTACTGCTGACGCACGGCATCTTTGGCCTGGATGCCCTTGGGGTAATGAACAATGAAGGGATCGCTGATGCCGCCGCGATAGGTTTCGCGTTTCCAGCGCCGGAAGGG
>JAAEOP010000173.1 GCA_024223125.1 Chloroflexota bacterium
CAGACCTATGCCAACCATTGCTATCATTGTAAGGATGAAGCGTTTTTGCCAATTTTTCATGATGCTTTTCTCCTGATAAAATCTATTCCAGATCAACTGGAGCCACTAAACACAAAGCACACAAAGGTTTTCACAAAGGGTGTGAATTTTTTCTGAAACACCCCCCAACTCATTTCCCTTTTCCGTCATTGCTGCCGGAACTGCCGCCCATGCAGGTGTCGAAGGCCTCCATTGCATCCGGGTCTTCCCAATCGATTGTGTTTTTGAAGTCGTTCATCCAGGTGTCGAGGGTTTCCGCGGTGGGTTCTCCGATGTCGTAACCTGCTTCGCTCATGCAGGCGGCCAGTTCGGTATATTGATCCAATTGTGCGCTGCGGTCCACTTCTTTCTCCTCGAAGGTGATGTTTTCGATGATTTCGCCACAAACTTCGTAGGCTGCGATCCACTCTTCTTTGGAGGCGGTGGCGCCTTCAACTAGTTCGGGCTTCTGAATGTTGCCATCCGAGTCAACCGTTGGGTCGGTGATTTCCAGGCCTTCATTCCGCAAACACTCGGCGAACTCCAGCATTAGGCTCTCATTGTCGAGGACTGCATCTGCGGCGGCGGGGGTGGGGGTGGCCGCAAGGGATGCGACGTCGTTTGAAGGTGAGTTGCAGGCGGTGAGTGTTAGGGTAAGCACACCCAATAAGATTAGTTTTGCAAGTTTGTTTGTCATTTTTTACCTCGTTAGGTGGGTTAGTTAGTTTGTTAGTTTGTTTGTTGGTTAGTTGGTTAGAGGGTGTGTGTTTTGCCGGGTTTGGATATTATAGTGGGGAAATGCGGCACAAATATGACAGTTTTGATGGGGATTTCCTGATGGGGTGGGGGAGCTTTGTCTACCCTGAATACCCATGGTATCTCCGCTCAGTAATTTTTCTGGTTCGTTGCTATCCATAATACGATATACTTATATCTGACCGATTCACCAATCAGTACTACCAGGGAGATAAACCCCATGCTACTTGAAACGATTGCACTATCACTTGGCTCTGCGCTTGCGAAACAACTCATCAAGGAATGGGTGGGGGATGCGGATATGTTGGCCCGTATTTCGACCGAACTCGGCAAGGCGGGCGTTGGCCTGCTCTCGGATGCCGCAAAAGGGGAGTTAAAGAAATGGCGAGAGGCGAAGCAGTTTGAGAAGATTGCCGCTAACATCGTCAAAAATCACCTCACACCCCATTTTGAAGGCGAGTCGCGCCGCCTCGAAGAAAGCAGCCAGC
>JAAEOP010000174.1 GCA_024223125.1 Chloroflexota bacterium
CATCGCCCTGGAAAATGCTCGGCTGTATGATCAAGTGCAGCAAGAATTGAGCGAACGTACCCAGACCGAGGCTGAACTAAAGCAGAGTTACAGGGAATTAATGGCGATCAATGCCATTGCTACTACCATAAGCCAGTCTCGTGATCTGGAATGGACGTTAGCCGCCACTTTGGGTAAGGTATTAGACATAGTTTTTGTGCAAAGTGATTTTGAATCGCGGCCAAACTTTCCCCCACCTCATATGGCCGGGTGTATATATCTGCTGGATGAAGACAAAAGAAGCCTGTCGTTGGCGATTCAGCATGGGTTCCCCCCCCCCATAATCAAAACCCTAAAAACAATCCAACTGGACACAGAACAGCGTAACGCTCCAATGTGGGCTGATCCCGGTTTAAGTAAGGAACAGGTAAATATGTTGCCCGGAAATTTGGCTGATTATTTACCTGCACAGCTTGAGGGGCTGGAGGCGGCGCTGCAAGCCGGTTGGCAGCTTCTGGTCAATATTCCCCTGCGGTATGAGGACAAAGTTCTTGGTTTATTGAGTATCTTTAGCCATGACGATTCCTATCCATCTACCTCGGCCAGGGCCTACGCGCCTCAGCCTGCCGGTAAGCTGGTATTACGACAATTACAATTGCTTAGAGCTATTGGGCAACAGGTTGGTGTGGCTATAGAAAACGAACGGCTGACCAAAAAGGCAGCCGAGACAAAGGTTATGCAAGAAGTGGATCATTTGCGTTCAGAGTTAATTGCTAACATTTCCCATGAGTTGAGAACCCCTTTAGGGTTGATTAAAGCAACCAGTACCACC
>JAAEOP010000175.1 GCA_024223125.1 Chloroflexota bacterium
ACCGAAGCCCTGATCTCCTACATTCAACTGCTCACCCAGCAGATATTTGTCCAACAACTGACCGGTCAAACCGGTCGCGAAATGACCCCTACCGAAATCGACCACCTGGTGCAAGACCAACTGCGGCTGCTGATCCACCTGGGCTACCTGGCCGACTTGTGGGCCGGGGGTGGCCCCGACCCAGACATAGGCGAAGGCCAATGGCTCTTTATCGAACGCTACAGCCTGCGGGTAGCTCAACGGCTGGACAGCCTGATCCTGGAAACCCACAATGTAGGGCTGGTGGTTGACCTGTTGGTGGCCCTGCAACTGCACAACACCGCCCTGGCCGCTCTGGCTGGCGATGCTGACTTTGCCGCTGCCGATGCGGCCACCTGGCGAGACTTTTTAGCCGTACTGGTGGGCGATGACCAACCGCAAGGTTTTGGCTACCACCAGGCCCAGCCCCCTTTCTGGTGGGATGAAGCCCTGGCCATGGGCGACTACAACCCGGCCTGGTTAAGCGAGGTGGAGCCAGAGCCAGCCGCCATTGCCCTGGCCCAGGCCGAAGCCTTAACTCGGGTGAAGGGTTTAGCCACCCCGCTCTGGTTTCCTCAACAACAAGAGCTCGACCCCACTGCAGAGAACGATGTCGCCCAGATCATCTTCCATACCGCCCCTATGGATTTACCGCCCGGAGTGATGGATATTATCAGCCAGAACCTACCCGGTGGTCTCCTGGACTTTGTGTGGGGGGTGCTGACCGGTCAAAGTGACAACTGGTGGGCCATTGGAGCCAACATCACCCTGAGCTTTGTGCCCATCTTTGGCATCGTATTTGACTTTATCTCCTTTATGATTGAACCCAGTGGCTGGGGTAAAGCCTTTGCTTTGATCGGCTTGGTGGCCAGCATTATCACCGATGGAGCAGAAGTCTTGACCGCGGTGGGGGCCTTGGTGCCTGTCTCGTTAGCTGCCACCGTGCCGGGGGTGGTGCTGTTAGAGGTGATTGACGGTGGGGCCGCGGTCTTAAAGGGGGTGAACCACTTTGTCAGTACCAGCACCTGGAATGCACTGAAAAAGATACCCTTCAAGAAAGTACTGACCAAGATTGGGCCAGACCTGATCGGCTTTTTGGGACGCAAGGCGACAGAAGTGGTCGGGGCGGGCAGTTGGCCGACCTCAATATCGGGCTTTCTGGATCTGTTAATCAGTGTGAGGGACAAGGTCTGGACGCCGTTTTCCAATTGGTTTACCAAACGAGGCGTACCCAATGGTTTTGGTGAGGGCGAGTATTTGGCGGGTCGGGTGTTGGCGACCAGTGATGAGGCGGCCAGTTACAGTGATGAGGCCCTGGACAGTTTGGTTAAGATTGGTGATGACCTGGCTCAAGGTGGGGTTGAACTCAGTGATGAGGCTGCTCAGGGTCTGGGGAAGTTAGTTAATGATATTGGCGGCGAAAAGGCTCAGCGATTCTTAAAGGCACTACCCTGTTCACCTGGTCTAGCCCAGGTCACCTCTCGCAGCGCAGGGTTGGCCAGTCCTTTGTTGCAAACCCCTGGCGAGTGTCAAGAACTGGCCCTCAAGTTTTTCAAAGACTTACCCGTCGATGACCCCGCCCGAACTGGCTTTAGCCAGCTGGTCGATGTTGTACCTGTTGAAGATGCCATAAAAATCTTTCAGAATAAATATGACGATGCCGCTCGGCTCAAAATTTTAGGAACACTTAGCAATCATTGGGATGAGTTTGCAGAGTTGCCTCGCAAGGTTGACACAGAGAGGGTTTTAGACCTCTTCGCTCAGTTTGAGGCCGAAGATGTGTTGAAGATGATTAAAAACACCGATGGTGATGAAGGTCTGGACGTTTTCGCCAAGGTTTTGAATAGTGGTAAGTATGATGAGGTTTTACAGCATTTAGCCAATGCTCATTTGATTAAAACAAGCCCAGGCCCTGGTCAAGGATTCGAGTTCCATTCCGCTTTTAAGGTCGGCATAAATGATGATACTATTTTACTTAAGCAAATAGATGAAATTCAAACATCTATGATGAGCAAGTATGGTCGCGGAGATAATTTCGAGGATGTTTCTTGGAATTGTGGCCGATGTCAAAAGTATCATGCTCGTATCAAAGAGATGTTACCTACTAATGCTCCTCCCTTGGAGTATGGTAATACATCTGGCCCGATTGCTTACGACGTAAAAGTAGATGGGATAGGAGTAGGTGACTATCATATTGCTTTTGAAGATGCCCAAGGTAATATTTGGGATCCGGCAACTAATACTTGGGGACAGCCAAAAGAGATATATGATACTCGAGTAGACGAAATAGTTAAGGAATGAGTTTATAATGTTAAGGCCAACTTATGAAATCTTTATACATTGAGCAATATAGAATATTGGGCAAGAAAATTTACAACATAGACTTTTGGGTTCTGGTTTTAGAGGCATAGTGACCCTGTCCGGGTTAGGATTAATTTGATATGATTGCAAAAAAAAATTCCTCTGAGTCGTTGAATATCTTTGTCTTAGGGATTCGCTCCTTAAAAAACTCCATGTTTTATGAAGCAATGATCTTGATGAGCCAAGATTTAAAAAATGCCAGCTATCAGATAGATATAGAACATTGGACTGAATATACACCTCCCATAAAATTTAGTTTTACTGATCGACCGTTAGTTTTTTATAGACAAGAAAATAAATATCAGGTTATTGTTGACCGTATTTTGCCAAACAGTAACGGCATTATTGTGAATTTAGGGGGCCGTGTTTTAGATCTTAACTATCTGGCAGATAAGGATGCCAGTGAGGTTTTTCATCCATCTCACTTAAAGAGGCTTGTTGAGGCTGCTTATCAAACAAAGCTACCCCTTGTATTTGCGGTAGAAGATACTAAAGATTCATTTGAACATGTCACATTTTTTGTTAATGAGGGCCGGGATGAAGACAAGATTGGAACGTGGACTTTTATAGATAAGCCACCCATCGTTATTTCTTTGGATGATGATATCTGGGAACCGACATCACCCACCATCCAGACTATAAGGAACATCCTCAACATTCCGGCTGGGATGTCAGTGATGCCCTATAGCTATCGCTATCCGATTTCCATCCAAAACATATTGACTCGTTTAGTAGCAGACATTGAGTACAATGAGTGAATACAAAATGGTTTACATAAATAACTTGTTTGAAAAAAATTAAATTATGACAAAAACTGACCCTTTAACCATTGCTATGATTGGCTTGGTTGACTTGGAAGATGAAACAATTTATCGCTATGACCCCATGCTCTACCATGCTTTTATGCTGATGAGTAGTAGTTTGGCTAAGGCCACCTATTACACCGATAAATTTGGAATTGATACTACCACACCCTTAACCTTTAATTTTACAGATCAAAGCCTTATTTTTTGCAAACATCCTACCCAATCAGACATTGTCAAACTTGTTAATGATCATTTGCTTCCGACGAGTGATGGGGTGATCGTGAATTTAGGAGCTATGGGCGTTAAAGGAAACAATCCTACACAATCTCTTTTCAGAGAAATTATCCAAAAAGTTTATGAGAGTAGATTGCCGACAGTATTTACTGACAAAAGTGCAGTTATTGTCACCAAGGGATGGACACCCAAATTGATAAAAGCCGTTTTAGAACCACCAGCTTCGACCGTCGCATCCATTACAAAAATTTTTCCCAGACGGGCTCCTGTTTTGGGGTATGATTATGGTTGGCCCAGCTCTCTCCAAATCATACTAACCACCCTCATTACAGAAATCGAAAAACACGCGTAATTATTGAGCTATAAGGAACAAACACAATGTCATCATCAACTACAACCGATACCATTCCAGCCGGGGTGGCTTATACCCTGATTGGCCTGATCACCCTCCTGGTCGCCATCGCCTGTGCCGGGCTGGTGCTTTGGCAACAGGGCTGGCTTAACCCCAACGCTAACAGGACAGCAGCCGTTGCCACGCATGTGGCCGATAACACAGCTCACATTGATGATGTCTCTAGTGATGCTGTCTCTGCCCCGGAGTTGGCAGATACCTCTGCGGTGGATAATCAGGCCCTGGTTCAGCACTTTAACCAATGTAACCCCAACTGTGCCAGGGTAAACCTGGCTGGTCTCAATATGGGGAAAGCTCCTATGCACTTTGAAAATGTAAATTTAAGTAACGCCAATTTACAACATCTTAATGCCCTGGGCCAAAATCTGCGGGGGGCCAACCTAACTCACGCAGATTTGCGTCAGGCCAATCTATCCCTGGCAGAGCTAAGAAAGGCTAATCTTACTGGAGCCAACCTCAGCAATGCTGCCCTAACCTATGCGGTGCTGCATGGGGCCAACCTGAGTGAGGCTAACCTGACCGGGGCCGATGTAACCGGCGCATTCTATAACGAACAGACTATCTGGCCCACCGGTTTCGATCCGGCTGCGGCCGGGGCCAGCTATTTGGGCCAATAATATATTTATAAACTATCCAAAGATTGATTGGGTTAGAACGTTCCAGACCAGAGGAAGATACATAAGATTTATAAAAACTGTGAATTAAGAATAGCAAATTGTGGATGGTTAATGAAATTCACGTCACAATTTACCATTCCACCAACAAAATCGACCCATTAGGGTCAAAACGTGCTATCCGTAAATTTTACTAACAGACATACCATAAATTTGACATAGCTTTGGCAACAAATAAATGAACAATGGATGAATGACGACAGACAAAGACAGTAAATACAAGCAACCGTCAGTCGTCCTGTCAACTCAAAAACATATCTGTTAACCAGTCCATTACTAACAAGGTTATTCAATAACGAGGTTATTTATGCAAAAAAAACGTATCTTGCAACTGATCAGCCTACAACTCATTAGCCTGCTACTTCTAAGCCTGAGCCTGGCCTATCCCGTGCTGGCCCGGCCGCCGGCCCAGGGGCCCAGCCTGGCATGGATCATCTGGGAGATGGAGCAGCCTCCCCAAAGTCTGCAACTCAATGGCCCCACCCTGTGGGTAGGCAGCTACAAAGGGGGGCTGTATCAATGGGACATTGAACAGGGCTATCAAAACCACTACACCACCACCCACGGCCTGGCCGGCGATGACATTGTGGGCCTGGCTCTGGATGGCAGCGGAAATGTTCTGGCAGCGGCCATTGACGGCGGTCTGGTTGTTGGTAACCCGCCCTTTACCGACCTGACCCCGCCGGACGACCAGCGAGCCTGGGATCTGGCCGTCGACAATGGTGGTAAAATCTGGTTGGCCAGTCTTGGCGGTGGGGTGGGGCGCTACAGCGGCGGCACTTGGATTGTCTACAATACTACCAACACCAGCCTGCCAACAAATGACATTTACGCCATTGCTACCGATGGCTCGACCCCCTGGATTGGCACCGTGGGCTACGGTCTGGCCGCCCTGAATGGCAGCAATTGGGTTACCTACACCTTGCCGGTCAACATCGCTCACCCTATTACGCCAACTATCCTCATCAGCAACAATGCCGTGGTCGATATTGCTATTGATGGCAGCAGCAACAAATGGCTGGCCACCGATGGCTCTGGTGTGGTCGTACTCGATAGCCTCAATAGCGGCTGGACGGTTTACGACACGGCTAACTCTGGCCTACCTGATAACTTTGTCCATACCGTCGCCATTAACGGCGATGAGCGTTGGTTTGGCACGTTGGGTGGGGGTGTAGCCCACCTGG
>JAAEOP010000176.1 GCA_024223125.1 Chloroflexota bacterium
CCCCACTCCTCAGATTTGGGGGAGACTTCTCCACGGACGGTGCGGCTCATAATGTGACGGGTTTCCAACATGTCTTCCAGAGGCATATTGCTTAAGGTACGCACGGCCGCGTTGGTAACATTGGCAGCCAACGAACCGCGCGGATCGGTGTTTTTGAAAAGGAAGGCAACAGGGTCATTGATGTACATTTCATACCAGACGCCAATGCCCATGGGCGCGCCTTCTTCAGAGTTAACAGGCAAGCTGCGCTGGTATTTTTGATCCAGACGCATATCTAAAATGTGGCGGCTGCCCAGCCAACGCACAAAGAACGCCTTTGGCCCCATTTTGAGCCATAAAATTTGCAGACCGGGTTCCTGAAAGATACCGACTACTTTGCCAAATAAGACATAGACATGACAGGTTCCCTCTTCCACAACGGCATAAATACCTAGAAAACGCAAGAACCAACGGAAAATCGGTTCGCCAATTAGGAAAACGAAAAATGCGATAAAGGGTGAAACACAGAAAAGCGCAATCGTTTCTTCGTTCATTTTTCCACCTCCAGAATGGCATTTTTCGCCTGAGTGTAAAGCGCTAAACGGACATTACGTAAGTAGGCTTCTAAAACTTCGGGGCCGCTCTCTTGAATCTGTTTCAGTTGTTCAGCCAATGAATGCAATGGTTCAACTTCGGCTTGAGCTTTGAGGGTTTCGATTTCCACAGCCCGTCTTGATTGCACAATGGTCTGATCGGCTTTGGCTTTGGCCAGGCTGATATCGGAGTGGACTTCATTGTGGGCGGTGTTGATGGCAGCCAATGCAGAATCTACTTCGGGGGGCGGATCAAGACCAGTAATTAGGGACGCATCAAACTCTACTCCGTAACGAGCGGCTGCCGAAGCGCATTCTAACTCCATGAAATTGTTTATCTCATTCAAATTTTTACGAAGATCATTAATGGAGATGCCGCCAAATAAGCCAGCATCCATATCGTCATCATCATCTTCGTCAAGGTCGGTAGCCGGAGATTCAAAACTGGCAATACGCTCGCGCAAAATAGAGATGAAGTAACCCATCACATGGATGATGGGCGTTTTGACACCAAAGAAGTAAGCATACAAATTCCGCTCGGCCGGCCGAAAACGAATTTGACCTGTGAGACCAATGTTCAACTGGTCTTTACTGACGGCATCTAGTTCAGTTCCATTGTGATTGGCGGTGGGGGTTTCTAAATCCAAAGCCATGTTCATCGTCTGGACAGCGATAGATGCTTTGTGTACCTTTTGCCAGGGCCATTTGAAATAAGGGCCGCCGGGCGGAATCACTTTTACGATAGGATAACTGTAACGTTCCTTATCTTTATCGTTCAATGCTTCAGAGATGGGGTCTTCCAGGGTTGTGCCTTTGCCGAGACGGTGGGCACGGCCGAAACTGGTCCTTACCGCACGTTCATTCTGGTCTACGGTGAAGAAACCGGAGATGACGTAGCGCAAGAAAAACCAGGCCAGGAAACCGAGGAAGATACCGGGACATATCGCAGCCATTTTTTTACCTCCTAATGTATGTGTGCAAGTTCGCATGTATGCAAATTGCAAGTGAATGTTGGGACGCTTGTACAATGATTGCTTGCTATTATACACACAATGGAATTCTTATAATAATTGTGGTAGGTGGTTAATAGCTTTTACCAACCACTAGCAATCAGTCATCAATTACCCTATTACCCAATTACCCAATACAATTACAGTATGGCAAACTGGCAAACTATTATTGGGCATGATTGGGCGGTGGAAATGCTGCAAAGGAGTCTGGCGCATGGCCGTACCGGACACGCTTACCTCATAACCGGACCAGACCAGATCGGCAAAACGACTTTGGCCCGTGCTTTTGCCCAGGCGCTTAATTGTACGGGGGATGAAGATGGTTTGTGTCGCGCCTGTACGCTCATTGCCAATGATCGCCATCCCGATGTGAAGCCGGTACAGCCAGATGTCAGCGGTCGGGGCAAGCTGACGCTCAAGATTGAGACGATCCGCAATTTGCAACAAGATTTGAATTTGTCAGCTTATGAAGCCCGCCGGAAAGTGGCTATTCTCAAGCGGTTTGACGCGGCCACCATTGGGGCGTCTAATGCATTTTTGAAGACATTGGAGGAGCCGCCACGAAATGTGGTCTTGATTTTGACGGCTAAGGATGCGGACACCTTGCTGCCCACTATTTCTTCGCGCTGCCGGGTGTTGAATTTACGGCCGTTATCCCCCAACCTCATCGAACAAAGTCTAACCACTCGCTGGCATGTGGCCGAGGAAAAAGCACACTTACTAGCTCATTTGGCAGACGGCCGTTTGGGTTGGGCCATCCATGCCGCTGAAGATAAAGCGATTTTGCAAAAACGTGAAGCGCATCTGGAATCTTTACAATCAGCTCTGACCAATCAGCGCGTACAGCGTTTTCAGTTGGCCGATAAGTTAGCCCGCAAACCGGAAACTCTGCCGGACACAGTGCGTACCTGGTTAAGCTGGTGGCGGGATGTGAATTTGTTGGTGCAGTATGAGAGCGCAGGGGGTACGCTCACTGCAAGCGTGAGCAATATAGACCAGATCAGCCAACTGCAACAGACCAGTCAGACAATTTCGGTCGGCAGTGCGTTAGCCAGTCTCAAGCAAACCAATCTGGCTCTGTGGCAGTTAACACGCAACGCCAATACTCGATTGGTTTTGGAAAACCTCTTACTCATCTATCCATACCCTACTTCTTGAAACAGGGGTCTGATTGTGCTAAGGTTTGCCTTCGGATTTGATTCAGGTGCGACGCACTTTTCCCTGAATAGCCTTTTGCAAGTGCGTCGCACTTCCGATAACTATTGGAGAAAGGATGATTACACCAGCCGGTAAAGAGTGCCGTTTCTACTATCAGGATTTCCATCGCGGTCATTCCTTGCAAGAGTGTCGCCTGATTGATGCCAATCCTAAATCTAAACCGTGGAAGACGAATGACTGCCAAAGCTGCCCTGTGCCCGATATTTTGCAGGCCAACAGCAGCCCTGATCTCGTTTTGGAAGGAATCATCAAAGAGAATTTCTTAGGCATAAATCGCCGCCTTGAAGTTAAAGCATTTTGTAGCAAACATTTGGTGGATGTGCCGGAACCGCATGTGGGCTGTAAACAATGCAGCCTGGAAAAACCAGGGTTACGGGAGTTATTCGGCGAAGATTAACTATGATACAAGCCATTTTATTTGACCTGGATGATACGCTTTTAGGAAATGATGCCGATACTTTTGTGCCCTGCTATTTTGACCTTTTGGGCGAGTACGCTACGAAATATTTCCCTCGTGACAAATTTTTGCAAGAGCTGCTGATTTGTACACAAATGACCATTAATAACACGGACGCAACTTTGACGAATCATGCCGTCTTCTGGCAAATATTCGCCCACAGAACAGGGTTGGATCCAGTAGAGATGGAACATTTTTTTGACAAGTTTTACCGGGACATTTTTCCACAGTTGGAAAGCGTTACGCAGCAACGGCCGTGTACACCCACCCTCGTCCAAACCAGTTTTGATCTGGGTCTAAAAGTGGTTGTGGCTACCAATCCCCTGTTCCCCCGCAGAGCCATTGAAGAACGAATAGCCTGGGCACAGGTTCCTGTGCAGCAATATGATTACACTTTGGTCACAACTATGGAAAATATGCACGCTACCAAACCTCATCAAGCTTATTATGAAGAAATTCTGGCGGCCATTGACTGCCCTCCCCAAGCAGCCCTCATGATTGGCGACAGTTGGAAAAATGATATTCAGCCGGCCGTCGGTCTGGGATTATCCACTTATTGGATTCCCACCAAAGAACCTCAACCCCCAGATGAAAACTTCTGTACAGCGTATGGTTCACTTGAGGAATTAAACGAGAAAGTTCAATCTGGCTGGTTGGAAAGCCTTTAGTGTGCAGTGTGCCGTTTGCAGTTGAGCATCCACTTTCTGAAAACTGGTAACCATTCAGGTGCCCGGCACTTCATTACCAAGTCTACCGGAGTAGCACACTCGTTTATAAGTGCCGGGCACCTTGGGGGAGTGAATGATTACGAAAACTGATTACAGCTTCTGGCTAAGTTGATGGATTTCATGCCGTAGGCGGAGAATGGAGCGAGCGCTTTTTTCATCGCGGAACAGGGTGTAATGATGCTTTTTATAAGCCAGTTCACTGCACCGGTGGAAAAATCGGGCTGAATGACGATTGGTTTTGAATCCCCTAGTAAACAACATTTCCAGGCTGAATAACATGCGGCGGTGGCCGGAATAGGCGACTTCGTATTGACGTGGGGTCATTGTGCCAACCTGAATTTCCTCGGCCAGATATTGCTTAATCCAGCTTCTTTCTTGTATGAGCGCCCACAGAATAATCAGCAAAATGAGCCAGACACCACCCCAATCAAAGATAAAGGTAAAGCAAATAAGAACACTGCCTAGGGAGACAGTAAGATTGTGCATGAAGTGGAGAAACACGGCCGCACTCCAACCTAAAAATGGGGCGATGATTTTAAAGGCCGTGTTCGGCGACAGACGGGCCACGGCAATGCCCAACCCGGTCATACTGGTAAAAAGAGCGTGATTCAAGCCAAAAATAATGCTGCGTAAAAACACATTCAAGCTCCATGCTTCCAAACCCCCAACGTTATACTCATTGAGGAAGTAGTAGACATTCTCGACCATTGCAAAACCAAAACCGACCATGGCCCCGTAAATGATGCCGTCCAGTGGGCTATCAATTTCATGCCGCCAAAATATAAAGATGCCTAATAAAACCACCCCTTTGATTGTTTCTTCTACAACTGGAGCGACGATAGTGGCTACGGCCGTTTCCCCCGCCAATCCACCACCCGCTAACGCATACACAGGCAGTCCCAATAACGTGTTAAAGACATAAGCGACCAAAATACTAGGTACAGCCCCCCACAAAAACGTAGCTCCCAATAACCAGAGCGGCTCCTTTTCATACCGGTCTACAACATAGATCAGCAGCACATAAAACATGGTAGGGATGGCTGCGGCGAGAATGGATATGGGTAATACGGCCGTGTCTGACATAACCCGATTATAAAGTGCCTTGTCTCCCCCTACCACCCTTTTGAAAATATAGAGCTTGACAAAAGGTTTGATGGTTGACTAAGATTAGTTTCGTGTGGGTTATCTCCGATTTTCCAACTTAATTTCAATTGCAAAGGGGTTTTTAATTATGGAAGCAGAAAATGTTCAACCAACAACTTCGTCATTTGAAACGTTTCGGGAAGCTGAGCTAAATGCCGTGACCGATTTGAAACGGATTCGTGATGTTTCGCAGCGGATTGGTCTGGAAGAAGGGATTGTCGAGTTGATTGATACAGCTCTGGAAAGGCTGAAAGAACGCCGATTTTCCATTGCCATTGTGGGGGAGTTCAAAAGAGGAAAAAGCACATTTATCAATGCTCTGCTGCAAAAAGAAATTTTGCCAGCCGACATCCTACCTTGCTCGGCTACATTAAACCGGGTGCGCTACAGCATACAATCTTCGGTGGAAATTGTGTATAAGGGGGAAAATGGCGCCGACGGCCGTGTGGAGGAAATTGCCGTTGATGAATTGCAAGAGTATGTCACAAAATTGACTCCCGAATCAGAACAAGTGGCGGCCAGCATCAAAGAAGCGATTGTGTATTATCCCCTGCCCTATCTCAAGAATAATGTAGAAATTATAGATACGCCGGGGATGAATGACGATGATACGATGACGGCCGTGACGCTGGGTGTCTTACCAGAAGTGTCGGCGGCCGTCCTCATCATCATGCCCGAATCTCCCTTCTCTAAATATGAAGCTGATTTCTTGAACAACCAACTTTTGCTCAGTGACTTAAGCCGCGTCATCTTCGTCGTAACGGCTATGGACCGTATCATGCGTGAAAAAGACCGGCAGCGGGTGTTAGACGGCATCCGTCAACGTATTACAAACTCAGTTGAAGAGCGGCTGGCTGAACAATTCGGCCAAGATTCAGATGATTACAAGTTGTATCGCAAGCAAATTGGGGTCCCCAGAATTTTTGGGCTGTCTGGCTACCAGGCGTTAATTGCCAGAGAAGAAAATGATGAGGAATTGTATGCTAAAAGCGGCTTTGGCAAGTTTGAAGAAGCTTTAGAACAGTTTGTTACCGAAACACGAGGCGCGGCCGAATTACAGGTCGTCTCCAATCGCATCATCAGCGCCAGCAATGAAATTTTGAAGAAGCTGGAAATGGAAGCGGGCATCATGCAAATGAAGCAGACTGAATTTGACGAAAAATACAATCTGTCCATGGCGGAATTAGATACGCTGCTACAAAGACGAGATGAGGAAATTGGGCAGATTGATGAGGCGGCTAAAAAGACAATGCGCCGCTTACGGCCGTATATTGACGAACTTCCCGGCCAAATCAAACAAGCGGCCGTGCAGGTCATTGATGAAATCGAAATCTCTGCCGACGACATGAAAAAAGACACCTTCCAGGAAAAACTAAACCGCATAGTCATGGAGGCGATCCGCACCGCCACCAAACGACACAGCGAAAAAATCCAGATCGAAATTGAACGAGACTTGAGCGCTGAATTAAATCGTCTGGGTGATTTTGCCGAAGAAGTAACCCGCGTCTTACGTGACGTGGAAATGCAATTCTACGTCCCCGAATCTCAAGATCAATCACCGGATGCCGCCTTTACCGCTTTAGCCGGAATTGCCGCCAGTGGGTTTGGCGGCGTTATTTCTGGCTATATGGAAGCGGGCGGTAAAGGAGCGGCCGTTGGGGGGGCGGCCGGGTTTGGCGCGGCAGTAGCCAGCGGCGTTGTGCTGCTGACCCTCGGCCTACCTTTAACCTGGCCCGTCATGATCCCTCTGGGCATTCTGGCCGCCTTTACCGGCAAATGGACTGTCCGCTCCGTTTTTAAGGGGCAGCGAATAGACAGCTTTAGAGAATCTTACAAAGAACAAGTTCTACAACAAATAGACGAGCAGCTGCGGGCAAAAAGTTTAGAAGCAGAGGTAAAGAAACAAGTAGAAATGACCTACAATGCCATCAAAGAACGGCTGATGGGCGAGTTAGATGTTTCTATGGAGCAGACGCGCAAAACGCTGGACACTCTCCGCAGCCAAAAAGCCCGCAAAGAGTTAGAAGCTGAACATAACCGTAAGGAACGAGAAAACTTGCGCCTGGAAACCGAACGCATTCGCACCCGCAATCAAGCCTTATCCGATTATGTCGTAGATTTAACCCACATCTAAACAATCAAGGTTCGTAGTAACCGCTTTAGCGGTCAAACGACTAAAGTCGTTACTACAAACCACAACATTATCTGAACTTATGCCTATCACCCCCAACCCGACCAACGACATTGATGTAGATTTCACCCGCTATCTGGCCCAAAAGCGCCAGAAAGCTTCGCCTCACATGGTTAATGGCGTACCAGATTACAGTTTTGGTATGGACAATCGCCTGCGCCAACAATTGTCGGCCGTCGGTTCGCTGCGATCAGCCGGCCGTATTATGCAAGCCACCCCCACTTCGGTACAAGAACAAGTAAATTCACTGGGAGGCACGCCGGTCAGCTTACAAGATTACCCTGAAATTTATGAAACCGGCATTGCTTGCAGTCAGGACTTAGGGGTGGGACTGCCCCATATGTATGTTGTAGATTCTGAGATTCGCCGCGCTTATACGGTGGCTCATGATAATCATGTACCCATCGTTGTTTTATCTTCATCCCTGGTAGAAATGCTGGATGAAACAGAAACAGCTTTTGTTTTGGGACATGAATTGGGTCATGCCCACAACGCGCATGGCATCTATAATACCGTCGGGCAATTGGTCACAAATCCATTGGCGGCTTCTATGTACCAACAATCTTCTTCATCAGGTATTTACAAAGGGATTGTGGGGTTCCTATCCTCGCTTTTGCAGGGCCGGCTGCGGTCTTTGATGACATTATGGAGCCGCTGCGCTGATGTGACCTGTGACCGCGCCGGTCTGATTTGCTGCGGGTCGGCGGATGCGGCCGAAGAAGTCTTGCTCAAAATTAGTTCTGATGACACCAGCGCCAGCCAGCGTGACTCTGTAGATAAATATCTGGCTCGGATGAAAAACGAACACGCTAATCAAACAAAATATCAAAAATTTCTGGAAAATTCGTCCCATTTATCGGGCCGTGTGGAAGCAGCGCGCTTGTTTGCTGATTGTGACGTATTACATTCGTGGCGGCCGGAAATGCAAACGAACGGCCGTATCTACCAAAAAGCAGAAGTGGAAGAACAATGCGCTGAACTCATGGGTATTTTTGATCAGGAGTCTTTGTATGCTTAGTGTCTCCAGGCAAAAGGAAAAAGCATCAGATTTAACCGCTTACAAACAGGCTTTATTGCTGCATTTGTCAAAGTTTGAGACGGGATTACTCAAGGCAAATGTCGAAAATACCCTGAGCAATGTGCTGCTGGCCGATGTAAAGGCGAAGGCAGCCAGAGTGCGGGAAGATTTGGAACGGCCGTTTACCATAGCCGTCATCGGTCATTTCAACTATGGCAAATCCACGCTGGTTAATGCGCTGCTAAAACAAGAAATCAGTCCCACGGAAATTCTGCCCGAAACGTATGCCATCAGCGAAATCAGTTATGACAGCGCCGAAAAAGCATTAGTTCATCTGGCAGATAAGACAATTGAAAAATATTCGCTGCGAGATTTGGTCAAAGAGCGGATGCTTGAGCGTTTGGGGCATAAACTAACCCATGTGCCTCCAATAGATACCTATCGGTTACACGCCGAAATGCGAGAACGGTTCAAGCTGGATGATATCAGAAGCATTTGCCTGGCATTGGAAATTGATTTTGAAGATCTACCGCAAACCAAAAAACCCGCCATTGTGGAGTTAGTCACTTGGTGTCAAAAAAAGAAATGTCTACCTAACTTACTTGAAATATGTCAATTAGAGAACAAAAAATTTGATCCCCAAAACATCTACCAGACGGTGGAATCTCACACAGCCTCAGAGTTTGTACAGTTAGCCCACCATATTGAAAAGATTGAGGTTAAAGCGCCGGTAGATATATTAAAAGGTATCCGCCTAATTGATACCCCCGGCATTGGCGACCACCAAAAGTTGGATGAACAGGTACAAGCGTCGCTGCCCCAAGCAGATGTAGTTATCTTTGTTTTGCTGCCGTGGGCGTTGCTTTCTCAGGAAGAAGATATTTTCCTGCAGCGGGCTGTTGATAAGTATGACGGCGCCAAGTTCATTTTTGTGGTTAACCAGATGGATAAGATTTCAGCAAAGGATATTGAGCGGATCAAGGAACATGCTGCGAAACGAGTATGGGCTTCCTTGCCCAATGCTGCTATCTATTATTTAAGCGCCAGAGAGGAATTTGAGTATACGCAGCGCTCACAAACGGCCGCGGCCCCTCTCCAATTTCATGCTGCCTTCCAGGAGTTCCGGGCACATCTAAACAAATCTATCCATCGGAACCGAGATGTGATGCAGTTGGAACGAGCCATCTCTAGCGTAGACCATTTGTTGAACAGTTTTGAAACTCAGGTTGATCAATTCCGTCACGCTTACGGCACAGATTCGGCCACACTACAGCACAAAGCCAGACAATTGCAACAGCCAGATTCGCCCCTTTCGCAACGGGTTACACAACAGCAAACGGCCGTGAAGCAAGAAATGTCCCGCCTGAGCACACAAGCCTGTGACTGGATGGATGAGTTTATTGATCGCCTGACAGCGCAAACCATCCCCGGGTTGACAGAGATCAGGTTGGTCGATATTCAGCAGGAGTTTCACTTTTTCCTGTCTGATGTGGTTAGCCAGGCGATGAATGCCTGTTTAGACAGTCAGCGGCCGTTGCTAATTGAAACCATACACAATGCCCAGGAAACAATCCGGCAAGAATACGAAATCGTTATGAGCCATACTGATTTATCGTCTCTGGATGGGGATGCGGGGTTGGATACAATCGCTCAAGCAGATTGGGAAAAACTGGAAGTGTACGACCAACTATTAGAACAAAGTATTTCCACTGTTTTTGCCTTTACCCATGAATTGATGCACCACGTTTCTCATCTGATGAACGCCAATAAAAATCTTCCCGATTGGCAGGCAAGGGATGCCTATAAAAGCCAACTTTACAATTCAGCTTCCCAGCTAAGAGAAGCAATTACCGCTGAAATCCGCATTTTATACAAACACCTGTGGCAGGATGTTGATGCCCAGCTGAACGCGCTGTCCATAAAATACCAAGATACGCTGCTCTCTACTATTCGTCAGGCGGAGGCGTTGCAAAAAACGATCCAGAGTGAATACGCAGCTTCTGACCAGGCCGTAGAAGATGTCAAACTCCGCATCCAGATACTGCGCCGTCAGACACAGACTGTCAAATTAAGATTTCGGTCGTAACTAAACCGGTCTTTAGGGAACGCTCGTTTTCAACTTGGCCAGATTGGTTCACTCTCGAAAGAGTGAACCAATCTGGAAACTCAAAAGTTATTTACGGGCAAGCCCTTATCATACTAATGACAAGTATTAACAGTCAATGGAAACAAGCGCATGAAAGGAAAATCTGATTCACAACAACCAACTACCTTAATCGCCCAGTTACGGCAGGCACAGTTTTTAGCTCAAGAACTGGACTCGCCCGGCACAGCGGCCGACATTGAACGTGTCCTGGCCAAATCAGATACTTTATTAGAAGAGGAAGCTGAATACATAGAGCAGTTAAGTGACTGCTTACGGAGTTCATGCGCGGCATTGCTGGAACAAACGGCCGTCATCAAAAACAGCGCCACACAGCTAGACAACCACACCCAAAACAGCCTACGCGCGGCCCAATTACTCAGTTACAGTCTGCATCGTATGTTCCTTAGAGAAATCAAAATCATAGACAACCAAACTGCCCGGTTAAACAGATGGTCTCAATGGGAATCAGACTTACTGGAAGCCAGCAAACAAGCCGTTTGGAAGCTATTTAGCCAGACCGATTGGCCCTTGATGACCTTGCCCGTAGTTTCCCAAACCCCCTTCATACAAAAGTTAAACCGCCAGGTAGCCCTGACCCTCAAACAAACCATAGAGCGCCAAGCGATCAAAATACAAACTGAAATACAACAAGAGTTAGCCCGCACACTCCAACGCCTGCTCCCCTTTGCCACAACTTATGATCAACTGCTGCAACACATCAACACCCAGTTGGCCGCCCTGGATAAAAAAGGCCCTTTGGAAACCGTCTGGCCCCGCTACGACCCCGATCAGAAACAGCGCCAATATCAAGCCACACTAGACCGGCTCTACACTTTTGAACAGGAACCAGGCGACGCTTCGGCCGGCAAACTTTCCTGGGGAAATTACGATTCCGAAAAACTCCAAGAACGATTCAAGGGCGCTCTGAATGTCCTTCAAACCGGCGAACTAGATGCCGACGCCGAGCAAAATAGTCTTGCCCTTCCTGAAGGTCAGCTTGCCTCGCCAACTACAAACACGGCCGAAACCCTATCTGGCGCCACCCCATCTGTACACAAGTTAGGGCAGCGATGGCACAAATACAATCAGGAAAACGCCGTCTACGCAGAAACGCAAACAGTGACGGAAATGGAAACGGCCGTAGCGGCCGGCGCGCTGGGAAATGCCTTAGAACTCAATGCCCTATATACCAGGTTACTCCATTTAGAACCTGCATTTGACGCCAACGCTGCCACCCCTCCGCAGCGTCAATATCAAACCGCCGTCCTGGCTGCCATAGAAACATCTCTAAAACAAAAACAAACCCAATCCCAACAGCAGCTAACAACCCACATTCAACAACAATTCAACCTGCTAAAAAATGAATTAGACCAGATGATTGATCCCTTGCAGAAATGGTTCAAAAACTTCTATCAAGAAAATCTAGGCTATGATCCGGTACGTTTGCAACAAATCCGCAGCCAGATAAACCAATTGCAATAGTATCTAACGGATAAAGATTATGACCCCAGAAGTATCTTTACCAGACACAACAATGATCGATTTTCGAGACACAACGTTTGAATTGTCCAATGATTTTCGCCACTTAAAACAGATTTGCGCCAAATTGAATTTGGGCCAACTGGTCACACTTTTGGATGAACATCTGGAACAAATTAAAAACGACAGTTTTTCCATTGCCGTCGTGGGTGAGTTCAAACGGGGCAAAAGCACTTTTATCAATGCTCTGCTGGGCAAAGAGATATTGCCCTCCGATATTTTACCCACCTCCGCTACGCTCAACCGTGTTACCTATGGCCTGAAACCGGCCGCAAAAATCATCTTTCGCGGCGATACTTCCAGACAGGAGCGTACCCAGAATATTGATCTGGAAGAGCTTGCCAATTACGTCACCAAACTCACCCCAGACGCGCAAGCCGTCGCCGCTACTGTGGAAGAAGCGATTGTTTACTACCCCATTCCCTATCTGCGGCATAGCAATGTAGAGATTATTGATACGCCTGGTTTAGAAGATGAAAATGCAATGACCGATGTCACTATGTCCGTACTGCCTTCGCTAGATGCGGCCATTATGGTGATTATGCCCCAATCTCCATTTTCTGGTTCTGAAGGAGAATTTCTGAATAATTTGTTGGAGCATGGTTTAGGACGGGTCATATTTGTGGTGACAGCCATGGACAGAATCTTGCGGGCTAAAGAACGAGAACGCGTTGTCCCCGCCATTACGGAACGCATCCAACGTAGTATTGAAACTTATGTAGCCACCCACTATGAGAAAAATTCTGAAGAGTACCAACGCCAACTACAAAAGATTGGGAAACCAAAAGTATTTGGCTTGTCGGGCTATCAGGCTCTCCAGGCCAAAATTGCCCATGATGAAGAACTGTTGCAACAAAGCCACCTGCCAGAGTTTGAAAAGATGTTGGAACGATTTCTGACCGAGGAAACAGGTCTCATTTCATTGCGAAGACGAGCCAATCATCTAAAAGCTTACAGCGAGGAAATTCTGGCGGCTTTGGCAAGCAATATTCAACACATCCCCAACCGTCAGCAAATTTATGCAGATCTGTACCAGGAATTTATGCTGCTGCTGGATGTGATTCAACAAATGGGGCAGGATAATCTGGCGACTATTAATCGGCTGCCGGAAGATATTGAAAAACGCCTGGAACCGGTAATTCAGGCATTTCAACAAGAAGTTATACAAAAAGCAGAAGATGTCATTGGCAATCTTGCGGTTGACGCTCATGATTTGGAAACGGAAGCGGCTACGGCCGTTACCCAACAAATAGGCAGCGCTGTTGACGAAGCTGTCCGTATTGTGGCTCAAAAGTGGCAAACCAGAGTAGCTCAACTGATGCAATGGGAATGGACATTAGCGCTCAATCAGCTACAAGCATTAACAACTACAACAGATTACGCCTTGCGCCACATTCAAACGGAAATAACCCAAATAAATGAAAACCTCTCTATAAGCGGTGACAAATCCGATATGGTTGCCTACACCCCCAGCCCATTGGTTATCCGATTACAAGAATACCAGGGATACAATCACAATTTTGATACGCCCATTGAAATGATAATAATGCCAGATCAACTGCGCCCGGTCTTCGATTTACCTCAAAACTGGATTCAAACCGTCCCCTTCTCTGTCCCGCAGAAAAAGCGTTTTATGCCCGCTCCTCTGCATGTTAAACAATTCCGCGCAGCCTATAAAGCTGCTGTTATGCCCGAATTGATGGAAAATAGATTTCAGATTACAAAAATCACCCATGAACTCCAGACCTTTGTTGAGCAAAACTTTAACAAGCTGGCTCAAGAACTAAAGATGACGATCAACCAGGCTCAACAAACGCGGTATGAAATTCAAGGGCATGTGGAACGGCTGAATGTTGTGGTTGAGCAGGAAGTGAAGGAGTATCAACGTATGCAATCAGAGGTGCAGCGTATCTGGCAATCGGCCGTTCAAATTGAGCGCCAAATTGACGCGCCTGTTGACGGCGACAACTTTTAGAACAAGCTGCCAAGCCAGCTAAAGACACCTAGCAAATTCGCGGCCGAAACAGCCACTACCACAATCAACACCCAGCGGACAAAATGTGCCCCGCGCTCCACCGCCATCTGTGCCGCTACCCAGGCACCCAGAGAATTGCCAATCGCCAAAATCAGGCCAATACTCCACACAACCTGGTCGTTCAGTACAAACACAATCAAGGCAGAGATGGTAAAAAGCAGCACGATCATATTCTTAACAGGGTTGGCCCGCACCAGGTCATAACCAATGTCCAATACCAACCCGGCCAGCAAAAAGATACCCACTCCGGCCTGAATGAACCCCCCATAAATGCCAATGGCAAAAAAGAGCAGAAGTTGACTGGGCGACGGCCGTTCCCCCATCCGTTCTAATTCTCCTTGCAGCCATTGTTTCGGCCGTAGCAAAATAACCACCAACATAATCACCATCAAGATACCGATCACCTGGCGCATTAACGTTTCATCCAGTTCCACCGCAATTTGTGCCCCAATGAGCGAACCGATAATAGCCGGAATAGAGAGGATAATGCCGCCACGGGCATCCAACACCTTTTGGCGGCGGAAACTATTCGTTGAAATCACATTCTGAAACAGCACCCCCACCCGATTGGTACCATTTGCTACATTGGCCGGTAAACCCAAAAATATCAACAGCGGTAATGTAATAAGCGAACCACTGCCTGCCAGCGTGTTAATAAATCCAGCCCCAAACCCGGCCGCAATTACCGCCAGATAAACATACCATTCCACATTTTCCATTGCCATCTCCAACTTGTAATTGGGTAATTGGGTAACTGGATAATTACCCAATTACCTGATTCAATCATTTTCCCCTTGCCAATCTGGTTAAATCAGTTATATAGTGTATTCAAACTTTATCAACCTGACACAGAAACATCAATAATAAAGACAGGAGGAGAATCATGTCAAAAAATGGAGACAACACCCCACAAACCAATTACTTGACCAAAAAGGGTAAATTAAAACGCACGTTTTATGAAAAAGAACTTGTGCGGCTGCAAGAAGAGTTGGTTCAACTACAGTTTTGGGTCAAAGAAAAAGGGCTGCGCGTGGTGATTTTATTTGAAGGGCGGGATGCGGCCGGTAAAGGGGGTGTTATCAAACGTATTACCGAGCGCACCAATCCGCGTATTGTACGGGTGCTGGCTTTGGGCACAGCCAGCGATAGAGAAAAGACCCAATGGTGGTTTCAACGGTACGTGGCTCATTTACCCGCTGCGGGTGAAATCGTACTGTTTGATCGCAGTTGGTACAATCGCGCTTTGGTAGAACGGGTGATGGGTTTCTGCACCGAGGAACAGTATTGGGAGTTTCTCCGTTCTTGCCCCCAGTTTGAACGGATGTTAGTGCGGTCAGGTATTATCTTGTTGAAATATTGGTTCTCTGTCAGCGAAGAAGAACAAGAACTACGTTTCCAGGCTCGTTTAGAAACACCTACAAAACGATGGAAACTCAGTCCGATGGATATAGAGGCCAGAAATCGCTGGGTAGCCTATTCAGAAGTCAAAGATCGCATGTTTGACTATACAGACATCAAACAATGCCCCTGGCATGTTGTGCCCGCCGATGACAAAAAACGCGCCCGCTTAAACTGTATAAGCCATATCTTAAGCATGGTCCCCCATGAAGATATTGCCCCAGATCTGATGGAATTACAGCCACGGCCGTCAGACAGCGGCTATATACGCCCCCCCTTCGACGAACAAACTTTCGTCCCTGACAATTTCGAAAAGCTGAAATAAGGAGTTATGACACGAAGAAAAATCCTGATTTTACTGTTTGCCTTACTGCTCGTTTGTATCGGCGCCAGTACACTTTTTTATTTGGCGTTGGGGCGCAGTATCAACTTTGCCGGATTTATTAGCAACGGCCGTACCAGCGCCATCCGTGTCCCCCCCGGCTTCAAGGCAACCCTGTTTGCTTCTGACTTGAATGGCCCCCGCTTTATCCACTTCGGGCCAGACGGCGTCTTGTATGTGGCTGACCGGCGCAATAATCGTATTGTGGCTTTACCGGATAAGGACAACAACGGTCGGGCTGATGAAATCCGTATCTTCGCCGCAGAGATCAATCTACCGCACAGTCTAGTTTACCATGAAGGCGCCTGGTACGTGGGCGTCCCCTCCGGCCTCATCCGTTTAGAAAACAGGGATGGCGACGGCCGCGCTGATTTTCGCACAACATTAATAGATAGCTTTACACCCCCCGGACAGCACAGCACCCGTACCGTTGAATTTTTCCCCGACGGCCGACTGCTCATTTCCGCCGGCTCCACCTGCAACGTTTGTGACGAAGAAGACCCCCGTCGGGCCGCTATCACCGTCTATGACAATCCCGCCGGACAAAACATAGTCACCGGCGAGCGTCTCTTTGCCAGCGGTATACGTAATGCTGTCGGCCTGGCCATTCATCCTGAAACAGGCGAGTTGTGGGCCAGCAACAACGGCCGTGACCTGATGGGTGATGATTTACCGCCAGAAACGATCTACATCGTACGCGATGGCGGCAACTATGGCTGGCCAACTTGCCACAATGGTCACATCGTAGACCCTGACATGGGGTTTGCCGGCGCTTGCGAAGGGGTTGAACCGCCCCTGGTCGAGATGCAGGCCCATATGGCTCCTCTGGACATTGCATTTTACAATGGCACAGCCTTCCCGGAAACATACCAGGGCGATTTATTCATAGCCCAACACGGATCCTGGAACCGAAGCGAATTGGTAGGCTACAAAATTTCGCGGCTGCCTCTGGATGGCAGCGTCCCTACCGGCCCGGTCGAAGATTTTGCTACTGGTTGGTTAGATGATGATGGCTCGGTAAACGGCCGTCCTGTTGGGTTGGTGGTTGGGCCTGATGGCGCACTATATGTCAGTGATGACACGGCCGGTTTAATCTATCGCATTATTTATGAAGGGATTGAAGATTAGAGATGGACCCATCCCTAATCTCTAATCTCCAAAAACAACTCTATGATTGCTCTATTCATCCAATTCCTTATGTTCATTTCACCCGCCATTTCAGCAGCCACCATTGCCCTAAAATATGATGGATTAAAACGGGGTCCCGCCAGCGCAGTCTGGCCATCAACCCGCTGCAAAGTCCTCAACTCGGAGCTTGCGACAGTAGGCAAACAAAAAGAGACAACCATTTATCACGTTCAATTAGAAGTAGCGTACAAAGTCGGTGAAGAAATATATAAAATGCGAGTGAATGCACTGGACAGCAACGGCCGTCACCAGGGAGTCAAACGTTGGGCGCGAGAACTCAGTCTAGCCCAAAAACCGGGTTCTATTCTGCCCCTCTACTACAATCCAACCAAACCCAAACAAATCACTTTGCAACCCGGTCAAGTCACCGTCAACGGCCGTAAATGGAGTGTTATCAATGCCATCATGCTCCTTTTTAGCTTCATCCTACACATACTCAGCATTTTAGCCTTGAGCCGACAATTCCTGAACATCACCACTGCCAGCAGTGTTGCATTGGGTCTCATCACCTTCTTCGTCATGATTATGTTGGGTGTGCTCCTTTATCTGTTGACACAGGAATTGCGCTCCCAAAGTCCCACATAATCCGATGCTCAAAAAACATTCCTGGCGGCTCCTGAAACACAAACAACCCATAAAAATTGGTAGCAATGTACTAATGGATATATTCAGGAGATCGTTTACAATAATTTACAAGTTATCTTAACAATCAAAAGAGATAAGGGAGTTTAAAATGCTAATCATGGGCACAATCATAGGTTACATCATTGTTACATCAATCATTATCATGTGTGTGTGTATGTTATCATCACGGATAAGTCAAAATGAAGATTGGCAAGAACACCCCCTGTCAATTCAAGACCATACTGTTCCTGATTACCAGACAGACGCTATTACTTCATCCTAAATTTCCTCTTAAGTTCAAAAAATTAAAAGCCCGGCTGATTTAGCCGGGCTTTTTTTATTCAAGTGCGACGCACTTTCCCAGAATAATCTGTTATAACATGATCGATTGCAAGTGCGTCGTACCCCCAAAGCCCTAAGGCACGGCCGTGTGTGCCAATTGCTTCAGCATAAAAACAATAAGATGTTCAAACATTAAATGAATATCTTCAACATGTTCAATGCAGTCACTGGGCACATGTAATTCCTGGTCAACCAGGCCCCGTAACTGTCCCCCATCAAAACCAGTAAAACCAATAGTAAAGGCTCCCTCTTGATTCGCCAGTTTTATGGCTTCCAAGACGTTAGGAGAATTCCCGCTGGTGGATATGCCAATGACAATATCATCTGCTTGAATGAAAGGGAGCATTTGGCGGGCAAAAACAGAGGCATATCCTTCATCATTGGCATAAGCTGTTAGCGCGGCCATATTATCAGACAGGCCAATCACTTTGAAAGGGGGCCAGCCGACTGCTTGCGTATTTTTGCCAATATCGCACACCATATGGGTAGCTGTTGAAGCGCTGCCACCATTACCCATGATAAATAGTTGACGGCCGTTTAAGCGGGCAGTCTGCAAAATTTGTATTACTTCATCCATTTTATCTACTGATAGCAGACCTATCGTATTTTGTAACCTACCCACATAAGCTCGAATTTCATCTTTCATACGACTAACTCCTGACATTTACGCTCGCAAGTAATTAAATATCACTTTAGACCCATCGGGTTCCATTTTGAACGGCAACTCTTGTAAACTGCTTAAAGCTTCACGTACTGCATCTTGCTTACTGTGGGGACAGTACAGAAGCAAAAAGCCCCCGCCACCAGCGCCAGAAATTTTTCCCCCAATGGCGCCAGCCTTACGGGCTGCATAATAAATATTATCTATCATTCCATTGCTAATTTGGCTGGCAAGCTGCTTCTTCAATTGCCAGCCTTCATGAAGCAATTCCCCAAGTGCATCAATATTGCCATTTTGTAGTTCGTCACAGGCAATATGCGCGATTTTTTTCATCTCGGTTAAAATTGATGATCGATCGCGGATATTTTCTTTTTGTTCAGTCAATACAGATGAAGAACGGCGGGTAACACCCGTAAAAAACAACATAGTGTTTTCATTCAGTTTTTTTCTCAGTCCATTTCCCAACACAATTCTCTGGCTTTTCACTGCGCCATCTGTTGTAAATTCAAAGAAGCGCAAACCACCGTAAGCGGCAATATATTGATCTTGCACACCACTGGGTTTATCCAAAATATCAATCTCTATTTCACATGCTTCCTGGGCTAATTTTTCGGCCGTGATCAACTGCCCATATAAGCTATACATAGCATGAAGAGCGCCCACTGTGACTGTAGCCGAAGAACCTAAACCTGAACCTTCGGAAGGAATATCACCCATAGTCGTAATTTCAATGCCTTCCACAATTCCGGTCTTACGAAACGCCTCGCGGATGAGTTCATGTTGTAGTTCATCCAGGCTGTCCACCATCTCTGTTTTGGTCCAGCCGACACGTAGTTTGCGATCAAACCGTTCTTTAATAGTGACAAAAATAAATTTATCAATGGCGGTCGTCAAAACACAGCCCCCTTCCTGCAAATAGTACGAAGGGAAATCAGTACCACCACCAAACAAGCTAACACGTAAGGGTGTTTGGACAATTATCATAATTATTTCTCATTGTTAGGCCAGCTATTTTTGCCGGGTCAGTCAATAAATTGGGCGAGCAAATTAGTAAGCTCCCCGCCCTTTCAAAATTGCCGGAATGGTCTGGAGTAAGATTTGAATATCTAACCAGATATTCCAGTTGCGAATATAATACATGTCCAGTTGGACTCTTTCATCATAAGAAATATCGGAACGGCCGCTCACTTGCCATAAGCCTGTAATACCTGGTAAAACTGTCAGCAAATTTAAGCCCCATTCATCATACATTTTCATTTCTGCCGGAGAGATCATGCGCGGCCCCACCAAAGACATTTCTCGTTTGAGTACATTCAGCAGTTGGGGAAGTTCATCAAGACTGGATTTACGTAGGAATTGACCAACCCTGGTAATACGAGGATCATTTTTTAATTTATGGGCTTGTTCCAATTCTTCTTTTAGTTCAGGATGAGCATTTAGAATTTCATCCCCATTCACACGCATGGTACGGAATTTGTAAGCGTGAAATTGACGGCCGTTAATCCCCATAACCCGGCGACGATAAATTGCCGGGCCAGGTGAATCCAACTTAATAATCAACCCAAGCAGCAGCATCAAAGGTGCAATGGCAAAGAAACCAGGAATCATGAGAGCATAATCAAGCGCCAGCTTGAAAACCTTATCAACTCCGGTCAGGCGAACTTTTTGCACATGGACAAGTGGGGTACAGGCCATCTCTTTTACTTCCAGCCCAGTGGTAATGATTTCAAATAAGCCAGATGACAACCGCAAATTTAAGCCCTTCCTCAGACCATAACTTTTGAAAATATCTAGCATCTCAATACGGGTGATGGAACTGGTGGCTATGACAGTTTCTTCGATACGATATTTTTGTATGAATTGATCTAGCTGATCTGTATGCCCCAGACATTGTAGTTGGCTGTGAACGGCCGTTCCCGGCCGCACATGATCATCCACAAAACCCAACACATGCAAGCCGGAAGTCTCCCATTCAATAAGCTGCTGTGCCAACAAACGCCCTTCTTCATTTGCCCCAATAATAAGCGCCGGCGACAAAAAGTAGCCCTGTTGCCGCAAATTATAAACAAGGCGACGAATCCAAAAACGGCCGAAGGAAACAAATAGAAACGTAAAAAACCAGGCCACAAGCAGCCAACCACGGGCAAATATAAAATCCGGACTTAGAAAACTGACAAATATGACCCCCATAATACCTACGCTAATAGCCCGGAATACAAGCGAGTATTCCCTGGTACCGCCTAATAAGTTTCGCCGATTGTACAGACCGAATCCCCAAAATATAGCCGCCCACATGGGGTTTAGAATCAAACTCAGATTACGATAAAATTGATTAACCGGGGTAATGTCTAGTTGAAACAGGGGTAAGTCTGCATTGAAGCGCAAAGAGTAAGCCAACAGAAATGCCAAGCCAACCATGAGAAAATCATTGACAATAAGCCCGACTATGAGCAATCGCCACTGGTTGACCTGTATGGCAGAGGAGACTTGGCCGAAGGGATTAAATGGGACTCCGCGTTTTTTTTCTAGAGAGTTCACTGTTGGATGCAATGCTTCCTCCTCCTAATATGAAAAGTACGATTAAGACATTGTTACTGTATGCCTATTTCATTAAGAAGTTGCTTACAGATCGGGTTAGCTGTCCGTATAAATATCATCCCAGGCGGTGTATTGTGCGCGCCAATCATAATGGGCTTCAAGTGCAGATCGGCCTGATTTGCGTAAAGAATTCGCAAGTTCAGGCTGGCGGAACAGCTTTGTGACTGCTTCGGCAAAGGTCTTCGTATTGTCGGCAATGAGAATATCACGGCCGTCTTCATACTGAATCCCCTCGGCCCCAATTGTTGTGGATACAATGGGCAAACCCCACGACCAACCATCTACAATTTTGACCCGCATTCCCCCACCGGCATGAAGGGGCACAATGAATGCGGCCGTTTCCGCCAAATACGGCCGCGGATCATCCACATAACCTGTCACATCCAACCCTGTTAATGGCATTGTTGTCAACTTTGCCGGCGGGTCTTTGCCAATGACTGTAAAGAGAGCGTCAGGTAATTTCTTTTGAATGAGAGGCCATACTTCTTCTGCAAACCAAAGAATACCGTCTGCATTAGGCGGCCAATGAAGACCTCCTAAAAATGTCACCCGGCACGGTTTTGCTGTTGGCGGAATCACCTGTTTCGTTTCTGGGTCTACACATATTGGGATAACTGGACCGCGAATCGTTTCCCCATTCTGGTTAGCTACCTGAGCGACGGCCGCTTTATCTTCGGCCGTAACCCACACCACCTGATCAAATTGGCGGCACACATCAACTTCATACCGGGACATATTGCCAGACTCAATTGAGAGAAGTGCCTTTTGTACCGGATTACTACCGCTGTCCGCCAGCCGTTGGGGAATAAGATACATAGCATTGTGTTGGTCTAAAACAGTGTTGATTTGGGGCGCGGCCGTCTTCGCCGCCAACGCATATTGAGCCATCCACAACTGATCTGCATGAACTGCGTCAAATGTTTGTTCCCGCAAAAGCCGAGCAATAAGCTGATTCATTTCAGCCGCTTTGTCTCGTTCAATGAGAAACGGCCGCCGACGCAGCAAACTTGTCCCCAGAAACCACATATCCTTTAACCGGGAACGGCGCATCAATACGGTGTATACGGCCGTACAATATTGCCGCATATGGTCAATCTGCTCCAGCGTATCATTTTCCCGGCAAAAAGCCGCCAGCGTCACCTCATGACCCGCATGAGCCAGATATTGCAACACATGATAAATACGAACTTTGGGGCCGGCATCAGCCGGATAAGGAACTAATTGAGAAAGATAGAGTATTCGCATAAAGTTAAATTTGGAGATTAGAGATTGGAGCTTGGGAGATTCGGCATCCAATCTCCAATCTCCCTCTGGACTAAGTTGTTATAATCACCATGTGTAATAACAAGGCAGGCTTAAAATTGTGCTTACACCCTCTCTTGACGCGCATCGTAACGATTGCTATCATACGTCAATAAATACCTACCGGTTGGTATGTATTCAACCAGACGGAGACTGCAAATGGGATTCTTTAATCGTCCTGTAGAAACAATGCCCCGCGAACATCTGCAAGCATATCAGTTAGAAAAGTTGCAACAGATGTTAGCCCAGATTCACGGCCGTAATCGCTTCTACACCCACAAACTAAACCAGGCCAATGCCTCCCCATTAGACATCCATACCCTGGCCGATTTTTACCAACTCCCTTTCACGACCAAAACAGAACTCATCCAGGCTCAAGCCGACGATCCTCCCTTTGGCCTCAATGCCACTTTTCCCGAATCTGCTTACACTCGCTTTCACCAAACCTCTGGCACAACTGGCAAACCGCTGCGGGTGGTAGACACGGCCGCAAGCTGGGAATGGTGGGGCGACTGCTGGGGGTATGTTTTGGCCGGGGCCGGTATTACGGCCGCAGACCGCCTATTTCTACCCTTTTCCTTTGGCCCCTTTATTGGCTTTTGGGCGGCCGTGTTGGGGGCCAAACGTAGAGGCGCCTTACTCGTTTCCGGGGGCGGTCTTAGCTCACTACAACGGTTGCATACCATGCGCGATTTACAGGCGACGGCAATGTGCTGCACGCCAACCTACGCCCTACGCCTGGCCGAAGTAGCCCGCGAGCAGCAGTTCGACATCAGCGACATCCCCCTCCGAATTACAGTTCATGCCGGTGAACCGGGGGCCAATATCCCCGCCACCAAAAAGCGCATCGAAGAAATCTGGGGCGTCAAATGTTACGATCATGCCGGGGCTTCAGAAGTGGGCGCGTACAGTTTTGAATGTGAAGCCCAGCCCGGCGCCGTTCACGCCATCGAAAGCGAATTTATCATTGAGGTTATCAATCCTGAAACCGGCGATCACGTGGCTGACGGCCAAACAGGCGAGCTAGTCATCAGTAATCTAGGACGGATTGGGTATCCGATTATCCGTTACCGCACCGGCGATTTAGTGCAGTTTATAAGCCAGCCATGTGATTGCGGCCGTACCTTCGGCCGTTTCCAGGGCGGCATCATTGGCCGGGCAGATGATATGGTGGTTGTGCGCGGCATCAATGTGTATCCCAGTGCAGTCGAGAATCTGGTACGGCAGTTTGCCGAGGTAGACGAATTCCGCGTTCAGATCATTAAGCGGCAAGAAATGGCCGAATTGACGCTGGAAGTGGAACTGGCAGATGGAACCGACGCG
>JAAEOP010000177.1 GCA_024223125.1 Chloroflexota bacterium
AAACCGGGAAAAGTAGCCTGGTAACTGGCGGAAATGATGCAGTCAGCCCCAGCCCACAAATAATCGGTATGGATTTGTTGAATGGCGGCCGGGTTTTCCACCAGCAGCCGCGCCGACCAAAGCGGGTCATTCAAATCATAACCACGCCACTCCAATTCAGTCGCCAATCCACCATCAATGACAAACGTGCTCTGTTTCTCTAAAAAAGGTTTGATGGGATCGTTCATTGTTTTACCCTAGGGGAATAACCCACGACGGCCGTTTAGGGAACAAGATATTGAGCAGCACGGCCGTGTCCCCATTCCGCACCCTGCAATCCACAAAACTATGCCGCAATTCTTTCAGACTGCGGTGTCCAAACAACAACTGTAAAAAGGTTAATTCCGGGAAATAAGCGTCCCCATCCTGAAAACTTTTAGGCTGGTAGGGAGTGATGTGGCTGAGACGGCCGTTTTCCCAAACCAATTCCCAAAAACTGCGATAAAAATTCAGGCGGGTCTTGCCCGTGTGTCCAGCCATCACACTTTCAGCCAGCCGCCTTTCTAAAACAGATTTGATATGCTGCAAAAAGGCCGGCACATCCAGCACACGTAAAAACCAGCCATAAGGTAGATTTTGCTTTTCTAACTCCCAAACTAACGCCTCATAAACTGGATGATCGCTACCCAGTTCAAGAGAGATACGCTCCAGAGGAATGTTGTCCTGTTCATTCCCTTCCCCAGCCAAACGCTCCAAATAACGCAGAGCAAACAGGGCCACTGCCCGCAGGGAATGTCCCGGCTGCACGGCGATTTCGCGCAAGTAGCAAGTAGTGCGCCAGCGGTTGTATTCGATGTAGCCGATAATTGCCGGGTCATCAGCAGATGTGATCATATGTACCTGCCGCGCATAAGGCGTATCCCGGTTAGATTGGAATAACTCCCACTGCCACAGCGTCTCGTCACGCACCCGACTGAGCAGACTATCCGCACAAAACCGGGCATACAATTCGCGCAGCACCTGAATATCTGTAACCTCGGCCGGCCGAATTTTGAATGGCTCATCTGTTTTTTCCTGACTCTTTTTCAGGCGGGAGGGCAGTAAATAATAATTACGACTGCCGCCCAAATCCACACCCATCTCATACCCAAATTGGCGATAATACCAGGGAATACCGGTGATTGCCTGCACCAGTTCGCCGCGAGCTGCGCTTATGGCATGAATGGCTTCAAACTGTGCCCGCACCAATCCCCGCCGCCGGTAATTCTCATCCGTGCCTACCAGTTCCGGACGGCCGACGCCAAAATCCACCCCATCATACGCCCATCTTTGGGAAATCAGATTCATGCTGGAGACAATTTTGCCGCCTTCATTTTCATCAACCACCACCGTAAAATCATTGGCGTTAGTGGTCGGATGCTGTCCTTGCATTAACTCCCGCGTCCAATGCTTCAGAAACAGTTCCGGCTCATTGGGATCATCTGTATGAATTCGCAAATTGAATTCAGCCAACGCTTCCACATCATCTACAGTCGCCCAACGCAAAATCAGTCCATCTCCCAAATCGCGTGGTAAATCCGTGTTGTCTTCAATCATCTACTTATTCCTTTTGTGGGTATTTGCTAAATGGAAATATAAATTCCAATGTAAATCTTATCATAATCGTTATGCTATATCTTGTTAAAATATAATGTTGGCAGCTGGTGGATTGTAGCTTGTACCACCAACCACCATTTACAAGGAGCAAAACAATGTTTTTTTATTCAGGTTGGGGTTTATGGCTGTTATTGGCGTTACCTGGCTTGCTTTTAGGATTGTGGGCGCAGGCAAAAGTTAAAGGAGCCTTCAACAAATATTCCAAAGTACCGACCTCTCGTCGCCAGACAGGGGCCAAAATGGCGCGAGAACTGTTGGATTCTCAAGGGTTGTATGAGGTGCAGATTGAACGGGTAGACGGCCGTCTCTCCGACCATTACGACCCCCGACACCGCGTTTTACGACTCAGCCCCAATGTGTACGACTCGGCCAGCATTGCCGCCGCCGGCGTAGCTGCCCACGAAATGGGACACGCTTTACAACACGCCAACGGGTACGCTCCTTTAGGTATCCGCAGCGCCCTGGTTCCAGCCACACAATTTGGCAGCCGGTTAGCCCCCATGCTTTTCATGGGCGGCCTTTTACTAAACATTTTCATCGGCGGGCAGTTGGGAATGTTATTAGCCTGGGCAGGCGTCGCTTTATTTACCGTTGCGGTACTGTTTACGTTGGTCACGCTGCCGGTAGAATTTGACGCTAGCAAACGAGCCAAAAAATTATTGCTCAATCAAGGCATCTTATTCCAGGATGAAATTCAAGGGGTGAATAAGGTGTTGGACGCGGCCGCACTGACGTATGTTGCCGCGGCCGTGGCCGCCATTGGACAACTGCTTTATTATGTGTTGCTTTTGACCGGCGGCCGTCGAAATTAAACAATCCTGACAGACCGCCCTGATTTTTGACAACCCCCTTACCGGCGGCTATAATCTCAAGTCGCTGTGTGGGCTTTCACCACTCCCCACCCAGACTTAAAACGACAACCAGCATCCAATTAGATGCTGGTTATTTTTTGGAGGATTGCATGTACGCTATTATTGAAAGTGGTGGCCGGCAATACCGCGCCGAAGCGGGCAATAGTTTTGTCACAGAAAAGTTGCCCTACGAAGTCGGTGAGCAGATTGAATTAAACAAGGTCTTGCTCCTGACGAATGGCGAAGAGGTAACAGTCGGCCAACCCGTTGTAGAAGATGTCACCGTCAAAGCAACTGTTGTAGAACAGTTCCGGGGCAAAAAGATTTTTGTATGGAAGTATAAACCCAAGAAACGGTATCGTCGCCGTCAGGGGCACCGCCAGTCTTATACACGGCTGCGGATAGATGAGATTGTATTGGGTTAAGGAGAGTGTGAAATGGCTCATAAGAAAGGCGCTGGTTCAACCAAAAACGGCCGCGATAGCAATAGCAAACGTCTAGGCATCAAACGGTACGGCGGTGAATATGTCATCCCTGGAAATATTATTCTGCGGCAGCGGGGCACCAAGTACAAGCCCGGCAATAATGTAGGCCTCGGTAAAGATTACACCATTTACGCCAAGATTGATGGTCAGGTAACGTTTGAAAACAAACACGGCCGTAAAATCGTCAGCGTATACCCGGCAGAAAGTTAAAGGAGACATTGGAATCATGAAACAAGATATTCATCCCGAATGGTATCCCGATGCCAAAGTCTTTGTTGAAGGCGAAGTTGTGATGACGGTAGGCTCCACCATGCCCGAAATTCGGGTGGAAATTTGGTCAGGCACACACCCCTTCTATACCGGCGAACAACGTCTATTAGACACCGAAGGTCAGGTAGACCGCTTCATGCGCCGTCTGCAAAAGCGCGAAGAATTACAGCAACAGGCTGTCAAAGAAGAAGAAGACAAACCGGTTAACCTGGAAGTAACGGCGATGGCTTTGGGCACTCGTGCCGAAAAAGCGTTGCATCAAGCCGAAGTGACAACCGTTAATGATATTTTAGTTTTACTGGAACAAGGAGATGACGCTTTACTGGCCTTGCACGGCATCGGTCAGAAAGCCCTCATTGACATCAAACGTTTCCTACGTGCGGAAGATTTGATCGACTGATTTCAGTAATTAGACAAGGTAGAAATTTAAGGGCAGATGCGGCAGCGTATCTGCCCTTTCTGGTTACGTAGCGCGAATTGGCAAATCGCGTATCGAATTGCCAATTCGATTTACTTTATACGAGGAGAAGAGATGGCAAAACATACACGAGGCCGCCTGGAAATTATTTGTGGCAGCATGTTCAGCGGCAAAACAGAGGAACTCATTCGCCGCTTGCGCCGGGCTAAAATTGCCAAACAAAAAGTACAGGTTTTCAAGCCGATTATTGATGATCGCTATAACATCGAAAATGTAACCTCCCACAATGGGGTCGCTTTTGAAGCCCAACCCGTTGCCCAGGCGCAGGATGTTCTGGCTCAATTAGACGCCGACACGACGGTGGTGGCCATTGATGAAGTACAATTTTTTGACACGGCCGTTATCCCCATTTGTGAAACCTTAGCCAACCAGGGCAAACGGGTCATCTGCGCTGGACTGGATATGGATTTCCGTAGTGAACCGTTTGGCCCCATGCCCCAACTCATTGCCCACGCCGAAATGATAGACAAATTACACGCCATCTGCGTCATCTGCGCCGAAGAAGCCAGCCGCACCCAACGTCTAATCAACGGCCAACCGGCCGCTTATGATGATCCCGTCGTGCTGGTGGGCGCGGCCGAAGTGTATGAAGCTCGCTGCCGCGACTGCCACGCTGTAGCCCCTCCCCGCAACGGAGATTGATGATGAGCCAAACGATTCCCGACCTGTATACTCACATTGATCATGTTCTCATCAGCGAAGAGCAAATTCAAACCCGTATCAGTGAAATCGTTCAGCAAATTGAAACTGATTATGTTCATGAGGAAGATTTGCTGCTTATTTGTGTATTGAAAGGGGGGTATGTCTTTTTAAGTGATTTGAGTCGCACCCTGAAACGGTCGCATTCCCTGGACTTCATGGGTGTTTCCAGCTACGGCAGCGGAACCCGCAGCAGTGGCGCCGTGCAAATCATCATGGACTTAAAAGAACCGATTGAGGGCCGTCATGTTCTCATTGTGGAAGATATTATTGACAGCGGCCGTACCCTGAGCTATATGCGCCAAAATCTGTTAGCCCGCCAACCCGCTTCACTCCGTATCTGTTCCCTTCTCAACAAACCCGCCCGCCGTGAAGTGGATGTGCCTGTAGATTACATCGGTTTTGATATTCCCGATGAATTCGTAGTTGGCTACGGACTGGACTTTGATGAACTGTACCGCAATTTACCCTACATTGCCGTATTAAAACCAGAACTCTTTGCCCATCTGATGGAGTAGTGATTGGAGATTGAGAGATTGGAGATTGGACTAATCTCCAATCTCAGTTACATTCCATGACCACAGACCTAACCCCCTACGCCGGCCGCTGGATTGCCTTAATTGGCGATCAGGTGACCGGTGTGGGGTTCACGGCCGTAGAAGCCGAACACGCCGCCCGCCACAGTCGCCCTAAAGACCGGTTTACCATTCGTTATGTAGAAGCGCCGGGGGGTAAACAGTTGACCTTACCAGATTTATTGACTGGCATACAGCCGCTGCTGGCCCAGGAAACCCAACCCGTCTATCTGGTCGGCGGGGCTGTGCGTGATGCTTTATTGGGACGGACCAGCCAAGACCTCGATTTTGTGACACCCCATGACGCTATCAAATTAGCCTTTCGTATGGCCAATGCCCTGCGCGTACCCGCTTACGTACTGGACCGGGAGCGAGACGTCGGACGGGTTGTTTTGTCACAAGCCTACACCTACCTGGACTTCACTCGTTTTCGTGGGCCAGACCTGGAAGCGGACTTGTATGATCGGGATTTCACCATTAACGCCATAGCCCTGCCGGCCACCGCCCAAACAGAAAACAGCCTCATTGACCCCACCGGCGGCCAAGCAGATTTGCAACAAGGGATTATCCGGCATGTGCATAAGCAAACGCTGCTGGATGATCCAGTTCGCACATTGCGCGCCCTGCGTTTGGCAGTGAGCCTTGACTTCAAGTTAGC
>JAAEOP010000178.1 GCA_024223125.1 Chloroflexota bacterium
TAGCCGGTGCCGCAAACCCATATTTTCCCATCCAGTGAAATGTCACCATCAATTCGCCCGTTCGACTTGCCGCCAAAAAAGAGATGGCTCTGCCGTGTGAAATCAGGAAACGATTGCCGCAGCGGCAACCAAAAATCGGACACAAACGCCTCTACCCCCTGCAACTGGTTTATGGGATCGGGGCCGTTCCATAAAATGTCCTCAGCCATAACCAATCGGGCCACATCTTCGGCAACATTTGCTTGATCGTTTTCGAGCGCTTGCCAAAAATCCCAGACAACGCGCTTGTTCTGTTGGTTAAGTTCGATATTCACAATTGGTTCTCCATTATTGAAAAAGCCTCATCCCGCCAAGCACATTTTTGTTCAAGGCGTTGTACATATCGGTAATAAGCTGTTTGTTTTGTTCGGTAGACATTGTGTTATTTATTCAACATCGTCAAAGAATTCAGGTGGTTTGGAGCCAATAAACTTCAGTACCTTATTTATGTCATAGCCAGACTGCTCAAGCACCCCAAGAATATCGATTAAAACGAGGTTTTCCGCCAGCTTACGTTCGCCGGTTTCCTCATCAACCTCCACCCGCCAAAAATCCATGTAACGCATTTTGATTTTTTGGCCGCCGGCTTTGATACCCAGCCAGTCTTCGGCAAAGGTGGTGTCCTGGTACCCGGTGCCGGCCACCCAGTCACCTTCAGCGACGCGGACGATATCCGTAGCATGTTTGTCGGGAAAGGCCTTGATGAAGGGCTGGCGATAAACATTCTCAAACTCGTCAAGCCCGTTCATGGTGCCGATGCCCGCCGGGCCTTCCCACA
>JAAEOP010000179.1 GCA_024223125.1 Chloroflexota bacterium
GAGTCGCCTCGCGGCACAATCTAATAGCACAGTTCTAGTATCGATGGCGCATTTTCGTCATTTGGTGACCGAATTGGGCGGAACCCAGCCCGGCCAAAATGACCCATTATTGAAGATTATATTTGCAACCTTAAAACCCGCCGCCGATTGGCGCGATGTTGCAAGCGAAACCAACGAGCGGTTTGGCAAAGAAAACGCATTCTGGACCCACACTGTAGAAGGCCGGGTGGGGGAAACCGAGGGTGATACGAAGTTCTTTGTCACCTTCTTGTTGGCTTTGACGGGGATCTCTTTTACCACCGCCGTATTTGCTGTCTTTGCCGTTATTTACGTTACGATCTATGCGCGGCGGATTGAGATCGGGATGCTGAAATCGATGGGGATGCTCCGGCGGGAACTCACCGGCATGTTAATTGTAGAGGCGATTACCATGACGTTAGGGTCTGCGCTGGCCGGGATTGCCGCCGGGGCCAGCATGGGGTATCTCACCTATTATCTGGACGCCTTGACCGCGGAACGACCTGTCGTTTTTGCCGTGGACGCCATCGTCATGCCCGCTATTATTGTCATGGTGGTTCTTGCAAGCGTATTGGCAGCGGCATTCTCCGCCCGGCGCATTGTGCGAAAACAGGCGGTTGAAATTTTGCGGATGAGTTAATTTTGGAAAGGAAACCTATGAAAGCAAGATATATATTCATGTTGGGCATATTGGCATTTTTCCTA
>JAAEOP010000180.1 GCA_024223125.1 Chloroflexota bacterium
GGCAATTAAGCCGTAAAGTATGCCGACCAGCATCCCATTGCTGATCTGGCTGACCACGTAGCCGCCGTTGGTTACACACAGATTGCCGGGGTCATAAACGGCAAAGGCCCAATATAAGGTTAAGAGCGCTAAAATAGATGGAATAACGTTCCAGCGCCAATTTAACTCCGGCGTCTTATACCACAAAATTGCCGGCAGAATAGGACCGGTTCCTGCCCCGGCAATGGCCCCATATAGCGTGGCAGATGAGGCATCGAGGTCTTTTCTACGATAAACGCGAGGCGTAACCACGCCGCCAACCACAGCCCAAAAAATCACCCAAAGCACTATCATCAAGGCCGGGCCGGTATTATATGCTTGTAACAGGGAACTTGCGTGCATAAAATCTCCCTCTTCTTCTCTAAATAAAATTTAAGGGAGTAGGGAGTAAGGAGTAGGAAGTAAGGATAAAAAATCTTCCTACTTCCTGCTTCCTACTTCCTGCTCCCTACTTCCTGCTCCCTACTTCCTATAAAATATATCAGGCAGCCCCGGCATAAAAACCGAAGCTGCCTGACGCTTATGCGTAATGATTATTGACCGGGGAAGAGCTGATCGCCGGTTTTGTAGGTCTCGGGGAAAACAACGGTTAGATCAGCGGCGCTTTCGCCGGTTTCCTGGAACTGAACAATGGTTACCGCCGGGTTCATATTTTGATGCCAGACGCTGGCGGGTTGATCGTCCGGTACGGGGTTGTTGCTGCCGTACTCAAAGGTAACGTTGCCCAAAACCCCATTGTAATCAATGGCTTCCAGCGCGGCAATGATGGCGTCCGGGTCGGTAGAGCCGGCAGCATTGATGGCTTGGGCAATCATCCACAGGGAGTCGTACGCTTCCATCGCGTAAGATTCGGGGCGGGCGCGGCCGGTTGCCGCCACGTACTTTTCGGCAAACGCTTTGGTGGCGTCAGTCCAGAGCGCGGTGGGCAGGCCAATGGCGTGGTAGAGGCACAGGCGGCCATCGGGTACCGCCGCCCAGAACGAATCGCTGTCTGAGGCGGCCTGGTTACAAACCGTAATGACCTCTTCCGGGCCAAAGCTGGCTTCCGCCGCTTGCTGCTCAAAGTTAAAGCCGGTTTCGCCGGTTAGCAGCACCAAGATAACGTCGGGGGGGGTGCCGGCTTTCATGCGCTCAATAACCGGGGCAAAGTCCAGCGTGCCAATATCGGCAAAGAAAGTTTCAGAGGCAATGCCAAGCGCATCAAATTTTTCGGTGGTAATTTCAGCCGCGGGAATGCCATAGCCGGTGTTTTCTGTCATAATATGCACAACACTGGGATTCAGGGTGGCAATATAATCAACGTCAACGCCGGCAACGTCGGAAGAACGGGGCGCAATGCGGAATACTTCTTCGTACCCAGAGCCGGTAATATCATCATTCCAGGGTTCGGCAAAGACAACGGGAATGTGGTTGTCGTGAGCCACTTCTTTAGCGGCCAAGCCAACAGCGCTGTGGTAAGCGCCGGCTACGGCTACAACGCCTTCCTGGTTGATCAGGCGTTCCATAGCGGTGGCCCCGCGCTCAGGCAAACCTTCGCTGTCAAGCAGGATAAATTCAACTTGCTGGCCTAAAACACCGCCCGCGGCATTGATCTCTTCCAGGGCAATTTCATACGCGGCTTTCATAGCCGTGCCGCCTGTGACCGAACCCGGCGCAGACAGAGGTACAATCGCCCCAAGTTTCATTGTACCGGAGCCAAAGCTTTCGGCGGAGCCGGCAAAGTAAGCTTCGGCCTCTTCCGGGGTGGGGATATAAATTTTTGCACCCACTTCAATCACATCAGAACTTGTAATTTTAGCGTAGCTGCTATCTTCGGCGTTCTTCTGGTTGGTGTAGTTGGTGATGGCCGGGTACGCCAACACATCACCCAAAAATTTGTCTGACAATTTACTCAGCCAGTCATCA
>JAAEOP010000181.1 GCA_024223125.1 Chloroflexota bacterium
GGAAGAGTTAGCAGCCAATGAAACGCTCTCCCAACAAGCCAAAAGCAATACCATTGAAAACTTTAGATACGGCTTTGAGGAAGAATTTCTGAACGCCTTAATTGGCCGAATGGACCAAAATCAGGAAATCTTCGCTAAAATTCTTGATGATGCAGAATTTGGCGACACCGTACGCGAATGGATGCTGAAAAAGGTCTACCAACGGCTGAATGAAGATGTGGATGTAGAGTTGGGATAAAAATACTTTAAAAGAAAAGGGCATCGTGCCTTCCTTTTAATTGAGGTCAATTGCGCCAACAAAATTATGCAAAAGTCAGTCAGGTTGACTTCGCCAGCAACCACGGCACCATATGCCTCCATTAACCGGCGGTATTCCTACATTTGAAGCTGTCTGTTTGGCAAAGTTAGTATATAATGGTTTTGCAAAAGTAAGCCGCTTTGCAAGCCACCGGGCAAACTAGAGTCAATCTCAAATGACTTCGTACTAAATTAAAGAGCTTTATTGGCATAATAAAAGCTGAGAAGCACAAAAGCTGTCAAAAGCAGGTATGAAGTCATATGAAATTGACTCTAATCAAGCGATGAAAGGGGGGCTTTCACCAGTGAAAGCAGATCTAATTCTCCACAATGCCCAAATTTACACCGTAGATCCGGCCCAGCCCTGGGTTGAGGCCGTGGCCTGCGCCAAGGGTCACATTTTAGCGGTTGGCAGCAATGATGAAGTGCTGGCCTTATCCGGTTCCAACACAAAAACCATCGACGCCGGAGGGCGATTGATTCTGCCCGGCCTCATTGACGCTCACGTTCATTTCCTGCAGGTCGCCATTCGCTCCAAACAAATCAGCCTGTTTGGCCTTAGCGATTTTGACGAAGTGCGTCAACTGGTGCGTCAGGCTGTCGAGCAAGCCGAGCCGGGCCAGTGGGTACAAGGTTGGGGCTGGGATGAAAATAAGTGGGATGTGCAGCCCACCGCCGCCTTACTGGACGAAATAGCCCCTCATACGCCGGTAGTGCTGGCCCGGGTTGATATGCACACTTGGTGGGTCAACAACGCCGCGATGATACAGGCCAACCTCACCCGCCAAACCCCTGATCCCCCCGAAAGCCGGATTGAGCATGATGCCAACGGCGAACCCACCGGCATTCTGCGTGAATGGAACGCCATCCGGCTGGTTGAACAGCATGTTCCCCGGCCAAAATTCGATACATTGTATATCTGGCTTAAGGAGGCCGTCGCCCAAGCTCACCGGCTGGGTTTAACCGGTATTCACGACCTGCGTGTTGAGCGCGAGGGCCGCCAGAGCTTTCATTTGTGGCAAAAGCTACGCCGTGACAACGCGCTCAATCTGCGGGTTCATATGCATATTGCCAGCGATTTTCTAGCCGAAGCGGCGACTCTGGGCCTGCAACCCGGCTTTGGCGATGACCGACTCTGGATAGGCCACGTCAAAGCCTTTGCCGACGGGACAATGGGCTCGCAGACAGCCCTGATGCTGGAACCTTTTGAAGGCAGCCCCGATAACCGCGGGCTGGCCGTTACCCCTGCCGACGAGATATGGGAACTGGCCGTACAAGCCGATAAAGCCGGGTTTCCCATATCTATCCACGCCATTGGCGATCGGGCTGTACGAGAAGTTATCAACGTCATGAGCGAATTTCAACCCGATACCGCCGGCGGTCGCCTGCCGCATCGCATTGAGCATGTGCAGCTTATACACCCCTCAGA
>JAAEOP010000182.1 GCA_024223125.1 Chloroflexota bacterium
CAATCGTATCCCCGTAGATTGGGGGCGGCTATTAAAGGATATGCTTAACTGGAATCACGAAAAACGGTTTGTTCAACAACAGTGGGCGCGTTCGTTTTTTGCCCGATAAAGTTTACACAAGTAACCAACTTTAACCATTATCACGAGGAGACTAATAATGCTTATTCAAATCCATATGTTACAAAACTATGCCCCCAACAATCTCAACCGCGACGATACCGGCTCGCCAAAAGATGCTATGTTTGGCGGTGTAAAGCGCGGGCGCATCTCCAGTCAATGCCTGAAACGCAGTATCCGCCATTCTGTCACCTTTGCCGAAGCCTTCAAGGATGCGGGACTGCTGGCAACCCGCACCAAACGCTTACCCGGCTTAATTGACAATGAGTTGGCCGCCTTGGGCGCAGATGAAAAAATCAGAGAAGCCATCGTTATTCGCATTCCCGAAATTGGGCGCGAATCTGACAAAGGGGGCGCGTCTAAATCAGAAGAGGGCGAAATTGAAACCAAACAGCTTATCTTTATCAGTCTCAATGAACTGAAACCGCTGGCGGAAAAACTGTTGGCAAGATATCAGGAATTGGGCGACCAAAAATGGAAAAAGGAAAAGATTGCCGACATTACCAAAGTTTTAGGCAGCAGCGTTCCCCGCTCAGTGGATGTGGCGATGTTTGGCCGAATGACCACTTCCGCCGCCTTTGAAGACATGCAAGCGGCAGTGCAGGTCGCCCATACCCTCACTGCTAATGCCATAGCCCAGGAGTTTGATTACTTCACCGCCGTAGATGACATCTCCGGCGAATCTGGCGCGGGGATGATTGGCGATGTTGAGTTCAACAGCGCTACCCACTACAAATACCTTAACGTCCACTGGGAACAATTGCTTACCAATCTGGGCGGCGATGAAGAAATTGCCCAACAGTCTGTTTTGGCGCTACTGGAAGCTACTACTATTGCCCAGCCCAGCGGCAAACAGAATAGCTTTGCCGCCCACAACCTGCCCGATTTAATTCTGGTTGAAGTTCAGCAACGAAACTTGCCGGTAAGCTACGCCAACGCATTTGTTAAACCGGTTAGCCAAACCCGTCAGGACTCGCTTATGGATGCAGCTATCAAAGCGTTAAGCGGCTATCGTGAAAAATTACGTCGGGCTTACGGCATGAACGGCGTAAACGCTTATATGGCGGTCAACGGTCAACAAGTCTCGGATGCCGAGGCGCAAGAATCGCTGTCTAATCTGCAACAATGGTTAGCTCAACAATTGCCGGAGTAGCATGATGGCTAACACATTATTTTTACGACTTGAAGGCCCCTTACAATCGTGGGGAGAGCGCGGGCGTTGGAGCATTCGCGATACCGCCCCCTATCCCACCAAATCGGGCGTAGTGGGGCTGCTTGCCTGCGCCTTGGGCTACAACCAGGATGAACCCATCAGACAACTCTCCCAGCAAATTGAAATGGGCGTGCGTATTGACAAGCCCGGCGTAATGATAGACGACTATCATACCGTTGGCGGCGGATATGATACGCCGCAACTTCTTACCGCAGAGGGAAAAGCCAAAAAAACGCCCGGCGGCCAGCCGCACACAGAAATTACAGAACGAGCTTATTTGCATGATGCCTCATTCCTGGTAGCTGTTCGATCCAATACGACTACGATTGAGCAATTGGCAAACGCCGTGCAAAATCCTCATTGGGTGATCTATTTGGGGCGCAAATCCTGCCCGCCCAGCCGCCCCCTCTTTGAAGGTGTGGAGGAACACACATCTGTTGAGTCGGCCTTGCAAAGTTGGAACTGGTACAAGCCGGAAACGGACGAAGAAAAAACGATGCAAAAACCGGCAATAGTAGGCAGTTCTGTAACTCAGGGGGCCATCCGGCAGCGGCACGAGATCATATCCAGATCAAAACGGCTCTATGGACATCACTATCTGCAACAAATATCATTGACCGTCCAAATTGTTCCTGCCTTCCCGCCATTCTACTCAAAGCAGACCTCAAAGGTTTCTGAAGCCTTTAAGGTCTCCCATGAACAGGAGGCCTCCTAATGTATCTTTCTCGATTACAGCTAAACTCGGCTAACCGGCAGGTATGGCGCAACATCATCGCCAACCCCTACAAAGTTCACCAAATGGTCATGCGCGGCTTTTTCGATGATGTAAAACGGGAAAAGGGCGATGTGCTGCACCGGCTCGATATAAGAGACTGGGGCGCTACCTTGCTAGTGCAATCAACCCTGAAGCCGGACTGGTCGCCCATAAACCCAGATTATCTGCTCCCGGTAGACCCGTTGCCCAATCCTGCCGTTAAACAGGTGGATTTACCGTTACAAGTGGGACAAGCTCTCAGCTTTCGGCTCGTGGCCAACCCCACCCTTAAAAAAGTGCGGCGCAATGAAAACGGAGAACGTCTTAACAGCAACCGTGTTCCTCTGCTTCGAGAAGAAGAACAAATCAACTGGCTGCAAAAACGGGCCGAAACTGCCGGATTCAAGCTGTTATCTGCGGCCATCAGCCAATCGCAAAGCCAAAAAATCTGGAAGCAAAAAGGAGCAAAACCCATCACCCTCTACACCGTTCAGTTTGATGGATATCTGGAAGTCATTCAGCCCGACAACTTGTTGGCAGCGATAAAAAGCGGCATCGGCCCCTCAAAAGCCTTTGGCTGTGGTTTGCTGTCGCTGGCGCGGGCGTGAAGGGGTTACAACTCGCTTTGCTTGACCAGGTGGAGTTGCAGCTCCGGCATAGGGAAATGTTTGGCATTGGTCGTCACCAGAATCAGCCGGTGTTCCAGGGCGGTGGCCCCAATCAACGCATCGGCGATGGTTAGTTGTAAACCCTGGCGGCCATATTGGTAGATCAGGCGTCCGGCCCGGTCGGCGACAGCCGAGTCAAGGGGCAGGGTCACCAGCGAGTTGAGCAAGGCCAGGGTTGGTTCTTCCTCGTTGGGACGCATCCCGGCCAAAATTTCGGTGCGGGCGATGGCTGAGATGGTCAAATGCGCTTGCTGATTGAGATCGAACAGGAGTTGGTTGATTTTTTGATTGCCCCGAAGCTGGTAGATGAGGATGTTGGTGTCCAGTAGATAGTCAGGCATCAGGCTCAGCCTCGGCCAATTCGTCCCAGGAACGGGGCCGGTAGCCGGCTCTCATCTCGCGGACGTAGGTTTCGATGTCGAGCCCGGTCGCCAGTTCGGGATAGTCCTGGGCTGTCCAACTGCCGCTTGACTCTTGCAAGGCATTTTGCAGCTTTAGGCGGCGCACTTCCTGGGCCAGGGCTGATACAATAAATTGATTACGCTGCCGTTTAGGCACAAATGCCTTTAATTCTTCCAACAGACTGATGGGGATCGTCACGTTTATCCGCTTCGATTTGGTTTGAAGCGCCATCTGTTTTCGCTTTCTGACCTTGAAATGATGTAAATAAGTGTGCTTATAATTGAGTCTTTATTGTACATCAATAATAGCCTCAAACCAATTCGATCAAAAAACCCTGGTGATCCGTCAACTGAACTTCAGGCTCAGGTGCGACGCACTTAGTAAATCGCTTTTTCTTGCAAATAGCTGCCCAACACAGTCAAAATTTTTACTTGTAGGGCGCTTCGTGAAGTGCGTTGCACCTATACTTTAACAAACCAACGGAGGTATTTATGCGCAACTTACAAGAACTACCCAAACTCCGGGATAGCCTGAGCTATCTCTATCTGGAACACGGCCGCCTGGAACAAGACAGCAAATCGGTGGCCTTTATCGACAAAAATAAAGGCATCACCCCCATCCCCGCCGCCGCGCTGTCGGTGCTGATGATGGGGCCGGGCACCACCGTGACCCACGCCGCGGTCAAAGCCCTGGCCGATAACGGCTGTCTGGTCGTTTGGAGCGGCGAAGACGGCACCCGTATGTATGCTCAGGGCAGCGGCGAAACCCGGAAAGCCTATCACTTGCTGCGCCAGGCCGAGCTGGCCGGCGATCCGCAAAAACGGCTAATGGTTGTCCGGCGCATGTACGAAATCCGTTTTGCTGAATCGTTGGACCCGGATTTAAGCCTCCAACAGATTCGGGGCAAGGAAGGCGCCCGGGTCAGGGATGCTTACGCCACCGCCGGCCGGGAATTTGGGGTGGAATGGCATGGCCGGCGCTACGATCGCCAGAATTGGAACAACAGCGATCCCATTAATCGGGCCTTGTCCACGGCTAATGCTCTGCTTAACGGGTTGTGCCATGCAGCCATTGTCTCCGGCGGCTACTCGCCCGCTCTGGGTTTCATACACACCGGCAAACAACTTTCTTTTGTTTACGATATCGCCGATTTGTATAAGGCCGAAATCACCATTCCGGTCGCATTTTGGGCCGTATCGCTGGGCACGCACGATTTATACAAGCGGGTCCGGCGGGGCTGCCGGGAAGCCTTTAAGAGCCAGCGGTTGTTGAACCGGATTTTGCCCGATATCGATGGTCTGTTGGACACAAGTAATTTACCCTCCGATAACGCGCCTGATCCTGATACCGACCCGGCTGCGCCGGCCCCCTGGTGGGATCCCAAATCAGGCCCGAAGGTTGATTAATAGTTGGCTTTGTAACAGTGGAAGGAATACGCTATGGTAGTTATGATTTTGGAAAAGGTGCCGGCCTCGTTGCGCGGTGAATTGACCCGCTGGCTCATCGAACCCCGGCCCGGTGTTTTTGTCGGCCACGTATCGGCTATGGTTCGAGATCGATTGTGGGAAAAATGTATTAAAGATCGCAAAGGTCAGGGCGGCCTGATTCAAATTTGGTCAACCAATACCGAACAACGTTTCGATATCCGGACCTGGGGCGACACGGATCGGACCCCGGTTGAGTTTGAAGGATTGTGGTTAATACGTAAAACCAAGGCCACCCGAACCTCGAAACCGGCAACAGATGTAAATTCTTGATATTGTCTCTAATGCAGTATAAAATAAAGCTTACCAAGGTTTTTGCCGTCAAATATTAAGCGGCGACACCTTCCTGGTCCGGTTGGTGTATTCCCCACACACGTGGGGGTGAACCGCAGAGGATACCAATAGGTCTAATTCCAGATGCGTATTCCCCACACACGTGGGGGTGAACCGTTGAGCAACGCGCCTCTCACAGTGGCCCGCCAGTATTCCCCACACACGTGGGGGTGAACCGCTAATGGCAAATAAACGGCGGATAAAAATGGACGTATTCCCCACACACGTGGGGGTGAACCAGCAGCAGGCAACAGGCAAGGTGGTTTTTTAAGGTATTCCCCACACACGTGGGGGTGAACCGCGGGAACACGAGGAGCGAAATGCCCTGGCCCAAGTATTCCCCACACACGTGGGGGTGAACCGTTTCCCTACCACAGCAGGGTCTATCCAGCCACGTATTCCCCACACACGTGGGGGTGAACCGGCAGAAAGCCGCAATACTGCAAGCCATCACATCGTATTCCCCACACACGTGGGGGTGAACCGTAAGGTGTTGGGTGTTTTTCCTCGTTATTGTTGTATTCCCCACACACGTGGGGGTGAACCGCGTTGGTGATTTCCAGGGTATCGGCTTAAGGCGGGACGGGGGGGATCTTTTGGGAAAGCAGAGAGAATGAGTAAAATGGCCTCTATCTAACAAAACCATCTAAAGGTGATAGGAGCCGCCAATGAGCTTTTGGCAAAAGATACAACAAATAGCCGCAAAAATCAAG
>JAAEOP010000183.1 GCA_024223125.1 Chloroflexota bacterium
CAATTTTGTTGCTACACGGAGCCAGCTTTAGCAGCCAAACCTGGCAAGAGCTAAATACCTTAACCCTATTGGCTAGCAAAGGATATCGCGCGGTGGCGCTTGATTTGCCGGGATTCGGACGGTCGGAACAGGCATCCGGAGCCCCGGGGGAATTTCTTATTGAAGCGATAGACACATTACATCTTCAGCAACCGATTCTGGTGGCTCCGTCGATGAGTGGCCGGTACAGCCTGCCGGTGATCGCGACCCAGCCGGACAAATTGACCGGCTTTGTGGCCGTGGCGCCGGTTGGTATCGCACACTTTGAGAAGCAGCTTAAGGGGAATAAATTAGCAACCTTGGCCATTTGGGGAAGCAACGATCGCATCATACCTGTAGAGCAGGCTGACCTGTTGTGCAAACTGATGCCGCAGGCAAAGAAAGTGGTTTTGGTTGGTGCCGGACACGCCAGCTACATGAAGGCTACGGATGAATTTCACCGGCATTTATTGGCTTTTACCCGGGCGTGTTATGGGCAATAGCCTCTATAGATTAAGTATATTAGGCATTCCCGAAAAAATAATGTTCCCAAAATCTTTTTACATCTGCCCGGTTTGAAACACAAGACAGCAATTTGTGGGAATGCTTAAGCTTTTCCGCCCTAATTCTAGTATATCTCTAGCTATAAAACTATCATTATTCATGAATTTTGGGAGGATCTAAAAATCGGAAAAGCCTTAACCAGATTAGTTGCGCTACTCTTAGGGCTTCTTGGTGTTCTCTTTTTCTTTGCCTGTTTTGGGCGAACCCTGTTGGCCCAATCTCCCGGCAGCGAAGATTTAGCCCCGCCGGATTTTTTTATAGAGGCTGAAATTGATAACCTCACGCCTTACGTTGGCCAGCAAATTACTTACGGCCTACGGCGATATCAGGCTGTTGAATTCCCCAACCAACCCTATTATAAAGAGTATCCCTTCCCCGG
>JAAEOP010000184.1 GCA_024223125.1 Chloroflexota bacterium
CTGCCGGTGAGGGTCACGGTGCCGCCGCCGTTAAAGATGCCGCCGCCGTCGGCGAAACTGCCGCTAGTGGAGTTCCCGGAGACAGTGCTGCCGGTGAGGGTCACGGTGCCGCCGTCGCTAGAGATGCCGCCGCCCTTAGCGAGATTGCCGCTAGTGGAGTTCCCGGTGAGAGTGCTGCCGGTGAGGGTCACAGTATTCTTCTCTTTAATATGATGGGCAAGATGTTCTACAGAACTAGCAATGTCGCCTACTATAATGAGTTGAGGGAAATAAACATCATCTACATGAGCTGGAAAAAAGTTAATATGAATAACTTTTTGGCGATTAGTCATAAAAAAAGGCGGCTTTTCTATTACATCATGACCAATATTAATAATCAAATCAGCCCGATTAATTGCGCAGTGTAGAAAATCATTATCTGACAATGCTGCTGTTCCTAAGTATTGAGGATGCCTTGCATCAACTACCCCTTTACCCATTTGAGTGCTAAAATAAGGAATTTGAGTTGCTTCAATCAATTTCTGAAGCGCCTTGCCTGTTCGCTTTCGATTAGCCCCAGCGCCTATCAGAATTAAAGGCATCTTTGCTTCATTGACCATCTCGGCAGCTTTTATGATGGCCTGATCATCTGCGTCAGGTCTCCGGTAGCCAACCACCTCAAATATACGCTCCTCACACTCTTCAGCAGCAATATCTTCCGGCAGTTCCAGATGCACAGCTCCCGGGCGCTCTTCCTGAGCTATCCTGAAGGCTTCTCTCGTCATAGATGGAATACTGTTACCATTAACAATTTGCTTACTATATTTGGTAATGGGACGCATCATATCGACAGTGTCAATAATTTGGAAGCGGCCTTGTTTGCTTTTCTTTATCGGCTTTTGCCCTGTGATCATAAGCATGGGCATAGCGCCTAAGTTCGCATAAGCTGCCGGGGTCACTAAATTGGTAGCGCCGGGCCCTAAAGTGGCAAGGCAAACTCCCGGTTTGCCTGTTAAGCGGCCAATTGTGGCTGCCATAAAACCAGCGCCTTGTTCATGGCGGGTTAAAATTA
>JAAEOP010000185.1 GCA_024223125.1 Chloroflexota bacterium
ACTTATGAGACATCTGCCAATGATGAGCAATGAACAGGGAGTGCGACAGTCCCAATGGGACGACAACGAGAATAAAAATAAGGAGTCCAAAGTGCACTTTGGACTCCTTCCAAACCTTTATTTTCAGAGGAGTAATACTATGAAATCAATTGAGTTAATTGTAGCCACTTTTGAAAATGATGAAGCAAAAGCAGGTGAAGTTTTAAAAGGATTTCAGGAAGCGGCCAAAGAAGGGGTTCTGTACATTGACGCTGCCGCCACAATTGTCAAGCCAAAAGAAGGCGATATTGTGATTAAGGACGTTGGAGATGTTAAATCGAAACAGGGTCGGGTTTTTGGAGCCATTAGTGGCGCGGTCATCGGCCTATTGGGTGGTCCCGTTGGGGCGGTTATTGGTGGTGTAGCCGGTGCGGCCACAGGTGGGGTCGCGGCCAGCGTCATCGACCGGGGCGTTCCCGACAAGATGATAGAAAACATCAAAAAGGGTCTCCATCCGGGCAGTTCCGCCATTATTGCCTATGCAGAATTTGATTGGGTCGACACCGCCATCGCCTCCCTAAAAAGAGAGGGAGCAGTTGTTCACCATGAAACGCTCAGTTCGGTCCTCGTGAACAGCTTCAACAAAGATTTGCACAAAGGTCAGTCGGATTAAACCTTATCTTAGGTAATTATTCACCCCCGTCGACCTTCTCGTGCCAATGCTCCAGCGTTGGCACGCCTCCGGGCAGACATTACCACGCAGGAGCGTGGTAATGAGGTGGAATCAGTCAGACGAAACCTTATCTTGAGGCATTTGTTATGAAAGCCATTATGGTCATGTTCGACTCGCTCAACCGGCGAATGCTGCCGCCCTATGGCTGTGATTGGGTCGAGGCCCCCAATTTCAAGCGGCTGGCCGAAAGAACAGTCACGTTTGATAACTGCTACCTGGGCAGCGCGCCCTGTATGCCCGCCCGCCGAGAGCTACACACCGGCCGTTATAACTTCCTGCATCGAAGCTGGGGCCCTATTGAACCCTTTGACGACTCAATGCCCGAAATCCTCAAAACCAACGGTATCTATACCCACCTGATCACCGACCATCCGCACTATTTTGAGGATGGTGGCGCAACCTACCACAGTCGATATAGTAGTTTTGAGTTTGTGCGGGGCCAGGAAGGTGATCATTGGAAAGCGCATGTCAACCCTCCTGCTGATAATCCGCCCCTTACCCGCAAACCATCGGGGGATACCTCTGCTGAGCAGGCTGGCCGCATGTGGGACCAGGATTGGATTAACCGCAGCTATATGCCCACCCCGGAGGAGCAGTCTCAAACAAAAACCTTTAACCTGGGCCTGGACTTCATCCGCACCAACCACCAGGCCGACAACTGGTTTTTGCAAATTGAGACCTTTGATCCTCACGAACC
>JAAEOP010000186.1 GCA_024223125.1 Chloroflexota bacterium
AAAGGAAATGTTGTTGAGGGGCTTTATACCGCATGGATCACGCTGAACAATCCCAAGCAATATAACTCTTATACCACCGATATGGTTAAGGGCGTAATCGCCGGGTTTGAAAATGCGTCTTTAGACAGGCGCGTTATTGCGGTTGTTTTTACTGGAACCGGCCCGTATGCCTTTTGCACCGGGGGAAATACAAAAGAATATTCTGAATACTATTCCAGGAGACCCGAAGAATACGCCCAATACATGGAGCTATTCAACCATATGGTCGATGCGATTCTCGCCTGCCATAAACCTACCATCTGTCGAGTAAACGGTATGAGGGTTGCCGGCGGCCAGGAAATCGGTCTGGCATGTGACCTTGCTGTATCATCCGATCTTGCTATCTTTGGTCAGGCTGGTCCCAAACATGGGTCATCCCCGGCTGGCGGGTCATCTGATTTTCTACCATGGTTTTTAACCATGGAAGATGCCATGTGGAACTGCGTTTCCTGTGAAATGTGGTCGGCGTATAAGATGAAAATGAAGGGCATGATTTCCAAGGTCGTTCCGGTTCTGAAAATCGATGG
>JAAEOP010000187.1 GCA_024223125.1 Chloroflexota bacterium
ATTGCGCTCCATTCTCAGCGTTCCTTTGCGGATTAAAAAAGAGGTAATTGGCGCGCTTCATATGTTACACGAGGTTGCGGATTACTTTAGGCCTGTGGATCAAACATTGCTGGAGTCGCTGGCCGCAAGTGCGGCAATAGCCATTGACAATGCCCGCTTGTTTCAGGAAAACCAACAACAAACCCGGCAATTTCAACGGCTTATGGACAACGTACAAGATGGGATCCTGCTGTTGGATGCTGAGCGCCGGATCAAAATAGTCAATCTAAAGGCGCAAGCTTACTTGACTGCCTTAACAAATATAGACGTAGGTGAGACGCTCTCTCAAGTAGGGCCTCATCCCCTGGAGGCAATTCTAAACCAGGCTGACAGTGACCAATGGTTTGAAGTTAAATTGTCGGGTTCTCGCACCTATACAATGCAGGTGGCTGCCCGAAATATTGCCGGCGAAACTGATTTGGCAAGCTGGATGATCCTTCTGCGGGACGTGACCGGGGAACGAGCGATCCAGGCGCGTGTTCTGCAACAGGAACGTCTGGCAGCCGTAGCCCAATTGACGGA